>NZ_JADIJP010000024.1:0-81919 GCF_017355285.1 Methylobacterium sp. SD274 | reverse complement strand
CACCGCTGCCCGACCACGCGGATGTGATCGTGGTCGGCGCGGGCGCCGCCGGCATCGCCGCGGCGCGGACCCTTACGGAGCGGGGCATCTCGGTGGCGGTGCTGGAGGCGCGCGATCGGATCGGCGGTCGGCTGCTTACCACGATGCTGCGCGGCCACCCGGTGGATCTCGGCGGGCATTGGCTCCATGCCGGACCGATCAATCCGCTGGTTCGCCTGGGCAAGGCGCGTGGCGAGCCCCTGCGGGTCGCCGCGCAGGAGGGACACCTGCTCGTATCGGGCCGGAAAGGACGCCGGGCGGAAGTCGCGGCCCATGCCCGTGCCTTCTCGGTGGCCGATCGCGCCCTGACCAGCCAGGCCGGCCTCGAAGGCCCCGACCGCCCGGCGTCCAGTGCCCTCCCGCCCGGTCTGGGCCCTTGGGCGGAACGCATCGCCCTCGTCCACGGCCTCGTCTCCGGGCGCCCCCTCACGGAGATCTCCCTCCACGACTTCCCCAGCATGGAATACGGCGACAATTACTTCATCGCCGGCGGCTTCGGCGGCTATCTCGCCCGTCTGGCGCAGGGGCTTCCCATCGCCCTGAACACGCCGGTCGTGCGCATCGACTGGTCGGGAACCGGTGTCACCGTGGAGGTGGCGGACGGATCGGTGCGGCGGGCCGCGGCGGTGATCGTGACGATCCCGATGATGGTGCTGCGCGCAGCACCGCTCTTCACCCCGTCCCTGCCGCCCAAGACGCGCGCGGCCATCGACGGATTCTCCAGCGGGATCTACGAACACGCCGTGCTGCACTGGCCGTCCGCACCCTTCCTCGGGCGCGACCGGCTCGCCGCCTTGACGGGCGGACGCCACAAGCCTCCCGGACTGCTCACACGTGTGGATGGGACGCCGTTTCATCTGTTCGAACTCGACACGCCGATGACCCAGGCCCTGGATGCCCGTGGCCGGAACCCGGATTCCGTCCGGCGCCTCGTGCGCGCTGTCCTGGCGGACCATGTCGGCCATCGCGCCCTGCACGATCTCTCCATTCCGGCCATCAGCGAGTGGCGCCACGACCCCTGGTCGCTCGGTTCATGGGCCGTGGTCCCGCCCGGACATGCTCCGGCACGGACGCAACTTCAGGCATCGCTGGGCAACAAGATCTGGTTCGCCGGGGAGGCGCTGTCCCGCCTGCAATGGGGAACCGCCGGTGGAGCCTATGAAGAAGGTATGAGAGCGGCGAATGAAGCTGCAACCTCCATTTCGACACATCTCAAGTTGCACGCTCAGTAGGTCACGCCCTGTCGAATGTCACTTTGTACTTTTATCATTATGCATCATGACTGGATTAAGCTTCTTTCCATGTTTGCAAATTATCACGAACCCGCGGGTATCGCCGGATCTCGGGCTTAGTGCGAATGCTGGATGGGACAGTCCTATTAATCACAGACCGGCCGGACAGCAGCGAGATCTTGCGCGGCGAACTGAGCCTCGTAGCGGATTGCAAGGTCGTCCGATTCGATGCGGCCTTCGACATCACGCGTGAGACGATTGGTGCGATATCCGATGTGACCCTCGCTCGGCGCGACGCCGTGACCGCCATGCGCCGGGCCTTCGCGAAGCTCAACGGCGCGGACGTCCCCATCATCTGCCTCTTGCGCAACACGAGCGAGAACGGCCTACGCGACGCCAAGAACCTCGGCGCGACGTGCTGCCTCTCGGCGCACACGCCCCCCGCCATGGTCGCCCGCACGATGATGACGCAGGTGATCCAGGACCGTGCGGACAGGCCGGTGCGGAGCATCGAGCGCGGCGTGGCACGGGCCACCGAAGTCCTGACCCGCCTGTTCGATGGCGCCCGGTCGAACGGCCCGGTCGCTCTGGCACAGGTCGATGCCAGCCTCGAACCGATCATCGAAGCGGTTCGCGACGGCGGATTGACCCGTTGGCTCGACCGGGTCTGGACGCATGATGACGCCACCTACCAGCATTGCCTGCTGGTCGCAGGCGTTGCCGCCAAGTTTTCGCTTCACCTCGGCTTCTCGGCCAGCGACCGCAATCACTTCGTCCGCGCCGCTTTGCTCCACGATCTGGGGAAAGCCCGGATTCCGCTGGCGATCCTCAACAAGCCGGGCCGGCTCGACGAGGGAGAGATGACGGTCATGCGCACGCACCCGGTCATCGGCTACGAGAAGCTGAAAGCGGCCGGCTGCGATGCCCTCACCCTCGGCGCCGTGCGGCATCATCACGAGATGCTCGACGGTTCGGGCTATCCCGACCGCCTCAGCGGGGATTCCATCGGCGATACCGTGCGGCTGATGACGATCTGCGACATCTACTCGGCGCTGACCGAGAAACGCGCCTACAAGCCGGCCATGCCGAACGCCGTCGCCATGGCGATCCTCTCGGACATGAAGGGTCGGCTGGAGGACAGGCTGGTCCAGTCCTTCGGCGAGGCCATGGGGAACGGCTCGTGACGAAGCCGAAACGAATCCCGGACGCGGCTCGGGACAGGGCGAACCTCAGCCGAAGCCGCCCCGCTTGAGCCGCATCACGGTTCGGTCGAGCGCGCCGAGATAGGCGGAGCGGTCCCGGGCCGAGAACGGTCGCGGGCCGCCCGTGATCGTGCCCGCCTCGCGCAGGTCCTGCATCAGGTTGCGGGTGGCGAGGGCGAGACCGATCCCGCTCTCGCTGAAGGGCTTCCCAGTCGGCGCGAGCACCTCGGCCCCGGCCTTCACGCAGCGGCTCGCCAGAGGCACGTCCGAGGTGACGACGACAGCCCCCGGCCTCGCCCGTTCCGCGATCCAATCGTCGGCGGCGTCGAAACGGTCGCTGACGACGACGCGCTCGATCCAGGGTTCCCGCGGCAGGGTGATGAAGCTGTTCGCCACCACGTAGACATGCAGGCCGTATCGGCCGGCGACCCGGTAGGTCTCGTCCTTCACCGGGCAGGCATCGGCGTCGATGTAGACGACGATCGAACGGTCGGCGGCCGGCTCGCTCATGCGGACGCCGCCAAGGGCGCGGCCAAGGGCGCGGTCACGCTCCGTCCGCCCTCGGCCTCCTCGAGCGCCGGAACCACCCGCTCCAGAGTCGAGACGGCGAGGGGCTGGCCCCGGCCACGCAGGGCGTGGGCGCCGAGCGAGCGGGCGTGGATGCCCTCGGGCAGGCGCAGAAGGCGGGCGAGGAGATCGTCCGAAATCAGGATCTCGGTGCCCAGGGGCCGGCACAGGGCCTCGATCCGCGAAGTCACGTTCACCGTGTCGCCGAAATACGCGATCTTGTGCCGGTCGACCCCGACTTCGGCCGTGACGATGGAGCCGCCATGCAGCGCCGCCCGCAAACGGGGTACGACGCCGAAACGGGCCTGCCAGATCGACGCCTCGGCCTCGATCCTGTCGAGGACGTCGAACACGCAGGCGACGCAGCGCCCGTCCTTGAGGCCCCGCTCCATCGGCCAGGTGATCATGGCCATGTCGCCGATGTAATCGTCGGTGGAGCCGTGGTTGCGGCGCACGGGCTCGGCGAGGGCGGCGAAGACCGCGCCGAGATAGGCCTGGGCCTTCAGGTCGCCATGGGTCTCGGCGAAGGCGGTGGAGCCGACGACGTCGAGGAAGAGGAAGATGCGGTCCTCGCGCACCGGCTTGTGATAGCGGCCGACGAGAAAGTTCACGAACACCTCGCCGCCGATGAGATCGCGCATGCGGATGACGAAGACGAGCATCGCCGACACCGCCAGCGAGTAGGCGAGGACCCGAGGCGTGATCTTGACGGCGTCCTTGAGCGCGTCCCCGGTCAGGCCCAGGGCCCAGACGACGAGGCCCCCGAGCGCGATGCCGCTGGCGATCATCAGGACATAGGCGAGCTCGGCCGTGAGCACGTAGATCTTCGCCGGCAACTGGCGCAAGCGCGCCTGAAGGCCGCCGAAGATCAGGCCACGGTCGAAGGCGAGGGTGGTCGCCCCCACCGCGAGGCCATAGATCACCCCGGCCAGCGGCGAGGCGCCGTTGGCGAACAGAAGGTCATAGAGGAGCCCGGCGCCGCTGCAGGCGACGAGAATGAGCATCCAGAACCAGCGGTGCGGCGGTAGCATCAGGCGTCACCCCGGTCTGGCTCGTCACGAAGACGATGGCGTCGCGCGGGGAGAAGCAAGGCGTGGCATCCTTCGGAAGGCCATCGTCGGAAGACGCGGGTGAGTTACCGCGCCGAGACGACCGGCCCACCCTGAACAACGGTCCATGATGGCGCGATTAAGGCCATGGGCCGTTAAGGCAGCCTTCGAAATTCATTGACCGCCCGGAAGACCGTGAGATCTCCGTAACCGGGTACGCTTTAGGCTCGTTGTCAGACAGGCAGCCCTCACTGCTGCAACGCGGCTCGACCGCTTCAGAAGGCGCGCATCGCGATGAGCATGACGAGTGCGAACCCGGATCCGACCACCCCCAAGGCGTCGGCCACACGCCCGCTGGTGGCCCCGCGCGACATCCGCGCCATCGCGCGCGACCTAGGCTATTCGCCCGACTGGAACTGGAGTTGGGAGAACTACAAGAACACGATCGTCGCCCTCACCAACGAGTACGACCTTCGCGACCATCTCGAGATCGGCGGCGGGCGCGACCCGGTCTTCCAGCCGCCGGAACTGGTCCGGCATGGGATCAGGGTGACGATCAACGACATCTCGCAGAAGGAGCTCGATCTCGCTCCTCCCGAATTCTCGAAACTCTGCTGCGACATCGCCTCGCCTTCCACCCTCGACACCATCGGCCGAAACCGGTTCGACTTCGCCTATTGCTCGATGGTGATGGAGCACGTGCCGGACGTGGCGCAGATGTGGCGCAACATCCATGGCCTCCTAACCCCGGGCGGCGCAGCGCTCAGCTTCTTTCCCACCCTGTTCGCCCCACCCTTCGTCGCCAACCAGCTCATGCCGGAGGCCCTGTCGCGCGCCGTGCTCCACACCCTGTTCCCGGACCGCAGGGACGATGGCGGCAACCCGAAATTTCCGGCGCATTACAATTACTGCCGGGGCAGCGAGGCGGCGATCGTGCCGCTCCTGAAGGAGATCGGCTTTCGCGAGATCGTCGTGCTGCCGTTCTACGGCTATAGCTACTTCCACAAGCTGCCCGGCCTGCGCCAGATCGACGACGCATTCACGCGCCTCGCCCGGAGCCGCGACTGGCGGACCTTCACGAGCTTCGCTTTCGTCATCGCGCGTAAATGACCATCACCCGGTCCGATGCGGTCATGAATGTCATCATCGTCGCCGATCACGCCTTCATCAACGGTGGGCAGGCGAAGGTCGCTATCGAGAGCGCCCTCGGCCTCGCGGGACGCGGCCACCGGGTCGTGTTCTTCGCAGCCGTCGGCCCGGCCGATCCGCGTCTGGCGGCCGCCGGTATCGAGGTGATCGTGCTTGGCCAGACCGACGTGGCGCTCACGACCTCGCTCGCCAGTTTCGGCGTGCAATGGCTTTGGAACCGGCCGGCGGCGCTTCGCCTCCAAGCGCTTCTCTCCGGCTACGATCCGGAAGACAGCGTCGTCCACGTCCATGGCTGGGCCAAGGCCCTGTCGCCCTCCATCGGGCCGGTGCTCAAGGCGACGAGGGTGCCGGTGGTGTTCACCATGCACGAATACTATCTCGCCTGCCCCAATGGTGGCTTCTACGATTACCCGATCTCGGCCGCCTGCCACCGCACTCCGCTCTCGCCCGCCTGCATCGCCTACAATTGCGATTCCCGGAGCTATGCCCGCAAACTGATGCGGGTCGGCCGCCATGCGTTGATGCGGGGGTCGGGGCTGGTGGGCAGCGCGGCCACCGTCATCACCATCAGCCGGCTTCAGAAGACCGTTCTCGCCCCCTACCTGCCGAAACGGACGCGCTATTTCGAGGTCTCCAACCCGGTGGACGCGGAGCCCCTCGGGCGGAAAGCGGATCGGCCCCTGGGCGACATCGTCTTCGTCGGGCGGGTCTCGCCCGAGAAGGGCGCGAACGTCTTCGCCGAGGCCGCCCGCCTCGCCGGGCAGACGGCCGTCTTCATCGGCGACGGCCCGCAGCGGGCGCAACTGGAGTTGGACTATCCGGAGGCCCGCTTCCTCGGCTGGAAGAACCCGGCCGAGGTCAAGGCGCTGATGCGCGCGGCCCGCGCCCTCGTCTTCCCCTCGGTCTGGTACGAGGGCCAGCCCCTCACCGTGCTCGAATCCCTGGCGGCGGGGACGCCGGTGATCGTCAGCGACATCTGCGCCGGACGGGAAGCGGTGGAGGACGGCGTCAACGGTCTCTGGTTCGCGTCCGGCAAACCGGAGTCCCTCGCCGCCGCCCTCATGCGTCTCTCCGACGACGCGGAGGCGCGCCGGATGTCGGATGCGGCCTACGACCTGTTCTGGGCCGATCCGCTGACCCTCGACCGGCATCTCGACGGGATCGAGGCGGTCTACCGAAGCAGCCTCGCTTCCGCGCGCTCTCCCTCGACCATCCGGGCCATCCACGCCTGAACCGCCGTGACGTCGGCCTGGCCGAGCCCGTGCCCGGCCGGCTGGATGTCGTGCGCCACATCCGCCCCGGCCCGGCCGAGGATTCCGGCGAGACGCGCGGCGTTCTCGGCCGGCACGATCGGATCGGCCATGCCCGACAGCATCAGCACGGGCGTGCCGGTCAGGTCGGGAACGGGCGGCTCCGCCAGCGGCATCATCGGCCGGAGCAGCGCCGCTCCCGCCAGCACGCCCGGATGGAGCAGGAGAAGGGCGGCGGCGATGTTGGCGCCGTTGGAGAAGCCGAGCGCCACCGGGGCCGCGATTCCGTAGGCCTCACGGGCCTCCGCGATGAAATCCGCGAGGTCCCGCGCACGGCGCCGGAGGTCGGCCTCGTCGAAGACACCCTCGGCGAGACGCCGGAAGAAGCGCGGCATGCCGTTCTCCAGGACGGGTCCGCGCGGCGACAGCAGGGCGGAGCCCGGCGAGACGGCGCGACCCAGGGGCAGCAGGTCGCTCTCATCGCCGCCGGTGCCGTGGAGCAGGAGGAGCGGAGGCGAGCCGACCACGGTCGCGGGCTCGAAACGGTGAGTGAAGGACAGCTTGGTCATGACGGCCTCGCGAAAAGTGCGTGGGAACCGCCCCTCCTCGCGGAGGGGCGGCCGTGTCAGGCGATGACGGGGAGAACCTCCTCGATCCGCGCGCGGTGCGCTTCGAGGAAGGCGGGGAGCTTGAGCGCCTCGCCCAGCGTCTCGGCCGGCTCGTCGACGGCAAAGCCCGGGATGTCGGTGGCGATCTCGAACAGCACGCCGCCGGGCTCGCGGAAGTAGACCGAGCGGAAATAGGCGCGGTCCCGCTGCTCGGTCACCTGCAGGCCATGGGTGCCGGTGAGATCGGCCACCATGGCGGCCTGCTCGGCATCGTCCTTCGCCCGGAAGGCGATGTGATGGACCGAGCCGGCACCGGGCCGGCCGCGCAGGAACTCGCCCACCGCCCGGAGGGTGACGAACCCGCCGAGAGCGCCGCCATTGTCGTAGCGGGTCATCGCCCCGTCGCGCCCGGCCTCGGAGAAGCCGAACACCCCGGTGAGGATCCGCGCCGTCGGCTCCGCCTCTTTGAGGAGCAGGGTGACGCCGTGGAAGCCCCGGATGGCGTGCTCGGCCGGAACCTCGGCACCGGTCCAGGAAGGCGCCCCCTCGGTGGCCTCGTCGACCCCGACCAGGGCCAGCACCATCCCGTCGGGATCGCGCAGGCGAAGGACCGGCTCGCCGAAGAGCTGGACCAGCGCGTCGTGGTCGACGCCCTTCTCGATCAGCCGGTGGGTCCACCAGCCGATGGAGGCGCGGGGAACGCGGAAGGCGGTCTCCTGCGTCTCGCCGATCCCGACCCGTCCCCGCGCGGCATGGGCGACGGGAAAGAACGTCAGGATCGTGCCGGGGCGGCCGGCATCGTCGCCGTAATAGAGGTGATAGGTCGAGGGATCGTCGAAATTGACGGTCTTCTTCACCAGGCGCAGGCCAAGAACGCGGCGATAGAAATCGAGGTTGCGCTGGATGTCGCCGGCATAGGCGGTGACGTGGTGCAGGCCGTTATCGGACATGATCGTGTCTCCCGGACGCGCTGGCCGGTGGAGGACCACCGCGCCGCTTCGTGATGACGACAATCTGGGGCTTGGCATGCCGCATGAAAACAGAAACAATGGAAACCTATCGTTTCTGGAAATGCGCCTATGAAACTGCCGGATTTCGAAGCCTGGGCGATCTTCGCGAAGGTTGCCGAGAGAGGGTCCTTCGGGCGGGCGGCGGATGAACTCGGGCTGTCGAAGGCCACGGTCTCGAAGGCGATCACCCGCCTCGAAGCCCGGATCGGTAGCCGCCTGTTCCACCGGACCTCGCGCAAGATCGCCCTGACGGAGATGGGCCATGCGGCGCGGGACGGCGCCGCGCGCATCCTCGCGGAGGGCGAAGCGGCGGAAGCCCAGGCCACGGCCTCGTCATCGGTTCCGCGCGGCATGGTGAGGCTGGCCGCCCCCATGTCGTTCGGGATCCTCCACGTGGCCCCGATCCTTCCGGATTTCCTCAGTCAGTATCCGGAGGTCTCGGTGGACCTCCATTTCAGCGATGCCCTCGTGGATCTCGTGGGTGGGGGCTTCGATATCGGCCTGCGCATCGCCGCGCTGGCGGATTCCTCCCTGCGGGCGCGGCGCCTCTGCCTCGTGAACCGCGCCCTCGTTGCGTCGCCGGATTATCTCGACCGGCATGGCAGGCCGGACCATCCGCGCGATCTCGCCCGCCATGCCTGCCTCGGCTACGCCTACCTGCCGAGCCCGGACCGCTGGATCTTCACCAGCCGCGAGGGCGAGGAGGCGGTCATCCTTCCCGCCGGGCCGCTGCGGGCCAACAATGCCGACGCCCTGACTCCCGCCCTTCGCGCCGGGCTCGGCCTCGCCGTCCAGCCGGATTTCATGGTCTGGGAGGATCTTCGGGCCGGGCGGCTCGAACGGGTGCTGCATGGATGGGAGCTTCCGCCCATCGCCCTGCATCTGGTCACGCCGCCGGGAGACCCGCGCCCGGCCCGCGTGCTTGCGCTCATCGCCTTCCTGACAAGCCGGTTCGCGGCGGCACCCTGGTCGAACGGCGCCGCCGCACAGCCCTGAGACCGCGATCAGAGCACGATATGCGGGCCCACCGCGCCTGCCTGGAGCGGCGAGAGAAAGGACGCGCCGATGCCGTTGTCGAACCGACGGGCGACCTTGGCTCTGGTGTTTCCGATGACGATCAGCGTGCCGACGTCGAGGGGCTCCTCCATGGAAACGGCCACACCCGATGCCGAGATGTTGATGACACGGCCGGGAAGCATCGATCCGGCCTCGGTCGTGACCAGCACGTCCTGAATCTCCGGCACGATACGAGGATGGACGCGCGTCACCAGAGGCGGCGGATTCTGCGATTTGGCGACGCTGAGGAGGCTCTGCACCACGAGCCCGAGGGGATGGTCGGCGCTGAGAACGCGGATGGCGAAGGAAGCGGCCTCCGCTCGCACGACGATGGCCTCGAGGGATCCGGCATGGCGGATACTGCAGGTCAGTCGCTCATCGACGGCGGGCACGACCGATGACTTGAAACGAATGCCGTCCGAGGAGAGATCGTCGGTAACCGCGTAGAAATTCTGCCGATGCCGTCCCCAGCAAAGAGCCGGCAGGATGACCTTGTATCGCGCCTCCGACCGCCTCTCGCTCATCACATCCCTTTTTGTGTTGAGCACTTTTATGCTGGCGATTCTTCAAGCGAAGCTTTCACAATCGAGAAAATTCGATTCAATATCCTACATCAACAACTCGGACCATCCGAGATACACGCAGGACGAGTTGATCGACTAGAAGCGAGCTTTGTCGTTAGAGCGGCCTACACCCGTCAGGCCATGCACTTTGATGCGGGAGGCGAGCGTCGTCGGCTTGACGCCGAGCAGTTCGGCCGCCCCTCCGGTCCCGAAGACGCGGCCCTTGCTCAAGACCAGGGCGGCGGAGATATCGGCCCGGTCGCGCGCCCTTCGCTCGGCCTCGGTGGCGGGGGTGAGGCCAGGTGAGACCTCGCCGTGCGGGCGCCTGCCCTCGACGGGACCAGGGCTCTCGGCCTCGGGCAGGTCGAACCGCAACCGCCCGCGCACGGCCAGGATCGCCGCCCGCTCGACGATGTTCTCCAGCTCGCGGACATTTCCGGGCCAGTCGTAGCGCGCGAGGCGGCGGACATCGCCTTCCGTGAGACGCAGGTCGGGCATGGCGAGCCGCCGGGCCACGCCCTTCAGGAAGTGCTGGGCGATGAGGGGAATATCCTCCGGCCGCTCGCGCAGGGGCACGGCCGCGATGGGAAACACGTTGAGGCGGAAATAGAGATCCTCGCGAAAGCGCCCCCGCTTCACCTCGGCCTTGAGGTCGCGGTTGGTGGCGGCCACGAGACGGACGTCGACGAGGCGGGTCCGTTCCTCGCCGATCCGCTCGAACTGGCGCTCCTGCAGCACGCGCAGGAGCTTGCCCTGCAGGTCGATGGGAATTTCGCCGACCTCGTCGAGGAACAGGGTGCCGCCATCGGCGAGTTCGAAGCGCCCGACCCGGTCGCGCAGGGCGCCGGTGAAGGCGCCCCTTGCGTGGCCGAAGAACTCGCTTTCGAACAGTTCACGCGGGATCGCCGCGCAATTCACCCGGATCAGCGGCCGGTCCCGGCGGCGGCTCGCCTCGTGGATGGCGCGGGCGATGAGCTCCTTGCCGGTGCCGGATTCGCCGGTGACGAGGACGGTGGCGTCGGTGCCGGCCACGAGATCGATCTGCCGGAGGGTCGCCTCGATGGCCGGAGAACGGCCGATGATGCCCTGGTGGTGCCCCCCCTCGCGGATTTCCTCGCGCAGATAGGCGTTCTCGAGTTCCAGGCGCTGGCGCAGGGAATCGACCTCCGCCAGGGCCTGGCGCAGGCGCTCGTCGGCCTCCCGCCGCTGGCTGATGTCGCGGAACACGATGACCGCGCCGAGGAGCCGGCCCCGGTCGCGGATCGGCGTCGACGTGTATTCCACGAAGATCGGGGTGCCGTCTCGGCGCCAGAACACCTCGGTATCCACCTGATGCACGGCCCCATCGCGGAAGGCGGCATAGATCGGGCAATCCTGATGCGGGTAATGGCAGCCATCCGGGTGGCTGTGATGGACGGTGGCATGCATGTCGCGCCCGACGAGGTCGGCGGCGTCCCAACCCAGCATCCGCTCCGCCGCCGGGTTGATGAAGGTGGTGATACCCTCGGCATTGACCCCGTAGATGCCCTCGCCGGCCGCGCGCAGGATCAGCTGGTTTTCTCGCTCGATATCGCGAAAGATCCGCTCCATCCGCTGCCACTCGGTCAGGCCGGCGCGCATATGCGCGTCGGCCTCCGTATCCACGAGGCGGCGGCGACGCTCGTCGAGGTCGAACAGGCTCACGAGGAGGAGCGCCGGCTCGCCCGGCAGGATCGTCCCGCTATATTCCACATGGAGGCCGTGCCCCTCCGCGTGCCTCGGCGAGAGGGCGTGGGTCCAATCGCGGCCCCGCGCCTGGACGGCCTGGGTGAAGACGATCAGCGTCGGCACTTGGTCGGGATGAAGGCCGGTCACGCGCATGCCCCGCAGGACATCGAGATCGTAGCCGAGCAGCCGCGCGGCGGCCGGGTTGGCGTCCCGGATCTCGTCGGCCACCGGATCGAGCACCAGCATCGCCTCCGCCGCCCTGTCGAAGGCGGGGCCATAGGCCGAAGCAGGCGGCGCGACTGAGTTTTCCATCACGATATCTCGTAGCATGCGTCACGAAAAACCGTAATCGACGATATTTCGTAATGTTCGTCTATCTCTCAAACCATTGTTCCGGTTGTGATTTTTAATGGAACCATGGATGGCACAACGTTTGCCATGAAGAGACAGTCTCCGCAGAAAGGTCCGCGACATGGCGCTCTTCGACGATCCGTTCAACGCCCGGCTGACCTTGAAGCGCGGGGGCTGCTCCTGCGGAGACCATCACGATCAAGCCGCGCACGATGCCGAAGCTCCGTCCGGCGACGCCGCGATCACGCGGGCCGTCGAAGGCGCGGTGATGCGGGCCCTCTTCCCCGAGGATGCCCAGCGGCGCGCCTTCCTCAGGAGCGTCGGCGCGGCGACGGCGCTGGCTGCCGTGAGCCAGTTCTTGCCCACGAAATTCGTGGCGGAGGCCTTCGCGCAAGGGGCGAAGCCCGAGAAGACCGATCTCAAGGTCGGCTTCATTCCGATCACCTGCGCCACGCCGATCATCATGGCGAAACCCATGGGTTTCTACGAGAAGCAGGGGCTGAACGTGGAGGTGGTGAAGACCGCCGGCTGGGCGGTGATCCGCGACAAGACCCTGAACAAGGAATACGACGCCGCCCACATGCTGGCGCCGATGCCCATCGCCATCTCCCTCGGCGTCGGATCGAACCCCGTTCCCTACACGATGCCGGCAGTGGAGAACGTCAACGGCCAGGCGATCACCCTGGCGATGAAGCACAAGGACAGGCGCGACCCGAAGAGCTGGAAGGGCTTCAAGCTCGCGGTGCCTTTCGACTATTCGATGCACAATTACCTGCTGCGCTATTACCTCGCGGAAGCCGGGATCGATCCCGATACCGATGTGCAGATCCGCGCCGTCCCACCGCCGGACATGGTCGCCAACCTGCGGGCCGACAATATCGACGGGTTCCTTGCACCCGATCCGGTGAACCAGCGCGCGGTCTATGACGGCGTCGGCTTCATCCACATCCTGTCGAAGGAGATCTGGGACCGGCACCCGTGCTGCGCCTTCGCGGCCTCGCAGGATTTTGTCACCCAGACCCCGAACACCTACGCCGCCCTGCTCCGCGCGGTGATCGAGGCGACGGCCTATGCCTCGAAGATCGAGAACCGCAAGGAGATCGCCGCGCAGATCGCGCCGGCCAACTACCTCAACCAGCCGTTGACGGTGGTGGAGCAGGTGCTCACCGGAACCTTCGCCGACGGCCTGGGCAACGTCCGCAAGGTGCCGGACCGCGTCGATTTCGACGCCTTCCCGTGGTCGTCCTTCGCGGTCTGGATCATGACGCAGATGAAGCGCTGGGGTCAGATCAAGGGCGATGTCGATTACAAGGCGGTGGCCGAGAAGGTCTATCTCGCCACCGACGCCGCGAGACTGATGAAGGAGGCCGGCCTCACCCCGCCGACCGCCACGTCGAAATCCTTCTCGGTGATGGGCAAGGTCTTCGATCCGGCGAAACCCGAGGAATACCTGAACTCCTTCGCGATCAAGCGGGCGGGCTGAGCCATGAAGGCCTCCCTCTCGCTCCGCGCCGGCATCGTCTCCCTGGCCGTCCTCGCCGCCTTCCTGCTGCTCTGGCAGATCGCGGTGGGCGGGGTCGCCAAGACCGAGGCGATGGACCCGGAATACGCGGCCCTCATGGGTGCGAGCGCCACCACCGGCAAATCGGCGATGCCGGGTCCGCTCGACGTCGCCGCCACCGCCTGGAAGCACCTCAGGGACCCGTTCTACGACCGTGGCCCGAACGACAAGGGGCTCGGCATCCAGCTCGCCTATTCCATCGGCCGCGTGGCGCTGGGCTACGGCCTCGCGGTGCTGGTGGCCATCCCCATCGGCTTCCTCATCGGCATGTCGCCGCTGATGGGCCGGGCGCTCGACCCGTTCATCCAGCTCCTGAAGCCGGTCTCGCCGCTCGCCTGGATGCCGCTCGCCCTCTACACGATCAAGGATTCGAGCCTGTCGGCGATCTTCGTGATCTTCATCTGCTCGCTCTGGCCGATGCTGATCAACACCGCCTTCGGCGTTGCCGGAACGCGCAAGGAATGGCTGAACGTGGCCCGCACCCTGGAGGTCGGGCCGATCCGGCGCGCCTTCACGGTGATCCTGCCGGCGGCCGCGCCCACCATCCTCACCGGCATGCGCATCTCCATCGGCATCGCCTGGCTCGTCATCGTGGCGGCCGAGATGCTCGTAGGCGGAACCGGCATCGGCTACTTCGTCTGGAACGAGTGGAACAACCTTTCGATCACCAATGTGATCGTCTCGATCCTCGTCATCGGCCTCGTGGGCATGATCCTCGACCAGTTGCTGGCGCGCGCCCAGCGCCTCGTCACCTTCCCAGAGTGAGGCCGCGCCATGAGCAAGCTCATCCCCTTCGCGCGGCGCTTCGCAAGTGCCGCTCCCGACCCCGCCGCCGGGACCAGCCGCATGTCGTCCTCCGAAAAATTCATCTCCATCGAGGGGATCGCCCGGCGCTATCCCGCGCCCGGCGGCAAGCCAAACACCGTGTTCGAGGACCTGTGGCTGCCCATGCGGCGGGGCGAGTTCGTCTGCATGATCGGCCATTCCGGCTGCGGCAAGACCACGGTGCTCAACATCCTGGCCGGGCTGGAGGCGCCGAGCGAGGGCGTCGTCATCGTCGACGGGCAGGCGATCGAGGGGACCAGCCTCGACCGGGCCGTGATCTTCCAGGGCCACGCCCTGCTGCCCTGGCGAACGGTGCTCGGCAACGTCGCCTATGCGGTCTCCTCGCGCTGGCGCAAGGCGTCCCGCGCCGAGGTGGAGGAGCGTGCCCGCAAGGCCATCGCCACGGTGGGCCTCGCCGGCTCGGAGCATAAGCGCCCTTCAGAACTTTCAGGCGGCATGAAGCAGCGTGTCGGCATCGCCAGGGCACTCGCCATCGAGCCCAAGATCCTGCTCATGGACGAGCCGTTCTCGGCCCTCGACGCGCTCACGCGGGGCACCCTGCAGGACGAGGTGCGCCGCATCTGCATCGAGACCGGCCAGACCGTCTTCATGATCACCCACGATGTCGACGAGTCGATCTACCTCGCCGACCGCATCGTGCTGATGACCAACGGTCCCGAGGCCAAGGTGGCGGAGATCGTCGAGAACCCGCTGCCCAAGCGCCGCGAGCGCGCGAACCTCCATCACGCGCCGGGCTACTACGCCCTGCGCAACCACCTGATGGACTTCCTCGTCAGCCGCTCGAAGAGCCTGCGGGACGCCATGCCCGCCGGCTACGACCAGCGCCACCCGCCCGTGGTGCGGCCTGGTGCGGACGAGCCGAAGCCGATTGCTGTCCCTGCCGCGTCGTAGATCCGCGCCTCGCAGACTCACGCGCCGCCCCTCACCCCCGTGTCTCGATCCATCGGAGAACTCACATGAAGCGCGAAGACCTCACGGAAAAGCTCCTCGACATCAAGCGCGAGAAGGGCTGGACCTGGAAGCATATCCAGGACGAGATCGGTGGAATCTCGCCGATCCTCATCACCGCCGCCTGCATGGGGCAGATGAAGCTGCCGAAAGCCCAGGCGAAGAAGGCGGCGGAGCTGTTCGGCCTCACGGAATCGGAGGAGCGGATGCTCAACGAGGCGCCCTATCGCGGGTCCATCGCGCAGATGCCGCCCACCGACCCGCTGATCTACCGGTTCTATGAGCTGGTGATGGTCTACGGCACCACCTGGAAGGAGCTGATCCAGGAGGAGTTCGGCGACGGCATCATGTCGGCCATCGACTTCAACATGACGATGGAGCGCGAGCCCAACAACAAGGGCGACCGGGTGAAGATGAACCTCTCGGGCAAGTTCCTGCCCTACAAGTATTACGGCAACGAGGAAGGCGTGCCTGATTACGGCTTCAAGGAGCCGTAGCCGGCGCAGCATCGACGCGAACTGGTAAAGGCATCGCGGCTCATCGGGCCGCGATGCCTTTTTTCGCGCAGGACGAGTCGACGCAGGCCCCGGTTTCGTGCTGATTGCGCAGGCTTGGCCGTAAAAGCGGCCGTCCCGTCGGAGACTGTCGCCCGCATGAACCTCAACGCGATCTCGGCCATTTGGGCCCCCCGGCTCCTCAGCATCCTGCGCATCGTCGCCGGAGTGCTGTTCCTGGAACACGGCACGCAGAAGCTGTTCGGGTTCCCCGTGCGCATGGGCGGCGGCAGCGCACCGGCCCTGTTCACGCTCTTCTGGTTCGCGGCGATCCTCGAAATCGTCGGCGGTGCGATGATCATCCTCGGCCTGTTCACGCGGCCGGTGGCGTTCATCCTCTCCGGCCAGATGGCCTTCGCCTATTTCATCGCCCATGCGCCAAAGAGCCCGTTCCCGGCCCTCAATGGCGGCGACGCGTCCATTCTGTTCTGCTTCCTCTTCCTCTACCTCGCCGCCGCAGGCGCCGGTCCTTGGAGCCTCGACGCGCAGCGCCGCGGACGGTTCTGAGACCCGGAGAAAGCGGTCGGCCGCGCTTCCCGCTTCGGGTGGGAGCGGGTCGCCCCGGAACGAGGGAGAGAATGCGGATGCTTGCCCATCGTCACCCCAGGTCGTCCGGCTTCCCGGCGTGACGACCGTCTCCTCCGCCGAAGACCGGCGGATGCGCGTCATTGCCGTGGCCGTTCAGAAGGGCGGGACCGGCAAGACGACCCTGGCGGCGTCGCTCGCCGTCGCGGCCGCGGAATCCGGCGAGCGCGTCGTCGCCTACGACCTCGATCCGCAGGGCTCGCTGATGGGATGGGGCGCCCTGCGCCGCCAGAACGGCATCACGGTCGACCGCATACAGGCCTGGGAGATCGGGCAATTGCCCGACATCCTCGACCAGACGTCAGAGAACGGGACGACGCTGGTCTTGATCGATACCGCCGGCGCCGCCACCGGCGCCACCCCCGCGCTCCGCGCCGCCGACCTCGTCCTGGTGCCGGTCCGCCCGTCGCGGCTCGACCTCGTGGCCGCCCGGCCGACCTTGCAGGCCCTCGTCGGCCTCGGCATGCGGAGCCGTCTGGCGCTCGTGCTCAATCAATGCCCGCCCCCGCCCTCGGCGCGCACCGACGCCTATGCGGCACAGCTGCGCGGCCTCGGCGTCCTGGCCGAACCGGGGATCGTCCAGCGCGTCGACCACCAGGACGCCGTGGCGGCGGGGCTCGGCGTCACCGAATACGCCCCCCAGGGACAGGCCGCCGGGGAGATCCGCGCACTCTGGGGCTGGATCGACGCGAAGATACGAGGTTGACGCCTCACGTCGCGCGGAGAGCGGGGCGCTGTCTCGCCCCGCTTCGCGAAGTAGATGGGGCAGTCTCTCGCCTACGCTTCCTTCGCCCCGAATGCCGCCAGGATGCGCGCCCAGGAGCGCGTGCCCTTGTGGAAGCTCCTGAGATCGTACTTCTCGTTGGGCGAATGGATGCGGTCGTCATCCAGGCCGAAGCCGATGAGGAGCGTGTTGCGATCGAGCAGCCGCTTGAAGTCGCCGACGATGGGGATCGAGCCGCCCGCTCCGATGGTGACGGCGGGAACGCCCCATTCCTCGGCGAGTGCCCCCCTCGCGATGTCCAGTTCGGGCATGTCGAAGGGCAGGCTGATGGCGCGGCTGCCCTTGTAGCAGATCACCTCCACCGAGCAGTCCGACGGGATTCTTTTGCGAACGAAGGCCTCGAAGGTCCGGGCAAGCTGTTCCGGGTCCTGGTCGTCCACGAGGCGGAACGAGACCTTGGCGCTGGCCTCTCCCGCGATGACCGTCTTGGTGCCCTCGCCGGTATAGCCGCCGATGATGCCGTTGACGTCGCAGGCCGGGCGCGACTGGATCAGCTCGATCAGCATGCGGCCGCGCTCACCCGCCGGCTCCGACAGGCCGATGGGGCCGAGGAACTTGTCAGCCGTAAAGTCGAGCCCGCGCCATTGCTCCAGGATGTCGGTGGGCGTCTCGCGCACGCCGTCGTAGAAGCCCGGCAGGGCCACCCTTCCATCCGCGTCGTGCAGGTCGGCGATGATCTTCGACAGGACGTGGATCGGGTTGCGCGCCGCGCCGCCGAAGAAACCCGAATGCAGGTCACGGTCGGCGCAGGTGACCTTCACCTCGAAATAGGCGAGGCCCCGCAGCGACGTGGTGATGGCCGGCGTGGTTGGGTTCCACATGCTCGTGTCACAGACGAGGACAATATCCGCCGCGAGCTTCTCCCGGTTGGCCGCGACCCATTCCGGCAATCCTTGAGAGCCGTTCTCCTCGGCGCCCTCGATCAGCAGGGTGACGCCGCAGGGTAGCTCGCCCTCCATGGCGATGAAGGCGCGGCAGGCTTCGACGAAGGTCATGACCTGACCCTTGTCGTCCGAGGCGCCGCGCGCCACGATCTGTTTCTCGCCGTTGGCGTTCACCGAGATGCGCGGCTCGAAGGGCGGTGTCGCCCAGAGGTTCAGCGGGTCCACCGGCTGCACGTCGTAATGGCCGTAGAACAGCACGTGCGGCTTGCCGGGTTTCGGCGCATGCGCCAGCACCACCGGATGCAGTGATGTCTCGTGGATGGCCGTCTCGAACCCGAGCGCCGTCAGATTGCCCTCGAGCCACTGCGCCGCGTCGCGGCAATGCCCGGCATAGGCCGGATCGGTGGAGATCGAAGGGATCCGCAGGAAGGCGAACAGCCGCTCCAGGGCATTGTCGAGGTCGCGGTCGATATCGTTGAGAACCGGGTCGAGGGCGGCCATCGCGGCATCCTTCCTGAGAGCGGGGATGGCCCAAGGATCGGCCGGGAGGAGAGTTAGCCGAGGGTCGGGCCGCACGCAAACCGGTGCCGGGCATGGATACGCGCTGCCCCCGGACGGATTTGGCTGGACTCATCGACTAGACTGCCCATCACCATGCCATCTGCGAGATAATTCCTTAAAAAGGAGGCAACTGTAGCTGCCATTTAACGGCTTATTGGCCTATCGCCATCGCTGTGGACTGATATACTCGACAATAAATTAGGGATATTTTAAAGCGGCTGACAAGTCGGGATTTCGACACGGTCCCGCGAACCGTCTCCCCACAGGAGTTTCTCGGCATGGCCGACGCCTCTTCGAATCCTCAAGACCCCCAGGCGGCCCTACTCGGCGCCGCGTTCGGCACACCCGGCGACGGGATCGTCACCACGCCGGTCAGCCCATCCCACGACGAGGGCGATGGCATTACGGTGCAGGCGGACGGTCGCATCCTCGTCGCGGGATACAGTCTCGACGGCTCGAACTCCGACTTCGCGCTGGTGCGCTACAACGCCGACGGCTCCCTCGATGCCGGCTTCGGCGGCGGCGACGGCATCGTCACCACGCCGATTGGCCCTTCCTACGACTATGGCCGAAGCGTCACCGTGCAGGCGGACGGTCGCATCCTCGTCGCGGGATACAGTTCCAACGGCTCGAACAACGACTTCGCGCTGGTGCGCTACAATGCCGACGGCTCCCTCGATGCCGACTTCGGCGGCGGCGACGGCATCGTCACCACGCCGGTCGGCACCTCCTCCGACTATGGCCGAAGCGTCACGGTGCAGGCGGACGGCCACATTCTCGTTGCGGGATACAGTCTCGACGGCCCGAGCAACGACTTCGCGCTGGTGCGCTACAATGTCGACGGCTCCCTGGACACCAGCTTCGGCGGCGGCGACGGCATCGTCACCACGCCGATCGGCACCTCCTCCGACGTCGGCTATAGTGTCACCGTACAGGCGGACAGCCGCATCCTCGTCGCAGGATACACTTCCAACGGCTCGAACACCGACTTCGCGCTGGTGCGCTACAATGCCGACGGTTCCCTCGACACCGGCTTCGGCGGCGGCGACGGCATCGTCACCACGCCGATCGGCCCTTCCTCTGACGTCGGCTATAGTGTCACCGTGCAGGCGGACGGTCGCATCCTCGTCGCGGGATACAGTTCCAACGGCTCGAACATCGACTTCGCGCTGGTGCGCTACAATGCCGACGGCTCCCTCGATACCAGCTTCGGCGGCGGCGACGGCATCGTCACCACGCCGATCGGCCCATCCTCCGACTTTGGCTATAGCGTCCTTGTGAAGGCGGACGGCCGCATCCTCGTCGCGGGATACAGTTCCAACGGCTCGAACGACGACTTCGCGCTGGTGCGCTACAACGCCGACGGCTCCCTCGATGCCGGCTTCGGCGGCGGCGACGGTATCGTCACCACGCCGGTCGGCACCTCATCCGACCTTGCCTATAGCGCCACCGTGCAGGCGGACGGCCGCATCCTCGTTGCGGGATACACTTCCGACGGCTCGAACACCGACTTCGCGCTGGTGCGCTACAATGCCGACGGCTCCCTCGACACCAGTTTCGACGGACACGGAACGCTGAACGGTATCGTCGCCTATGCCGAAGGCGGCCCGGCCGTCGTGCTGGATGCCGACGTCGATCTCACCGACGAGGACAAGGATGTTCTCAACGGCGGCCTCGGCGACTATGCTGGCGCCAGCCTCATACTCGCCCGGACCGATGGGGCAAATGCGCAGGATCTCTTCGCATTCGCCGCCACGGGCGGCTTCTCCGTCACCGACGATGCGTTGCTGGACAGCGGCGGCAACGCCTTCGCCACGCTCACGCAGGCCGGAGGCCAGCTGACCATCGCCTTCGCGGGCACGGGGCTCGCCACCTCGGCCCTCGTCGACATGGTCCTCCCCTCGATCACCTACGCCAACACCTCGGACCGGCCACCCCCCTCGGTGCAGATCGACTGGACCTATACCGGCGCCGCCTCCGCCAGCGGCACCAGCACGGTCACGATCGCGGCCGTCAACGACGCCCCCGTCGCCACGCCTTCGGTGAGCAGCCGCAACCAGCGCAGCCTCGGCGGCGAAAGCAATTTCCTGTTCTCCGACCCGGACGGGGACAGCCTCACCCTCTCCCGCATCGCGCATGGCGGAATCGAGACGGACGTGGCCGCCTTGGGCACGACCCGCATCGAGGGCGAGTACGGCACACTCACCGTCCAGGCCAACGGCCGCTTCCAATACGACGCCGACAAGGAGGGCGGGCTGGCGGTGGGCGAGAAGCAGGACGATATCTTCACCTTCACGGTCCGCGATGCTTCCGGGCAAACGGCGAGCAGTACCTACACGGTCGGCGTGAGAGGCTCGGCCACGGGGAATGCGGGCGAGAACATCTTCCTCGTGCAGGATGCCGATCGGGCGATCGATGGCGACACCGGCACCGACACGGTCTCGTTCGAACGGCTCGGCCAAGGCGTGACCGCGACCCTCGACGGGGCGAATGCCGGCATCATCACGATGGACGGGGCCGCCTTCGGCACCCTGCGCAACGTCGAGAACCTCACGGGCTCGGCCTTCGCCGACATCCTCATCGGGGACGGGAGCGACAACCGGCTCATCGGCAACGGTGGGGCCGACACCCTCGACGGGGGTGGCGGCAGCGACCGCCTCGTCATCTCGTCGAGCCCGGCGCGCATCGACGGCGGCGGCGGCATCGACGGCGGCGGCGGCATCGACGTCCTGTTCGTCCAGGGCGGCGGCGAGGTCGTGCTCACGGACGAGAGCCTGATGGCCATCGACAGGCTCTACGTCCGCAAAGACACGAGCCTCGACCTGTCCAGCGTCGGGAGCGGCATCGTCGTCGCCTCGCAGAGCACATCGGGGCATTCGGCGGACATCACCGGCGGCCGGGGCGACGACCGCATCACCGGTGGTAAAGGAACCGATATCCTCGCGGGCGGGGCCGGCAACGACCGCATCGTCGCAGGCTCCGGCGGCGGGACGATCGAGGGCGGCACGGGGTCGGACAAGCTGTTCGGCGGCGACGGGGCGGACACGTTCCACTTCCCGGCGGATTCCGGCCGGGACAACCTCTATCGCTTCGACGTCGGCTCCGACCGCATCGACGTCTCGGGCTTCGTCGCCGACCACGCCGACATCCGGGTTACCGCCGTGCACGGCAACGCCAGTGCGCTGGTCACCTTCGTGGGCGATCCCGACCCGACCCACCGCATCATCGTCCACGACGTGCTCGCCTCCGCCCTCACCGATGCGAGCTTCCTCGTCGACGTCTGAGATCCAGGTGAGGGCGTGTTGGCCGGCGAGGGTCCTGCCGGGCGAAGGCGCCGGACCCGTGATTCCATGGCGTCCTGAGGTGGTTCAGGCGCGGGGAACGCATCCGCATTCCGCCCCATGGGCGCCCGTCGGCCAGCGCGATCCGCGGATGAGACTGCAGAAGTTGCCCTTGCGGAAGCTCGGTTCCTTGTCGGCGATGACGTCCGCCTTGACGTTGCCGAACGTCGTACCCGGCTTGTGTCGGATGCCGTCGTAGAAGGCCTGGATGATATCCTCTTTGAAGTCGGGCGTCCGAGGGAAAGCCGACACAACCGCCTCACGCTCAGCGTCTGAATACTCTCCGTAGGTCAGACCGAGCACATCCATCTCGACGCCGGCCGTGACGAGTGACACCACCGGATGCATGTGGACCGGGATGCCCGGCGTCGTATGCAGCGCGATGGCGGTCCAGACCGTATAGACATCCGCCTCCGGTACTCCGTGCGCTGCCAGGAAGTCGCGCGCTGCATTGGCGCCATCGACCTCGAAGCGCTCCTCCGCGCTGCTGTGGTCCGGCATCAGGCCAACGTCGTGGAACATCGCTCCCGCGTAGAGAAGTTCGCGGTCGAAGCTCAGATCGCGGCGGATGCCTGCCAAGGCGCCGAATTGGTAGACCCGGCTCGAATGATTGAAGAGGAGTTCGGTTTCCGTGTCCCGGACGAACTCAGTGACGGCACGGGCCAATTTGCTGTCCGGAATGGTGGCCAAGGTGGGAATGCTCATGAGCGGGTTTCCTTTGTGCTGAGCCTCCCAACGAGCTACGAGACATCCTTGATGGCATCAATCATCGTGTAGCGGCATTTCCTGCCATCTTTCATGCATCCCCAGCCACGGAGCCCCAATGGTGCCCCGACTCGTCGCCATCCTCGCCCTTCCCGGGGTCCAATTGCTCGACGTGGCCGGCCCGCTCGACGTCTTTGCCGAGGCGAACGTCCAAAGCGGCGAGGATGTCTACGATCTCGCCATCGTCGGAACGGCCGCAGATACGATTCTGACGTCGTCGGGACGGCGTCTCGTGGCGGATCTCGTCGCTCCCGGCACCGACCCGGCTCGCTTCGACACCTTGCTGGTCGCGGGAGCGCCTCGCATGCACGAGACGGGCGTCGACGGCGGCCTCTTGGACTGGCTCGCGAAAGTCGCGACGCGGTGCCGGCGCTACGGTTCAGTCTGCAGCGGGGCGTTCCTGCTGGGTCAGGCCGGCCTGCTGGACCGTCGGAGAGTGACGACGCATTGGGCCGTGGCGGAAGTGCTGGCGGCGCGCTACCCCGAGGCGTCGGTCGAGCCCGATGCGATCTGCCTCTTCGATGGTCCGCTAAGGACGGCGGCCGGGGTCACCGCGGGACTGGACCTCGCGCTGGCGCTCGTCGAAGAAGATCTTGGCGCGGAGATCGCGCGCCGGGTCGCCAGCCAACTCGTGATGTTTTTTCGACGCGGCGGCGGGCAGATGCAGTTCAGCCGACGCGGGCTCAGTGCACCGGCTGGCCGATCGGCCTTGCAGGAGGTGCAGCGCTGGGTGGCTGCGCATCCCGCGCAGGATCACGCGGTCGAGAAGCTCGCGGCGCGCGCGGGGATGAGTCCGCGCCATTTCGCGCGCCTGTTCCGGACCGAGACGGGACTGACACCCGCCGCCTACGTGGAGAACGTCCGGATCGAGGCTGTCCGGCGTCTTCTGGAAACGGACGACATCGTTCTCAAGCAGGTCGCGAGCGCCTGCGGGTTCCTCGACGCCGACACCCTCCGGCGGGCCTTCATGCGGCGCGTCGGGACAACGCCTGCGGAGTATCGACGACGGCATCTGCATCGCTGAGCCGACGGCGCAGCTGAGCCTGCACGCCCGTTCGAACTATCAGATCCGGCGAATCGGTGCTCATCCGGCGGCGGCGCCTCGAACCAGTCCGGTGGCGCCCGACATCCTTCTCGCCAGCGGAAACACCCCACCGGGGAACAGGCTCAATTTGGAACGGTTATTGAGTGGGCGGGCGTGGGGCGCGGAAGATCTTCCCCCCGTGGCCGCATCGCCATTCGAGAAACCCGGCCGGCATCTCACCGGTCCCGATCGCTCAGGACATGCCCATGCTCATCGACAGCGGATCACCCGGGGTGCCAGCCGCCATCGGCATCAGCCTGACCATCAACGGCGAGGTCCGTGAGCTTCAGGTGGCTCCTTGGACCACACTCCTCGATCTGCTGCGCGAGGAGCTCGACCTCACCGGCACCAAAAAGGGCTGCGACCACGGCCAGTGCGGCGCCTGCACCGTGCTGGTGAACGGCACGCGGATCAATTCCTGTCTCGCACTTGCCGTGATGAAGGACGGCGCCGAGATCGTCACCGTCGAGGGGCTGGCCAGACATGCCGGCCAGGACGGCGCGATGCATCCGCTCCAGGCCGCCTTCGTGGAGCGCGACGCGTTCCAGTGCGGATACTGCACCCCCGGCCAGCTCTGCTCGGCCGCCGGCATGATTGCGGAAGGTCACGCCAGGTCCCGCGAAGAAATCCGCGAGGCGATGAGCGGCAACATCTGCCGCTGCGGCGCCTACACCAACATCGTCGACGCCATCGAAGACGTGATGCACGCGGGAGCCGCCCGATGAACCGCTTCGACTACGTCCGCCCGACCACGGTCGAGGAGGCGGTGAGGGCCATCGGCTCGGCCGCCAATGCCCGCTTCATCGCCGGCGGCACCAACCTCGTCGACCTGATGAAATACAATGTCGAGCGGCCGGAGCGCCTCGTCGACATCACCCGCCTGCCCTTGGAGGCCATCGAGGAGCGCGATGGCGGTCTCGGCATCGGCGCCCTGGTGACCAACGCGACCGTGGCCTATGACGAACGGATCAAGAGCCGCTACCCGCTCCTGTCGAGCGCGATCCTGGCCGGTGCCTCGGGCCAGTTGCGCAATGCCGCCACCACCGGCGGCAACCTGCTCCAGCGCACCCGCTGCTATTACTTCTATGACGACGCGATGCCCTGCAACAAACGCGATCCCGGCACCGGCTGCCAGGCGATCGGCGGGGTCAACCGCATCCACGCCATCTTCGGTACGAGCGACAAGTGCATCGCCACCCACCCATCCGACATGTGCGTGGCCCTGGCGGCGCTCAACGCGACGGTACGGGTCACCGGGCCGGCGGGTGAGCGCACCATTCCCTTCGGCGAGTTCCACCGCCTGCCGGGGGACGAGCCGCAGCGGGACACCACCCTCGCGGCCGATGAGATCGTGCTGTCCGTCGATCTGCCGGACGAGGATTTCGGCGCCCACCATACCTACCTGAAGCTGCGCGACAGGCTCTCCTACGCCTTCGCCCTGGTCTCGGTGGCCGCCGTGATGAAGCGCGATGGCGACACGATCACTGAGGCGCGCTTCGCCCTCGGCGGCGTCGCGCACAAGCCCTGGCGCAATGCGGAAGCGGAAAGCTCGCTGAAGGGCAAGCCCGCTACCCGCGAGACGTTCGAGGCTGCCGCCGACATCGTCATCCGTCAGGCTCAGCCGCAATCCGAGAACGGCTTCAAAGTCGAACTCGCCCGGCGCGCCATCATCCGCGGCCTGAGCCAGGCCGCGGCCGGCACGCCGCAGTCGCAATCCGACAAGCGAATCGCCTGAGGACCCGTCCAGACATGGCAAACAGCATTTCCTCCACCGGCACGGACAGCTTCGTCGGCACCGCGCGCAGTCGCGTCGACGGCCCTGCCAAGGTCACTGGCCTCGCGAAATACGCGGGCGAATTCACCGCGGCCGACCTCGCCCATGGCTACGTCGTCTCCGGCGGCATCGCCAAGGGCCGCATCACCGCCATCGACACAGCGGCGGCGGAAGCCGTCCCCGGTGTGGTCAAAGTCTTCACGCACGAGAACCGGCCACGCACGGCGTGGCTCGACTACAATTATCAGGACGCCGTGGCGCCCCCCGGGTCGCCGTTCCGCGCCCTCTACGATGACAAGATCCTCTACAGCGGCCAGCCCGTCGCGCTGGTCGTCGCAGAGGATTTCGACACTGCCCGCTATGCCGCGTCACTGATCAAGGTCGCCTACGAGGTCGAGGAGCCCCTCACCGATGTCGAGCGCCAGCGCGAGTTCGGCTACGTACCGCCGATGAAGCGCGCGGGGATCAAGCCGCCGCCGGAGCCCTGGGGCGATGCCGAGGGCGCTTTCGCCTCTGCGCCGGTGCGGCTGCGAAACGACTACACGCTCGCCGTCGAGCATCACAACCCGATGGAGCCGCACGCGTCCACCGTTGTGTGGGAGGGCGATGGCCGGATCACCGTCTACGACAAGATCCAGGGCGTCTCGAACAGCCAGGGCTACATCGCCGGCGTGTTCGGCATGGACAAGGACAAGGTGCGGGTGCTCAACCCGTATCTCGGGGGTGGCTTCGGCCTCGGCCTGCGCCCGCAATACCAGCTCTTCCTCGCGGTGATGGCCGCGCGCGAACTGGAGCGCTCGGTGCGCGTGGTGCTGACCCGCGACCAGATGTTCACGATGAGCTATCGCCCCGACGTGCGCCAGACGATCTCGCTGGGCTCCGACGAAGGAGGCAAGCTGCTCTCGCTCCGTCACGAAGCCTTGTCCGGCACCTCGCGGTTCGAGGATTACCAGGAGGTCGTCGTCAACTGGTCGGCGATCCTCTACGGCGGCTGCGAGAACGTCGCCCTCGACTACAGACTGACGCAGATCGACACGTTCACGCCGTCCGACATGCGCGCGCCGGGGGCGGTGACCGGGGTCTTCGCCCTCGAAATCGCCATGGACGAACTCGCCTACGCGACTAAGCAGGACCCGATCGCCCTGCGCCTGAAGAACTACACCGATAGGGACCCGACCGAGGGCAAGCCCTTCGGTTCGAAATCCCTGCGCGCCTGCTACGAGCAGGGCGCCGAGCGGTTTGGCTGGTCGGAGCGCAATCCCGAGCCGCGCTCCATGCGCGACGGCAAGGAACTCGTCGGCTGGGGCATGGCCACGGGCGTGTGGGAAGCCCTGATGCAGAAATCCTCGGCGCAGGCCACGCTCACCGCCGATGGCAAGCTCGTGGTCGGCAATTCCACCGGGGATATCGGCACCGGCACCTACACGATCCTCACCCAGATCGCCGCCGATGCCCTTGGCCTGCCCATGGAGGACGTGACGACGAAGCTCGGCGACACGGATCTGGCGGAAGCCCCCGTCGCGGGCGGCTCGTGGACAGCGGCCTCGTCCGGCACGGCGGTGATGAAGGCCTGCCGCAAGATCGCGGCGGATGTCTTCGCCATGGCCCGCGCCATGGACGATTCACCGCTGGCCAATGTCGATCTCGAACGCGTCGTCTTCATCGGCGGGCGGATCGAAGTGGCGGGTGACCCGTCGCGCAGCGTCTCGCTGGTGGAGGCCATGGCCGCCGCGGGCGTCGACAAGGTCGAGGCCACGGAGAGCGCGGGGCCCGATGCCGGGCACGCGAAGGAGTTCGCCTCCTACACGCATTCGGCCATCTTCGCCGAGGTGAAGATCGACGAGGAACTCGGCCAGGTCCGGCTCACGCGGATCGTATCCGCCATCGCGGCGGGCAAGATCATCAATCCAAAGACCGCGCGCAGCCAAATCCTCGGTGGCGTGGTGATGGGGATCGGTTCGGCCCTGGAGGAAGAATCGATGCTCGACCACGCGGTCGGCCGGTTCATGAACCACAACCTCGGCGAGTATCACGTGCCGGTGAATGCCGACATCCACGACATCGACGTGATCTTCGTGGAGGAAGAGGACAAGGCCAACCCGATGGGCGTGAAGGGCCTCGGCGAAATCGGCATCGTCGGCACGGCGGCGGCCATCGCCAACGCGGTCTACCACGCCACCGGCAAGCGCATCCGTGACCTGCCGATCACCATCGACAAGATCATCGGGTGATCCAACAGTCGAACTGAAAGTAGATGCTGAGTCACCCGGACCGTACGCAATGGTCCGGGTGACTCGACGGAGGCGGTTTTTGTTGCCTCAACTCGCGATCGAAAGGGGCTCCCCGACAGAGCGTTTCGCCCCCCTCTCCACCACCCGCTCCGCCAAATACTCCGTATCCCGCGCGATGCCGGAGAAGCGGCCGGAGCCCCAGGTGTGGAGCCAGGGCAGGCCGACGAAGTAGAGCCCGTCCACCGGGGTCACGCCGCGCGTGTGAATCGGCAAGCCGCGCCCGTCGAAGGCGGGGGCGTCGATGAAGCTGTAATCGGCGCGGAAGCCCGTCGCCCAGATCACGCTGCCGATGCCGGCCGCCTCGGCATCGAGGCTCGGCGCGTGAGGTCCCGGCACCCAGAGCGGAGTGTAATGCGCCTGTTCGGGAGCGGCGATCCCCTTGGCGGCGATGTGCCTGTCGATGGCGCCCTGGATGCCGGTATAGACCGCATCCGCGTTGTCGAGGTTTCGGCCCAAATCATCGGCGAAGCGCAGCACCGGCCCGTCTATGGCGTCGAGACGGCCGTGGAGGCTCATGCCTTCCAGGGCGAAACGGCGCAGGTCGATGTCCCGGCCGCCGTCGCGGCCGGTGAGGTAGTGGTTGGCCTTGCGCCGCACATCCTCCTTAAGCGGGTGGTTCTCCACGGGGAGGTCGTACTGGCCCATATCGGCGAGCCAATCGACGGCGTCGCGCCCACGATAGACGCGCGGGCAGCGCGGCGCACTGCCGACCACGAGATGGACCTTGCGGCCCGTCAGATGAAGATCTTCCGCAATCTGGCAGCCGGACTGGCCGGAGCCCACCACCAGCACCGCACCATCCGGCATCTGACACGGATTGCGATAGGTCGAGGAGTGGATCTGCCGCAATCCGGCGGGCAGCCGCGCGGAGAAGGCCGGGATCGACGGCACGTGATAGCCGCTGATCGCCATCACCACCTGGTCGGCCGTGTGATCGCCGCCGCTCGTGGCCACGGCGAACCCGCCGCCCGCGCGGCGGCGGATCGACGTGACGGTCCCCCCCTCTGCCACGGGGGCTTCGATCGCCCGGGCATAGGCCTCGATGTAGCCGACAATCTCGTCCTTCGGCATGAATCCATGCGGCTCGGCACCCGGATAGGGGAAGCCCGGCAGCTGGCATTGCCAGTTCGGCGTGACGAGGCAGAAACTGTCCCAGCGCTGCGTCTTCCAGGCATGCGCGATGGTGTTCTTCTCGAACACGATGTGGTCGATGCCGTGCTGCTGGAGCTGATAGCTCATCGACAATCCGGCTTGACCACCGCCGACGACGATGACGGAATGGTGCGAGGGGGGCGTCAGGATCTGGTCCATGGGGCGTCCTTCAGGCTCGGTCCGCTATTCCTCGAAGGCCTCGACCCGCACGCGGGCATCGGGCAACGCGGCGAGCGCCTTGGCACCGGCCTCGATCCGCGCGAGCTGCCCGAGGGCGAGGCTGCAGGGAAACCCGTAGCGCGCCTCCACCCGCTGGCTGGCGATGGTCAGCGCCGTCCGACTGCGGGCGACGAACTCGTCGAGGGCGTAGGTCTCGCCGACTCCGAAATGCTCCTTGATGACGAGGGAGGGCGAGTAGCAGGCCTCGCGCCGGCCATCCGGCCAGCGCACGTGGAAATGCATCTCAGGCATCCGACATCTCCTGCTTGCGGGCGGCGAGCGCCGCGTAGGCGGACTCGTGCTTCTCGGCGCAGGCGCGCCAGGAATGGGCCTCGGCGACAGCGATCCCTGCTCTCGCCAACCGGCCGCGGAGGGACGGTTCGAGGACAGCGCGCAGGCCGTCGAGGATCGCTCCCTCGTCCTCGGGATCGACGAACACGGTGTCTCCGGTCGTCAGATATTCCGTGAAGGGTGGCCGTTCGGACACGAGGGTGGGCGTTCCGCTCGCCATCGCCTCCAGCACGCAGAGGCCGAAGCCTTCCCTCAGCGAGGGGAAGACCAGTGCATCGGCCAGGCGATAGAAGGCCGGCATCGCCGCCTGAGGCACCGGTCCCGTCTCCACCACCGCCCGGCCGGGGCCGAGGGTGAGGCCGTTCCGGTCGAGCGCGGCCCGGCACCGGGCCTGGTAGCCGGAATGGTCGAGGAGCGAGGCACCGCCGACGACGAGAAGCTGCGCGTCCGGTCGCTCACCCCTCAAACGCGCGAAGGCCTCGATGATGGCGAGGGTGTTCTTGCGCTCCTCGAACCCACCGACGCTGAGGAGCACGGGACCGTCACCGAGGCCCCAGTGCGCACGGAGCGCCGCATCCCCCTCCCCCGGCGCGGGGCCGAAGGCGCCGGTATCGACACCGTTGCCGACATTGAGCGCGTCGAGACCGTAATCCCGCGTCAGTGCGCCCTGCCAGAGGCTGCTCACACACAGGAGGGCAGTGGCGTCGAAGATCGCCCGGTCATGCCAATAGGCGAGCTGGGGGTCGGAGAAGAGATCGACATGATGCACCGTCCGCACGAAGCCCGGAATCAGCCGGCGGCGCGCAAGGGTGGCAAGCGCATTGCCGCTGATGGCGTCCTGCGCATGGAAGACATCGTAGTCGCAGGCCGCCGGCGATGCGAAATGGCGCAGGTAATCCTCGATGCGGATGCGCACGAGCTCCACCGTGGAGCCCGAGACCGGCCGCGCGGCGACCGAGGTCACCGGGCAGGCGGCCCGGCGGAAGAAGCCGCTGCCCGAAGGGTCCGGCGCATGGACCACGGCCTCGTGGCCGAGGGCGACGAGCGCCTCGCCGAGGGCCAGGGCATGGACCACCCCGCCGCGCGGATTGGTGGAATGCGCCAGGATGGCGATGCGAAGCGGCTCACCCATTCGCGTCACTCCCCTTGCCCGCAGCCGATGAGGGGACCGGCCGCGAAATCCCAGATGACGGCCTCGTCCTCACCGTCGGCGAGGGTGGCGACACGGCTCGCATCGATGCCGCCGATGGCGGCGGCCGCGATCCCCCGCTGCGTAAAGCGCCCCAGCACCGCGTCGACATTCCCGGGCGGGACGCTGAGGAGGTAGCCGAAGCTCGGGAAAGCGGTGAGCCAGCGAACGAGGTCGATCCCCTCAGGACGCGGGATGCGGTCCAGCCGGATCGACGCGCCGACGCGGGAGCATTCGAGCAGCATCAGCGCCGTACCGACGAGGCCGGCCATGCTGATGTCCTTGGCCGCCTTGGCGAGCCCGTCCTCGGCGATGCCGCTCAACAGTTCGATATCGCCGCGCAGGCGAAGGGCCGGCGCGGCACTGGCCGCGTCCCAATAGGGGTGCGGACCGCGAAAGGCGCCGCGCAGGTCGATCGCCGCCACGAGGCTGTCGCCGGGCCGGGCGTCGAAGCTGGTGAGCAATGTCTTCGCACGGCCCAGGATGGCCACGGCGAGATGCTCGCCCGCGTTGCGCGTGTTGCTGTGGCCGCCGACGATGGGCACGCCGAAGGTCTCCGCCCCCGCTCGCAAGCCCCTGAGCATGGGGTCGGCATGGGCTTGGTCGCGGCTCCACAGGGCGTCGACCACGGCGATCGGGCGTCCGCCCATGGCCGCGATGTCGCTGACATTGACCATCACCCCGCAGAAGCCGGCGAAATACGGATCGTCGGCGACGAACCCATCCATGAACCCTTCGATGGCGAGGAGGAGGTAGCCGTCGCCATCGGGAATCGCGGCGCAATCGTCGCCCAGGGGCACGGCGAGCGCACGGTCGCCCAGGCCGAGCCGCCCGATCACCGCGTCGATGTCGCGTTTATGGGCGAGGCCGCGCCCGTCTCGGAGATGTCGCGCGATCTCGGCAAGGGACTGTATCTGGCCCACGCTCACGCCGCCTGTTTCAGGAGCGTGACGAGGCCGTGCTCCGGGTCCGCCATGGCTGGGTAATGGGCGAGATCGGCCTGCATCAGGTGATGCGGCCGCCCATGAAGTTCGATCTCGGCGAGACTCGTCCAGTGTAGAGCCTGGAACAGGATCGCGTTGGCACTCTGCACATGGGCGAGAAAGCGCGTGCATCCGCGCGCATGGGCGGAGGCCACCGCCACGTGGATCAGGCCGGCGCCGAGGGCACCGATCCGGCGGTGATCCCGCGCCACGGCGAGGCGCGAGCCCCACCATTCACCGGGATTGTCGGTCGTCTCGTGGATGCGCACGGTGCCGACGACGGCGTCCGGAGCGCCGCCCAGGGTCGAGAGGGCGCAGATCGGGACCGCCGCCGCGTCGATTGCATCGCGGTCGTCGCCCTCGAAGATCCCCTGCTCGATGCAGAAGACCTGGCGACGCAGGGCGGCCGTCCCGTCCCGCTCCCAGGGCGCGGTGGCGAACTTGATCCGGAAATGGCTCGACCGGTAGGCGGGGACGGGCTCGAACATCGTCCAGCTTACCGCTCGTAAGTGGAGAGGGCCGAACAGGCGCCGCAGCGTCCGCACCCGGCCTTGATGTCGGTGGAGCGCAAACCCGCCCCTGCCAGCATCGCTGCGAGCGGCTGGAGCACGGAATGCATGAAATCCGGCGAGGGGGCGGGATGGTCCTCCAGCGGCGTGCCGGAAATCGGCACGAACGGCACCACGAACGGGTAGACTCCCATGCCGATCAGGCGCTCGGCCATGGCGAGGATCGCTTCCGTCGTGTCTCCGAGCCCGGCGAGGATATAGGTCGAGACTTGGCCCTTGCCGAAGACCGGAACGGCGGCGGCGAAAGCGTCGAAATAGCGGTCCAGCGGCACGCTCGCCTTGCCGGGCATGATTCGCGCCCGGACCTCCGGGGTTACCGCCTCGATATGCAGGCCGAGCGCATCGACGCCCGACGCCTTCAGCCGGGCGAACCAGCGGTCGTCATCGGGAGGCTCGCATTGGGCCTGGATCGGAAGATCCACCGCCGCTTTCACCGCGAAGGCGCTCTCGCAGAGCACGGCCGCCCCACGGTCGGTGGCGTTGGGCGTGCCCGTCGTCATCACCATGTGCTTGACGCCGTCGAGGAGCACGGCGGCGCGGGCGACCTCCGCGAGTTGCTGCGGCGTCTTGTGGGCGACGGTTCGCCCGGCCGCGAGCGACTGTCCGATGGAGCAGAACTGGCAGGTCTTGGTGCGGCTCTGGTAGCGGATGCAGGTCTGCAGCACCGTGGTGGCGAGCACGTCGCGCCCGTGCAGCACGGCGATCTTCGAATAGGGCACCCCGTCGAGGGTCTGGAGCCCGTAGAACCGGGGCTTGCCCGGAAACGTCACCCGCCCGATCACGATGCCGTCATGCTCGATGAGGCTCGACCCGTCGGCATCCGGCCGGCGCACGAGGTAGGGCGAGTCGAAGGCGCCCGCGGTATGGACCGGCACCATCACGGTGCGGCCGGCGATGGTCATCGCCTTGTGGTCGGAGGGACCGGCCCCGCCCCGGCGGCTGGCGACCCCGGCGCGAGTGTCAGCCAACCTGACTCCGTAGGATTGGAGCGCGTTGATCAGGCGCTCCGTCGGCATCCCCTGGTAGACCGGGGACGGCACCGGCGAGGAAGCGGCCGGGGAGGTCAGCAGCGGAGAGTCGCTCATGGTCGGTGCTCCGGGGATGCGGGATGTCCAATGCGGGCGTGGTCACCACCGTGCGGGCGGGACGTGCGTCATGGTTGAGGCTGAGGAGTTCGGGGCGGGCGTAATGGCCGACCGAATCCATCATCCGCTTGCGCTTGGTGACCAGCGCCATGTCCATGTCGGCGACGAGGATGCCCTCGCCCTCCGTCATCGGCGGAACGAGGTGCTTGCCTTCAGGCGAGACGATGGCGGTGCAATTGCCGCCGCGCAGGGCCCCGCGCATCCGCTCGTCGGGAGAGATCTTGGCGATCTGTGTCTCGGTGAGCCAGCCGGTGGCGTTGACGACAAAGGCGGCGGCCTCGAGGGCGTGGTGCCGGATCGTCACCTCCATCTGGTCGGCGAAGATTTGCCCGACCATGGAGCCCGGGAACTGGGCCGCGTGGATCTCCTGATGCTGCGCCATCAGGGCGTAGCGGGCGAGCGGGTTGTAATGCTCCCAGCAGGCGAGCGCCCCGACCCGGCCCACCGCCGTCTCGACCACGGTGAGGCCGGCACCGTCCCCCTGACCCCAGATCATGCGCTCGTGGTAGGTCGGCGTGATCTTGCGGCGCTTGAGCAGCAGCGTCCCATCGGCGTCGAAGATGAGCTGCGCGTTGTAGAGCGAGCCGTGGTCGCGCTCGTTGATGCCGAGCACGATCACCGCGCCATGCCGGCGCGCGGCGGCCGAGACCGCCTGCGTCACCGGCCCCGGCACGGTCACCGCGCCCTCGTAGAGGCGCAAATGTTCGGGCCCCTGCGCCGCCGGCGGGGCGATGAAGGAAAAGTACGGGTAGTACGGCACGAAGGTCTCGGGGAACACGATGAACCGCGCGCCCTTCCCCGCCGCTTCGTCTGTCGCGGCGAGCACTTTCTCCAGCGTCCCGCCCGGCCGCTCCAGATCCGGGGAAACCTGGACGGCGGCGGCGCGCACGATGCGTGACTCGGACATCGGCCTGTTCCCTGTTCGCCATGGTCCGCGAGCATTCCCTCTCCCCTCTGCGGGAGAGGGTGGCCCACGAAGTGGGTCGGGAGAGGGGAGCGCCATCTCCGGAGAGGTCGCCCCTCTCCCGCCTCCACCACAGAGGGGGAGGGTCGTCCGGCCTCAGACCGTCCAGGTGTCGATGACCACGGCGTTGTCGCGCTTGTGCAGCAGCACGAGGTCGAGGACGTCGGTGGGGGCGATCGGGCGGATGCCCTCGATCAGCGAGGGTTCGCCATGGCCGTAGAGCGCCTGCAGCGCGAACCGGCAGGCATAGACCTTGCCGCCCTCGGAGAGGAACTTCACGATCTGGTTGTTCATGTTCATGTGGCCGGGAAAGGCCTCGTCGCCGAGCGTGGGAAAGCCGCGCTGGACGCCGAGCGTCACGCCCGGCCCGTAGAGCAGGACGGAGGTCTCGAAGCCCTTGCGCAGCAACCGCGTCGCCTGGAGCAGGTTCACGAAGCCGATGGAGCCCTCGAAAGCCACGGTGTGAAAGGTGACGAGCGCCTTCTGGCCCGGCTCGGCCTTCACGTCCTCGAAGACCTTTTCTTCGTAATCGACGAAGTAATCGCCCTTCTTATGGTGCTCGGCGGTCACGGCTGGCATCGCAAATACTCCCCGTCATCTCGATATCCGCCGCGATCACGAGCAGCGACGGCTGATGAGGAGATGGCAAACCGCATGCCAGCAGCCGGTGGAGTTCGATCCAGCCAAATCCGCGCTGACGGATACAGTCAATCATGCGGTCAATGTCAGTCGAATGCGAAGGCTCTGACCAGCGTGCCGATCGCTTAAAAAGCGAGCATTAGATGCATACATACTCGACACAATGGACACTATACTCACGATCTATTTGAATGCATTGACCGGAAATTCAGATCCAGAACCTTACGGTATATCGCGGCATGGCGGTTGCTTTCCATACAATACCGGATTGAATGGATATTGATCGGTTTCGCGATGACCAACAGCCAGCGATCGGGCAAGTCCGCCCGGCCGACCTTGCCTCTCCTCGTCTCGCCGGAGGGATGGACGCCGGACCTCCGCCGCTGGGGCAAGCCGCATTACCTCGCCATCGTCGAGGCCATCGCCGACGATATCCGGACCGGGCGTCTCGCCATCGCCGAGCGTCTCCCGCCCCAGCGCGTCCTCGCCGAGCGGCTGGACCTGAACTTCACCACCGTAGCGCGCGGCTATGTGGAGGCGCAGCGCCGGGGGCTCGTTGAAGCGCGGGTGGGCCAGGGGACCTTCGTCGCCGAACCGGCGCTCCGCGTCACGCAGCCGAGGGCGGCACCGGAGCGCCGGCACGGCCCCGTCGATTTCACCATGAACCTGCCGCCGGAACCCGACGACCCCGCTTTGCTCGAGCGGATGAGGGGCGGCCTCGCCTCGGTCTCGGAGAATCTCGCCAATCTGCTGCGCTACCAGGGTTTCGGCGGGACGCCCGACGACAAGGACGCGGCGGTGGAATGGCTGCGCCGCCGCGGCCTCGACGCGCCTCGCGACCGACTCCTGATCTGCCCCGGCGCCCATGCGGCGCTCGGAGCCGTGATGAGCCTCGTGGCGCAACCCGGCGACACGATCTGCTGCGAGGCGCTGACCTATCCCGGCGCGCGGGCGCTCGCCGCTCATCTCAACCTGCGCCTCGTCGGCCTGCCCATGGATGGCGAAGGGATCGACGCCGCGGCCTTCGCGGCCACCTGCACCCGTCATGCGCCGAAGGCGCTCTACCTCAACCCGACCCTGCAGAACCCGACCACGATCACGATCTCGCCGGAGCGACGCGAGGCCATCGTCACCGTGGCGCGACGCTACAACGTGGCGATCATCGAAGACGACGCCTACGGTTTCGTGCCGATGATTCCGGTTGCGAGTTTCTACCGCCTTGCGCCGGAGATCACCTATCACGTGGCCGGCCTCGCCAAGTGCCTCGGTGCCGGCCTGCGGCTCGCCTACATGCTGGCCCCCAGTGCCCGCGCGGCACTCCAACTGACGTCCGCCCTGCGCGCATCGACGGTGATGGCCTCCCCCATCACCACGGCTCTCGCGACGCGCTGGATCAATGACGGCACCGCAGAGGCGATCCTGGCCTTCGTCCGCTCGGAATCCCGGGTTCGCCAGGGCATCGCCGCCGGGATGCTGGGGCGGCACGGCGTGACCGCCGACCCCGCCGGTTTCCACATCTGGCTGTCCCTGCCCGAAGGCTGGACCCGTTCGGCCTTCGCAAGCCAGGCGCGCGCAGCCGGAATTGGCGCTGTGGCGAGCGACGCTTTCCTCGCCGCAGGAGAAGCGCCGGAAGCGGTGCGGATCTGCCTTGGAGGACTCGCCGGCCGCGCCGAGATCACGCAATCGCTGGAGGTGCTTGCCCATGCCCTGTCGCATTCACCGGAGCTGGCTTCCGCCTATATTTAGCAGCGCGCGACAAACGGCCGGAGCGGTAGCAAGAGAGCGTCAAGGTGTCCCATGACGACGACCCCTTTATCTCCATGACAATGTACGAAAGAAGACCGACCTAGATTATCCTAATTTATCGAGATCCTAGGTCTCATCTGTTGGTGATTCCGGAAACTCTGTGGACAGCGACGTTCTAGCTCAGAGAGAGTCGGAACCTCCCCTGCCGCGATTGGTTGGCCATGTCCTCGCAGCGCGGGCCTCCGGGTCCGCTTGCGGAGCTCAGACCAGAGACGATCCGGAGCACCATGCTGTTTCCCACCGACGATGCCGGGCATCCGCTCGCTCAGGAATTTCACGCCTTCATCAAGAGTCAGCCTTTCCCCTGCGTCGGTGCGAAATCGGCTCTCGCCAAGGGGCAACTGAAGGTTCTCGTGGCCCGCGACATCGCCTCCGGCTGGGACGATACGCGGATCTATCCGGCGCTTCTGGCCTTCATCTGCCGCTACCGGGCCGACCCGAAACTGTTCCAGAGCTTCGCCGTCGTCTTCGAAGCGTCTCAGCGCCAGAGCGAAGAAGAGTTCGAGCGGCACCTGTGGGCGCGTGTGCAATCCCTCTCCGACAAGGACGTCTTTCTCGGCCAGCGCTACGACAAGCGGGTGCAGGCCGACCCGGACGACCCGCATTTCTCCCTGTCCTTCGGCGGGGAGGCGTTCTTCCTCGTCGGCATGCATCCGGGCGCGAGCCGTCCGGCCCGCCGCTTTTCCCACCCCGTCCTCGTCTTCAACGTCCGCGCTCAGTTCGAGCAGTTGCGGGCGGAGGGCCGTTACGAGGGTCTGCGCTCGGCCATTCTCGCCCGCGATGAAGCCCTTGCCGGCTCGATCAACCCGATGCTGGCGCGGCATGGCGAGACATCGGAGGCACGCCAATACAGCGGCCGCGCCGTCGAAGGAGATTGGGTCTGCCCGTTCAGGGGGCGCGAGACTGGGACCAGGGCCGGCGACTCCGCTCTTCGGGATGGCCGCGATGCCGCCTGACATCGCCCTCCCCCCGGTCCGACGCCACGAGATCGCACCACGCAGCGGCGTCGCCTTCGAACTGGCCAAGGGCGAACGCCTCACCGTGATCGACCCGAACGGCGAGCAGGTCGCCGATCTTCTGGCCTTCTCCGCGGCCGACCGCGAGGAGGTGATCTCGTCGGGCCGGACCCTGGATTACGCCAGCCGCATCTACCTGACGACGGGCGACCCGATCTACTCGAATCGCTCGAACATCCTGCTGCGCATCGTCGAGGATACGGTGGGGCGGCACGATTTCCTGCTGACCCCCTGCTCTGCGGATACGTTCCGCATCATTTACGGCGACACGCATCCGCACCGCGGCTGTTTCGGCAACCTCGCCGCCGCGCTCGCGCCCTACGGGATCGAGCCGGACCGGATCCCGGTGGCCTTCAACGTGTTCATGAACGTCGTGGTAAACGGCGAGACCGGGGAATTAAAGGTCGAGCCGCCCCTGAGCCGGGCCGGCGACCGTGTGACCTTCGAGGCCGAGACCGACCTCATTGTCGGACTCACCGCCTGCTCGGCTCTGCAATCGAACAACAATGCTTTCAAGCCGATCCATTACGAGATCCGGCCCGCAGGTGCGCCCCCGCAATCGCCCTGACCCTGCGGCTCGTGCTAGGGGCCCCGCTGCCCCGGACATGAGATCAGCGTCATGACGACCACGAAGCCCGCCCTCGCCCGCGCCGTCGCCTATGCCGATGGCGGCTGTGATCCGAACCCAGGCCCGGGGGGCTGGGGCGTCGTGATCGAGGGACCGGAGGGCAAGATCGAGCTCTGCGGCGGCGACCGCGCCACCACCAACAACCGGATGGAACTGACGGCGGCGATCAAGGCCCTATCGCATTTCCCCGCCGGGTCGGCGATCGAGATGCGTTGCGACAGCCAGTACGTCATCAAGTCGGTGACCGAATGGATGCGCGGCTGGAAGGCGAAGGGTTGGCGCACCAGCACCGGGCCGGTAAAGAACGTCGAGTTGATGCAGGAGCTCGACGCCCTCAACGCCGCCCGCGACGTGAAATGGACCTGGGTGCGGGGCCATACCGGCAATGTCGGCAACGAGCGCGCCGACAGGCTGGCGGCGCAGGGCCGGCGGCAGGCCCTCGGTCTCGCTCCGGCCGGCGAACCGGTTCCGTCCCCCGCCGTCCCGGCGGTGGTGCCTCCTCCGGGCGTGGCGGCGGAAGCGCCGGCCCCTGCCCCCCGCACGACGCCGGTGGCGATCGATCTCGGCCTCGGCCTCGACGTGTCGCGAGCGGCCAAACTCGGCGGGCTGACGCCCCAGGCCTTCGTCGAACGCGCAATCCGCGTGGCCCTGAAACTCGGGCCGGACGGCATCGCCCGCGTGCTGGATGGCGGTTCCGCCAAACCGTGAGCCTCGGGCAAGCCGTGAGCCTCGGGGCGGATTTCTATGCGCGGCCGGCGGCGGCGGTGGCCTCCGACCTGATCGGATGCCGTCTCCTCGTCTCCGGGATCGGCGGGCTCGTCGTCGAGACCGAGGCCTATGACCGGAGCGACCCCGCCTCCCATAGTTTCAATGGGCCGACCCGGCGCAATGCCAGCATGTTCGGGCCGCCGGGCCATGCCTATGTCTATCGGTCCTACGGCATGCACTGGTGCCTCAACCTCGTCTGCGAACCGGGGAGCGCGGTACTGATCCGCGCAATCGAGCCGAAGGAGGGGATCGAGACCATGCGGGAGCGGCGCGGGCTCGACGCCCTCCGCCTCCTCTGCGCAGGACCGGGCCGCCTGTGTCAGGCCCTGGCGGTGACGAACCTGCAGGACGGCCTTCTCCTCGACCGGCCGCCCTTCGAGCTGGAGCGACGGGACGCGACGCCGGAGATCGTGGCCGACCGCCGCATCGGCATCACGCGCGGGGCGGATACCCCGTGGCGCTTCCTCCTCGCGGGCTCGGCCTATCTCAGCAAGCCGGTATCTCGCCGACGGGAATAGGCCGGCCATCGAGGGACACCGGAGCCCAGGGTCGTTTCGGTCTCAGTCGGGCGTGGCGGCGGAGCGCCGCCGATAGGCCTCGGCATTCTCGAGATCGGCGATGGGAGATAGGAGCGCGCCGTCGAACTCATTGAGGGGAAGTCCTCCCGCTACGCGGCGCGGCCAGTCCGGATTGGCGAGAGCTCCGCGTCCGAGAGACACGAAGTCCGCTTCGCCAGCAGCCATGAGACCGGCCGCCCGCGATGGCCGATGAAGACCACCATTGGCGATCACGGGTCGACGGCCATGGCGCTTGGCCAGAGCCGCCAGACTTGCCGTCGCCTCGAAGGCGGGCTGCCACGCCTCATGCTCTGTCGTGTGCAGATAATCGATGGACAGGCCGCCGAGCGTACCGAAGATGGCAGCGGCCTCGTCCTCGCCCCCGCTCCATTTATGCGTGAGGTCGTTGACCTTGCCCTGGGAGATGCGGAGGCCCAACACGAAATCGGGCCCCACGGCCTTCCGGACGGCATCCACGACTTCGACGATGAGGCGCATCCGCCGGACGACGTCGCCGCCGTAGCGATCCTGGCGCAGGTTGGTTCCCTCGCTGAGGAACTGGTCCAGGAGGTAGCCGTTCGCCGCGTGGATCTCGACACCGTCGAAGCCCGTATCCCGTGCCCGAACCGCCGCCTCGGCAAAGCCGATCACGACGGCCCTGACGTCCGGTTCCGACATGGCATCGGGGATCGGATACTCACCGCTTCCGCGATAGAAGATCATCTGCCGGCCCTTGGGCCTCACCGCCGAAGGTCCCCTGGTCCCGGTCCGGAACGCGTTCCCCTGTGAGAGGGCCCCGGCATGCATCAGCTGTGCGATGATCCTCGCACCGTGCCCATGCACGCCCTCGACGATCGGCTTCCAGGCATCGCACTGTCCGGTGTCGGTAAGACCCGGCTGGAACAGGTAACCCTGAGAATGCGCCGTGTCGGTGTAGAGGCCCTCGGTGATGACGAGGCCGAAGCCACCGGTCGCGAAGGCGGCATAGTAATCCGCCATGCGTTGCGTCGCACGGCCATCCGACCCGGCGCTGACCCGCGTCATCGGGGCGACTGCCATTCTGTTCCGAAGCGCCATCGGTCCGATGGCCGACGGCGTCAGGAGACGGCGCAGGGCGTCGGGATCCGGCATCGTCGCCAGCGCATCCACCTCAAGCACTCCTGACGCTGACGGCCGCGATGGCCTCGATCTCGATCATGGCCCGGGGATCGTAGAGCGCCTTGACCTCGGCGATGGTGTCGGCGGGATAGGGCGCGGTGAAGTACCGGCCGCGCAATGCCACGACGTCCCGGAAGTGGTCCATGTCGGTGACGAAGATCGTCACCTTCACCACGTCCTCCAGGCTCGATCCGCCAGCCTCCAACACCCTGCGGAGGTTGGAGAAGGCCTGCTCACCCTGCGCCATGAAGCCACCATCGACGATCCGCCCGCCATCATCCGCCCCGGCCTGGCCAGAAATGAAGAGAAGGCCGCCATACCGAATGCCCTGCGACAACAGGAAAGGCTCATAATTGTCGGGCTGCGTGATGATGCGTTCCAGCATGGTCGTCTCGCTTTCGATGGACGGGAAAGCGGCATGAACCCATCTTGCCCCAGCCGCTCCGATGGCGGAGAGGTGGGCTCGAATCCGGAGCGCGACAAACTCCAAATCCTCGGGTGATGGATGAGCGGATCTCATCTCGGTCTGCGACGCCGCCTACCGCCGCTCGGCGCTCTGCGTGCTTTCGAAGCCGCGGCGCGACACGGGAGTTTCAAGCTTGCGGCGGCCGAGCTCGCGGTGACGCCAACCGCGATCAGTCACCAGATCCGCGGCCTCGAAGAGAATATCGGACTGAGCCTCTTCGAGAGACGGGTCCGCCAGGTGATGCTGACCGAGGCCGGTCTCCAGCTATACCCTGTCCTGCGCGAGGGGTTCGATGCCTTCGAAGCCGCCATTGCCCGCCTGACGCGAGTGCGGAGCCGGGTACAGATCACCATCACCGCCACGAGCGCGTTCACGGCGAAATGGCTGGTCCCGAGGGTGTCCGGCTTCCGGGCTCTCCATCCGGATATCGACCTGCATCTGCTGGCCTCGGATGACGCCATCGATCTCGATGCCGCCGGCGCGGACCTCGCCATTCGCTACGGGCGCGGCCCCTATCCAGGCCTCTCCGCCGAGGCGATGTTCGCCGATCGTTTCGCGCCTGTGGTCAACCCTCTCCTCCGCAAGATCGCCTTCGACGACCTAACGGGCGACGATCCTGAAGCCGCGCCGCTCATCCATTTCCGTTGGCGAAGGAAGCATCAGCTGAACCCGACCTGGGAAACCTGGTTCGACCGCGCGGGATTGCCTTGTCCATCCCGGCCCGGCCAGATCCGCTTCTCCGACGAAGGGCACGCGATCCAGGCCGCGGTGGCGGGCCAAGGGGTCGCCCTGTTGAGCCTCGCCCTCGTGGAAGCGGAACTGGCGGCGGGCCAACTCGTCCAGCCGTTCGGGCCGGTTCTGGACGGCCATATCTACCATCTCGTCACCAGCGAGGCAGGCCTCTCGAAACCCAGCGTACAAGCCACGACCGAATGGCTGCGCGCGGAGGCCGCCACGTTCCGGGCGCGGATGGAAGGCCATCCTTCGACCTGACATACCTGTCCTCGCGATATCGGGCATTGAACGAGCAAGGCTCTATCTCGGCAGGGCCAGACCATGACCGGGGAGATGTCGCGGGGATTCTACGGAATCTTGGCGCTCTCCGCCCTCGCCACGTCTGATGTTGCGTCCTATACCGCACTCGACCCGCGCGAGCGCCCCGCTCCTGGTTTCGCCGGACGCCCCCGCACCCCATGGAGGGCGCTCCCGCCCAACGAGGGTATTGCCCGAGCCGATGCCGCCCCACCTGCTCCTCGCCATCGCCGCCATCCTGCCCTTCCTCGGCAGCGTCGTGGCGATCTGCCTGCCGGGCCACGCACGCAACGCCGCCGCGATCCTCGCCGGTTTCGTGATGGTGACCTGCCTCGCCTGCATCGGGCTCCTCTACCCCGCCGTAGCAGGCCCGGACCCCGTCATCTGGGCGGTCGACTGGCTGCCGACGTTGGGCGTCCGCCTCGTGCTGCGGCTCGACGGGCTATCCTGGCTGTTCTCCGTCCTGGTGCTCGGGATCGGCGCGCTCGTGGTCCTCTATGCGCGCTATTACATGGCGGAAGCGGACCCGGTGCCGCGTCTGTTCTCGTATTTCCTCGCCTTCGTCGGCGCGATGCTGGGCATCGTGCTCTCGGGCAACCTGATCCAGCTCTTCGTCTTCTGGGAATTGACGAGCATCGTCTCGTTCCTGCTCATCGGCTATTGGTCCGACAACGCCTCCGCACGGGACGGCGCACGGATGGCGCTGACCATCACGGCGGCCGGCGGCCTCTGCCTGTTCGTCGGTCTGGTGCTCATCGGGCAGATCGTCGGCAGCTACGACCTCTCGGCGGTGCTCGCCTCGGGCGACACGATTCGCAACAATTCGCTCTACCTGCCGGCCCTGGTACTGGTGCTGGCCGGCGCGCTGACGAAGTCGGCGCAGTTCCCGTTCCACATCTGGCTGCCGCGCGCCATGGCGGCACCGACCCCGATCAGTGCCTACCTGCATTCGGCCACCATGGTGAAGGCCGGCATCTTCCTGATGATCCGGTTCTGGCCGGTGCTGGCCAACACCGAGGCCTGGTACTGGATCGTCGGCACCGCCGGCATGATCACGATGCTGGTGGGCGCGTGGAGCGCGATCTTCCAGCACGACCTCAAGGGTCTGCTCGCCTATTCCACCATCAGCCATCTCGGGCTGATCACCCTGCTCCTCGGCCTCGATTCACCGCTGGCCGTCGTGGCGGCGATCTTCCACACGGTGAACCACGCGACGTTCAAGGCCTCGCTGTTCATGGCGGTGGGCATCATCGACCACGAGACCGGGACGCGCGACATGCGCCGCCTCAGCGGTCTGTGGCGGGCCATGCCCTATACGGCGACGCTGGCGATGGTCGCCGCCGCCGCGATGGCGGGTGTGCCGCTCCTCAACGGCTTCCTGTCGAAGGAGATGTTCCTGGCTGAGGCGGTCGACAACGCGGACGGCCATCTGCTCAATCTCGCCTTGCCGGTGCTGGCGACGTTGGCGAGCGCCTTCACCATGCTCTATTCCGTGCGCTTCATCCGGCAGGCCTTCTTCGGACCCGCCCCGCACGACCTGCCGCACGCGCCCCACGAGCCGGTCCGCTGGATGCGCATCCCGATCGAGCTGCTCGTCCTCGTCTGCGTCGCCATCGGCCTCGTGCCGAACCTGACGATCGGTCCCCTCCTCGCAGGCGCGGTCCGGGCGGTCCTCGGCGAGCGGACCCCCGATTACGACCTCGCCATCTGGCACGGCTTCAACGCGCCGCTTGCACTCAGCATGGTGGCGCTGCTGGGCGGCATCGCGCTCTATGTAGCGTTCGGGCGGCGGATCAATACCAATCCCCGCGGCGGCCCTTGGCTGATGGACCGGATCGACGGCGGCTGGCTGTTCGAGCGGACCATGACCGGCCTCGTGAACGGCGCGCGGCGCCTGGAAGCCGGGCTCGGCGCCGAGCGGCTCCAGGCGCAGTTGCGCATTCTCTTCCTCACCGTGCTCCTGGCCGCTTTGGTGACGGGAGCCGCACGGGGGCTAGACCTGTTCGCGCCGGGCAAGACCACGGAGTTCGACCCGGCCTTCGCGCTGATGTGGCTCGTGGGCGCGGCCTGCGCCATCGGCGCGGCGGAGCGGGCGAAGTACCACAGGCTGTCCGCCGCCATCTTCGTCGGCGGGGCGGGCCTCGTGAGCAGCCTCACCTTCCTCTGGCTCTCCGCCCCGGATCTCGCGGTGACGCAGATCCTGGTGGAGATCGTCACCACCGTGCTGCTGCTGTTGGGCCTGCGCTGGCTGCCCAAGCGCGACGCGGCGATTCCGGCACCGGCTTGGGAAAAGACGCGGTCCCGCCGTCGACGGATGATCGATCTCGGCATCGCCGCCTTTGCCGGCCTCGGGCTCGCCGGCCTGGCCTACGCGGTGATGACCCGGCCCGCCGTCGACGGGATCGCCCGCTGGTTCATCGAGGAGGCCTACCCGCAGGCGGGCGGACGCAACGTCGTCAACGTATTGCTGGTGGATTTCCGGGCCTTCGACACGCTAGGCGAAATCTGCGTGCTGGGCATCGTCGGCCTGACGGTGTTCGCGCTCCTTCGCCGCTTCCGCCCCGCCTCCGACAGTCTCGGTCCTCCCAAGCAGCAGGTGAACCACGACGCCTATGACGATGCCCGCGAGGGCCGCGAGCTCGGCGACACCACTGCCGATGCTCTCCTCGTCCCGCGCGTGGTGATGACGTGGCTGTTCCCCTTCATCGTCCTCCTCGCCCTGCATCTGTTCCTGCGCGGCCACGACCTGCCGGGGGGCGGCTTCGCGGCGGGCATCGCGCTCACCATCGCCTTCATGCTGCAATACATGGCTCAGGGCGCGCAGTGGGTGGAGGAACGGCTGCGGATCCAGCCGATCTCGTGGATCGGCATCGGCCTGCTGGTCTCCGTCTCGGTCGGCGCCGGTTCCTGGCTGTTCGGGCGTCCGTTCCTCACCGCCTATTTCGCCTATTGGAAGCCGCCTCTGCTCGGCAAGGTCCCGATGGCGAGCGCGCTGCTGTTCGATCTCGGGATCATGGTGCTGGTGGTGGGCGCGAGCGCGCTGATGCTCGTCGCCCTGGCTCACCAATCCCTGCGGCGCACCCGCCCCGCCGAGGCGGGGGTGGAGCGGGTCGTCGAGAAGGAGCCCGCCTGATGGAGATCGTGCTGTCCCTGGGGATCGGCGTCTTCGCCGCTTCGGGCATCTGGCTGATGCTGCGTCCCCGCACCTTCCAGGTCGTGCTGGGCATCTCGCTGCTGAGCTACGCCGTCAACCTGTTCATCTTCGCCATGGGCCGGCTGACGGTGGGCGCGCCGCCGGTGCTCGGGGCCGGGGCCGACATCGTCTCCGTGGACGATCCGGTGCCGCAGGCCCTGGTCCTCACCGCCCTGGTGATCGGCTTCGCGCTCACCGCGCTCTTCCTCGTCGTGCTGCTCGCCGCCCGCGGCATCACCGGCAGCGACCATGTGGACGGCCGCGAGCCGCATCTGGCGGAGCCGAATCCAGAGAACCCGCATCCATGAACGCCACGGTTCTGAATGCCCCCCACGTCAGCGACTGGACCGACCATCTCGTCGTCCTGCCGATCGTTCTGCCGATCGCGGTGGCCGGGGCGATGTTCCTCATGGATGAGCGCCGGAGCCGGCTGAAAGGGGCGCTCAGCCTCGCCACGGTGCTGGCCCTCCTCGGCATATCCCTCATCCTCGTCTGGCGCGCGAGCGAGGCGGCGCAGATCTACCGCCTCGGCAACTGGGCCGCTCCCTACGGGATCGTGCTGGTGGCCGACCGGCTCTCGGCCCTGATGCTGGCGCTCGGCAGCGTGCTGGGCCTGTGCGCCCTGGTCTTCTCCTTCGCCCGCTGGGGCCGGGCGGGTCCGCGCTTCCACGGCCTGTTCCTCCTGCTGCTGATGGGCGTGAACGGCGCCTTCCTCACCGGAGACCTGTTCAACCTGTTCGTATTCTTCGAGGTGATGCTGGCCGCCTCCTACGGTCTCGTCCTGCACGGATCTGGCGAGACGCGGATCCGCGCAGGCCTCGGCTACATCGCGGTCAACCTCGTCGCTTCACTGTTCTTCCTCGTCGGCGTCAGCCTCATCTACGGCACGATGGGAACCCTCAACATGGCCGACCTCGCCCGGCGGCTCGCGGCGCCGGAGGCGGGGGAACTCGCTTTGTTCGAGATCGGCTGCGCGATCCTCGGCATCGCCTTCCTGATCAAGTGCAGCGCTTGGCCGCTCGGGTTCTGGCTGCCCTCTACCTACGCGGCAGCGAGTGCGCCGGCGGCCGCGATCCTCGCGATCCTGAGCAAGGTCGGCATCTACGTGGTGGTGCGCCTGAGCCTGCTTCTGTTCGGGGCGGGACTGTCGGAGGGGTTCGGACAGACCTGGATCCTCGCCGCCGGTCTCGCGACGATGGCCTATGGCGCCATCGGCATCCTGGCGGCGCGCGACCTCACGCGGGCGGCGGGCTATGCGGTGATGATCTCGTCGGGCACGGTGCTGGCGGCCTTGGGGAGCGGCAGTGACCGGGCGCTCTCGGGCGCCCTGTACTACCTCCTCGGCTCCACCCTCGCAGCGGGCGCCCTTTTCCTGCTCGCCGAAATCCTGCAGCGCGGCCGCGACCCGCTGGAGGCCGCCCAGGCCGTCTTCGCCGACGAGTACCGCGACCCATTCGACGATGCCGACGCCACCGAGATCGGCCGGGCGATCCCCGCCGCGGTGGCGCTCCTCGGGAGCGGCTTCCTCGTCTGCACGCTGATGTTGGCGGGGGTTCCCCCGCTCTCCGGTTTCGTCGGCAAGCTCGCGATCTTCACGGGGCTCACCACGGGCACGACGACCGCGTCCGCCTGGTGGCTCATCACAGCGCTGACCCTGTCGAGCTTCGCCACGCTGATGCCGATGGTGCGGCTCGGGATCAAGAACCTCTGGGTTCCGAGCGACGACCCGCCGCCGGTCCTGCGCCTTTCGGAATTCGCCGCTCTGGCCGGCCTGCTCGCCGCCTGTGTGGCGCTCGCCCTTTGGGGCGGCCCGGCCCTCGCCTATGCCGACGAGACCGTGCGCTGGCTGGCCCAGCCGCAGGATTACGTTCGCGCCGTCCTCGGGCCGACGCGGGAAGGCGGTGGATCGTGAGCCGCCTCCTGCCCTACCCTATCCTGTCGGCCTGCCTCGCCGCGACCTGGCTCCTCCTGAACGCGCCGCTCTCACCGGGCAATGTCCTGCTGGCGCTGCTGGTCGGCCTCACGGTTCCTGCCGTCATGCTGGCGCTCCGTCCTCCCTCGGTGCGGGTGCGGGCGCCCGGCACCCTCGCCCGGCTCGCCGTGATCGTGCTCTACGACATGGTGCGCTCGAACATCGATGTCGCCCGCATCATCCTCGGGCTTCGCGGCGGCGAGCGGCGGACCGGTTTCGTCACGATTCCCCTCGACATGCGCGAGCCGTTCGGCCTCGCGATCCTGTCGATCATCCTCACCGGCACGCCCGGCACCCTCTGGGTCCAGTACGATTCCGACACGGGCTGCCTGCTCATCCACGTGCTCGACTACACGGATGGCGAGGAATGGGTGCGGCGGGTGAAGGACCGCTACGAGCGCCCCCTGATGCAGATCTTCGCCCCATGATCTTCTTCGCCCCATGATCTTCTTCGTCCCATGATCTTCTTCGTCCCATGAGGTTCTTCCCATGAGCGCCAACACCGTTCTCGACTGGGGGCTCGGCTTCGCCCAGGGAATGCTGGTTCTCGCCATGGCGCTTGCCGCGTGGCGGATGCTGCGCGGCCCCCGCGCGCAGGATCGCATCCTCGGTCTCGACACCCTCTACCTCAACGGCATGCTGGCGGTGGTGGTCCACGGCATGCGCACCGGCAGCGGCCTCTATTTCGAGGCCGCCCTGATCCTCGGCATGATCGGCTTCACCGCCACCGTGGCGCTGGCGAAGTTCCTGATGCAGGGCGAGGTGATCCAGTGAACGGCGCCGAATTGCCCGTCTGGGCCGCGTGGCTGGTGATTGCTCTGGCGATCGTCGGCGCAGGTTTCTCGCTGACGGGCGCCTTCGGCCTCATCCGCCTCCGAACGTTCTACGAGCGCGTCCATGCCCCCACCCTGGGCGCGACACTCGGCATGGCGCTGATCCTCATGAGCTCGATGCTGCTCCTGTCCCTGATCGAGGGCCGCCTCGTCCTGCGCGACGCCCTGATCGGCGTGTTCCTCACCGTGACGACCCCGGTGACGTTGCTGCTCCTCGCCCGCGCGGCGGCGCAGCGGGACCGCCACGAAGGCAATCCCGGTGCACCGCCAGAGGTATGACGCACGCCCGGCGACAATGAGCGCCGCGCCTCAAGCCTCCGCCGCATTCCCACGGATCAGGTCGCGCCCGGCATAGATCCCGCCCACGGTCTCCATATCGAGCCGCTCGGCGTCGCGGCGGCGGACTTCAGCCATGACCGCGCTGGCAGAATCCGGCTCGTCACCGATGGCCAGGAGTGCCTGCTCGCCGAAGGCCAGGGCCGATTCGAGCGTCTCGCGAAGCTGGTAGGCGACTCCGGCATGGATGAGCTCGATCGCGTGCTCGCGGTCGCGGGCGCGGGCAAGGACGGGAACGAGGGGGAACTCGGCCCTCGCCAGTTCGGCGATCCGCCGCGCGGCCTCGCGGTCGTCGATGCAGATCAGGATCGCCCGTGCCGTGGCGGCCCCGGCCGCGTGCAGGATGTCGAGGCGCGTACCGTCGCCGTAATAGACCTTGAAGCCGAATTGTTCGGCGACGCGGATATAGGCGGGGTTGGTGTCGATGATCGAGACCGAGCAGCCGCGCGAGATCAGCGGCTGGCTCACCACCTGCCCGAATCGGCCGAAGCCGATGATGAGGGCGCTGCCAACGAGATTTTCTGGCACCGCGACGCCCTCCGTCGAGACGGAGGCCTTGGGGCCGAGGCGGTCGAAGGCGATCACCATCAACGGCGTGACGGCCATGGAGAGGATGATCGTCGCCGTCAGGATGGCGTTGGTGGTGCCGTCGATGATGCCGGCGCTCGCGGCGGCGGCATAGAGCACGAAGGCGAACTCGCCGCCCTGGGCCATCAGGGCCGCACGCTCCATTGCCTCGGGATGCGAGGCGCGCAGGAGACGGGCGATGGCGTAGATGACGATGCTCTTCACCACCATGTAGGCGGCGACGCCCGTGAGGATGAGCGCCCAGTTCGCGGCGATGACCGTGAGGTCGAGGGACATGCCCACGCCGAGGAAGAACAGGCCGAGCAGGATGCCCCGGAACGGCTCGATATCGGCCTCCAGCTGGTGCCGGAAGCTCGATTCCGAAAGCAGGACGCCCGCCAGGAACGCACCCATGGCCATGGACAGCCCGCCGAGCTGCATGGCCAGGGCCGAGCCGAGCACGACGAGGAGGGCCGCCGCCGTCATCACCTCGCGGGCCTTGGCCGCGGCCAGCAGGCGGAACAGCGGGTTGAGCAGCCAGCGCCCGGCCGCCACCAGGGCGGCCACGGACCCGAGGGCGATACCGATGCCATAGACGCGGTCCATCGTGCCGGTCGCCTGCCCGCCGGGGGCCAGCAGCGCGACGATGGCGAGGAGCGGCACGATGGCGAGGTCCTCGAGCAGGAGGATCGCCACGATGCGCTGGCCCTTCGGCGTCGAGAGCGACCCGCGCTCTTCGAGAAGCTGCATGACGATGGCGGTGGAGGTGAGGACGAAGCCGGTGCCGGCCACGAAGGAGATCGCGGGCGAGAACCCCATGGCGATGCCGACGAGCATGAGCGCGGCGATGCAGACGCCGACCTGGGCGAGGCCGAGGCCGAAGATCTCGCGCCGCATGCCCCAGAGCCGCGACGGCTCCATCTCCAGCCCGATGATGAACAGGAACATCACCACGCCGAGTTCGGCCACATGCAGGATGGCGTGGGCATCCGAGAACAGGCCGAGGCCGAACGGGCCGATGGCGAGTCCCGCCACGAGGTAGCCGAGGACCGAGCCGAGGCCGATCCGCTTGAAGACCGGCACCGCGACGACGCCGGCGGCGAGCAGCGCTACGACCTGTACGAGTTCGCTCGCGGCACCGGATGCTTCAACTGCCATGATGTCGATATGTCCTCTCGGAGGGGATTCGCGGGCGAGGCCCCATCGGCCCCGCCCCGGTCTCGCGCAACTCTACGGATAGCGCACGGGCGGGGGTGATTCCGGCAAGGGGATGAATTCGGATTCGCCGGGCACGGTGTCGAAACGAGCCTGGCGCCAATCCTCCTTGGCCTGCTCGATCCGCTCGGGGCGCGAGGAGACGAAGTTCCACCAGAGATGGCGCGGCCCGTCCATGGGCTCGCCGCCCAGCACCATGAAGCGTGTGGCCTCGGTCGCCCGCACGCTGATACGGTCGCCGGGATTGAAGACGAGGAGCTGGCCGGGGCCGAACCCGTCGCCGGCAATGTCGATGGCGCCGGAGACGGTGTAGATCGCGCGCTCGTCATAGGTCGGGTCGAGGGGCAGCACGGCGCCGGCCTCGAGCATCACGTCGGCATAGACCATCGGGCTCGACGTCCTCACGGGCGATCTGGCGCCGAAGGCCTCGCCGGCGATCAGCCGGACGATCTTGCCCTCGCCGGAAAGGACCGGCAGCGCATCCGCATCGTAATGTTCGAAGGCGGGAGCGGTCTCCTCGTCCTTGCCGCTGAGCGCGACCCAGGCCTGAATGCCGAACAGCTTCGAGCCGGTCCGGCGCAACCCGGCGCCGGTCCGCTCCGAATGGGTGATGCCGCGACCGGCCGTCATCCAGTTGAGCTCGCCCGGACGGATCGGCAATTCGGTGCCCAGGCTGTCCCGGTGCATGATCTCGCCGTCGAACAGGTAGGTGACGGTGGAGAGGCCGATATGCGGATGGGGCCGCACGTCCATGCCCTGGCCAAGCAGGAACTCGGACGGCCCCATCTGGTCGAAGAAGATGAACGGACCGACCATCCGGCACTCAGTCGACGGCAGAGCCCGCCGGACGGAGAACGAGCCGAGATCCCGCGAGCGGGGAACGATCAGGGTCTTGATCGCGTCGCAGGAAAAGTGATCGCCCGGAACCGGATCGTCCGCACTGTGCCAGCTCATCGCCCGTTTCCCTTCTGCTCGGTCCGACTGAAAAGTATCGCGGCTCACAGGGCAAGCTCGGCCTGCATCCACACGACCGTCTCCATCGGCCCTTACGGTCGGGCCGGGGAGTACGCTCGCGTGGGGCACCAGGTCTTGAAGAAAGCCGCCATGTCCGCACCGGCATCTTTATCCGGCCCCTCCGAACGGAATGAAATAGAAACGATGGAAACCGATCGTTTCCGGAAACGCATTCTTCGTTCACGACCGTGGAGACGATGGATAAGGTTCGAAGAGCGGTCATCACGATTCAAGCCGCCACGGCCGAGCGGTTAACACTCCGCCATGATCTCAAAACCCGAAAATGATCCGGGTTAGGAACCCTTAAACCCGCCGTATTTACCATGCGGTACCTGAGCCTCTCGGATCGCGGGATGCTCACAGGTTCAGACGAAACGCATGGCGAACGGACGCAAGGGACGTGGGCGGGAGGAGCCGAACTTCGACGTGCCGGAAGGGCGCATCGGTGGGCGGAGCGACCTCAACCTGCGGCTCAGCGGCGACGATCGCGCCGGAGGCGGTGTGGGAAGACGCGCGACGAGCAGCAACGGCCAGGGCGAAGGCCCCCGGCGCCCCTCGGCGCGAGCCAAGACACCGGCCCGGAAGCCGCGCCGGCGCTCGTTCCTGGGCGGTCTCTTCTACGGCACGCTCGTGCTCGGCCTGTGGGGCGTCATCGCCATCGCGGGGCTGGTGGCCTACCACGCCTCGCAACTGCCGCCGATCGACCAGATCGCCGTTCCGAAGCGCCCCCCCAACATCGCCATCCTGGCCAGCGACGGCTCGCTCCTGGCCAATCGCGGCGAGACGGGCGGACGGGTGGTGAGCATCGGCGAGTTGCCGCCCTATCTTCCGCGCGCCTTCGTGGCGATCGAGGACCGGCGCTTCTACAGCCATTTCGGCGTCGACCCGGTGGGCATCGCCCGCGCCGTGGCCCAGAACGTCACCCGCCGCGGCGTCTCGCAGGGCGGATCGACCCTGACGCAGCAGCTCGCCAAGAACCTGTTCCTGACGCCGGAACGCTCGGCCTCGCGAAAAATCCAGGAGGCGATCCTCGCCCTGTGGCTGGAGCATCGCTACACCAAGGACGAGATCCTCGAACTCTACCTGAACCGGGTCTATTTCGGCGCAGGCGCCTATGGCATCGAGGCCGCCGCCCAGCGCTATTTCGGCAAGCCCGCCAAGGCGGTGACGCTGGCGGAGGCCGCCATGCTCGGCGGCCTCGTCCAGGCGCCCTCGCGCCTCGCCCCCAACCGCAACCTGCCCGCCGCCCAGGCGCGGGCGGCCCAGGTTCTCGCGGCGATGGAGGAACTCGGCTTCGCCAAGCCCGCCGAGGTGAAGCTGGCGCTGGCGACTCCGGCGCGGCCGGCGAGCAGCCGTGGCGGCGGCTCGGCCAATTACGTGGCCGATCTCGTCATGGACGTGCTCGACGACTTCCTGCCGAAATTCGACACCGATATCGTCGTCACCACCACCGTCGACACCCGCCTCCAGAGCGCGGCCGAGAAGGCGCTCGTGGACGAGCTGAACCAGAAGGGCTCGCGCTACAACGTCGCCCAAGGAGCCGTGGTCTCGATGAAGCCGGACGGTGCGATCCGGGCGCTCATCGGCGGGCGCGACTATGCGCAGAGCCAGTTCAACCGGGCTACCACCGCCAAGCGCCAGCCGGGCTCCTCGTTCAAGCCCTTCGTCTATCTCGCCGCCGTGGAGCGGGGCCTGACCCCGGACACCGTGCGCGACGACGCGCCGATCAGCATCAAGGGCTGGAATCCTGAGAACTATTCGCGCGACTATCGCGGGCCGGTCCCCTTGCGCGAGGCGCTGGCGCTCTCGCTCAACACCGTGGCCGTGCGCCTCGGCCAGGAGGTAGGCCCGAAGGCCGTGGTCCAGGCGGCCCAGCGCCTCGGTATCTCCTCGCCGCTACAGGCCAACGGCTCACTGGCGCTCGGCACCTCGGAAGTGACCCCGCTGGAAATGGTGGGCGCCTACGCCGCCTTCGCCAATGGCGGCACCGGCGTGAACCCCTACGTCATCGCCAACGTGAAGAGCACGACGGGCAAGGCGCTCTACCAGCGCAAAGACACCAATCTCGGCCGGGTGATGAATGCCGAGACCGTCTCGATGATGAACGCGATGATGCACGAGACCTTCGTCTCGGGCACCGCGAGGAAGGCCGAGGTTCCGGGCTGGGACCTCGCCGGCAAGACCGGCACCAGCCAGGATTTCCGCGATGCCTGGTTCATCGGCTACTCGTCGAGCCTCGTCACCGGCGTCTGGCTCGGCAACGACGATGGGGAATCCACCAAGAAGGTCTCCGGCGGCAACCTCCCCGGCGAGATCTGGAAGACCTACATGACGGTGGCCCTCAAGGGCCAGACTCCGACGATGTTGCCGGGCGCGAACCATTGGCGAAACCGCGCCCCCGCAGAGGTTCCCGCCACCACCGGAAGTGCGCCGGGAGGCCTCATCGGCGCCCTCCTCGGCGAGCCGCAATCCGCTGCCCCGCCGCCCCGCGTCGCTGCCAACCAGCGCGCCCGCGGGCCGAGCCAGGACGACCGGAACTTTCTCGAGAAGCTGTTCGGAGTGGGGGAGTAGGCGCTTGGCCACCTACTCCCCCATCCTTCGATCAGACCGTCTTCGGAATCACCTTATTCCTGAAGAACGAGAATCGGGTCGTGATCGGATCGGCGTTCCCACCGACATCCGGCGCGCCGGGCCGACGGACCAGGGGGCCGAAACCATTATTGGGGTTGTTAGGAACATTAGGCAAATTAGTGACATTCACTCGAGTAATTGCCGCACTGCTCGCGCCAATAATCACATTTCCGCTAACTTCAGCGTATCCCCGAGGATCATCATCTGAATAGCCGACTCCTACGGGGCAATTTTTTATGATGTTGCCATTCGCCAGCGCTGCAATTGTATTTTGATCCCTGACTACGCCGGTAGTCGAGTTGTACGTTCCTGCGATCGTCAATGCGATACCCGCAAACCCGCAGCTTTCGATCGTGTTCGCACATATAGCGGCATCGCTGCTCACGGTTATACCATTGCCCGGCGTTGTCACTGTGTACTGTGTTGCAGGATCCCTGGAGGGGGATGCCCATTGAACAAATATTTTCTGACTGATGTTTTTAAGGACATTGGCGGAAATTGTTGACCGACGACTTCCGAGGTTTGAATTAACGATTTTGATACCTTCGCCAGCGTCAAAAATGGTGTTATTTGAAACAACCATACCCTCGTAAGGAGCAGCACTATCGTCAGGAGCCTCAACGAAAATAGCAGTTTCTCTCATTGAGCTGATCTGGTTGCTCGAAATTACGGCATTTGAGCTTTGACTATAACGCAAAGCTGAATAATTACATCCCGTAATGACATTGCCGAAGGAGGTGACGCTATTGCTTTGATAGACAAAAATGCCGTTGCCGAACTCGCCAGACCCACCCGTTTCGTTCTGAACACCATAAATTCGATTTCTACCGATGCGCGTTCCATCAAAAGCTTGATCAGCACGCCAGATAACAATTCCGTTATCTTTGCTGTCTCTGATATAGTTCCCATAAACATCAATTCCAAGCGATTTATTGGAGTATATTGAAGTTCTACAGTCGTAAAACTCATTACCGCTGATGACTCCTGCCGATTGGATAAGATCCACACCGGCCCTATCCGAACGACTGATAATACAGTCTTTGATCATCAGTCTGTCAGCGTTGACGCATCGGATAAGGCCTGGTCGCGCAACACTAGTCACGAAAGGCTTGTTCTCCCCGTCAAAACCAATACCTTCGATGGAAACATCAGAAATCCGGCTGCCCGAAACTCCGGACTGAACAGTAATATAGAAGCAGTTTGCACCGGACGAGCTGATTGTCACAGAGCCTTTCATGGCAAAAATCTTGATCTTATCATCGATCCTGAGGCTTGTGACACTGTATGAACCTGGCCCGATATAGAGGGGTTTTTGAGCGGCGATTGCCTGATTAATCGCCGCCTGCAGAGTGTCGGTGCCTGTAGCCGTCGAATACACGATCAAGTCGTTCTGGATTTCGATCTTCGGCATTGAGCGTAGCCCTGCTATAATCCACGGTTACCTGATCTCCGACCAGGAAATAGGAACTTAGATCATTTTAGGATAAAAGTCACGAAAATTCGCATGCATCGTACGCTGCGCGGTCCCATGCTCGCGCCACTTTCGGATTAAGGAGGACATTTCATTTCATGGGAGAAAATGAGGGCACGTGTTCCCTTGCGGTGTCCTCCCCCCCCCGCAAGCCAGATGGCGGCCCGACCTACGCACGGCTTGCCATACACCGTCTTCTCCGAAGGAGGTTTTCGGTCGTCAATACTGCCGAGGCTTATTCCACAGACGTGCTGGGTATCTTCAGCGTTACATAGAACATCGGCTCGTTTCCCGGGCTCAGTCACCGTGGCCGCCGTGTTCAGCGACAGTCTTTCGCGCACCTACGAAGCGCACTGGACTTCCGCCATTCGAGCGTTCGTACTGACGTCCTTATCTTCCTAACTCCAGCATGACGTTCAAGGTCACCTTACTGTAGTCGCTCGGATATTATCCGATTTTATTCCTATTTTGCTTCGCGTATCAGCGTGTTGTGGGCGCGCCGCTTCGCAATGCTCGTCATATGCACCGTGGGTCCCCGTGCTCGCACGAGGCACACAAGCCTTACCCGACGGCAATCGGCCGTAGAGAAAGCATTCGATTGCCAAGGTCGCGACTCATGCGAAATCCGGTCGATGACGTTCGATACCGGGCATGGGTGCAACTCGGACGCAACACGGCCTGGACGTTCCGCTTTGTGATTGAGCCGGATACCGGATCAGATCCCAGCGATACCCTTCAGCGCAGCGTTGATCCGGTCCTGCCAGCCGGGGCCGTCCTTCTGGAAATGCTCCAGCACGGCTCTGTCAAGGCGCAGGGACACCATCTCGCGGGCGCCGGGCGGGCTGAGCGGCGCGGCGGGGGCGCGTTCGGCGGGTTTGGGGGCGTCGGGCGCCTTGGTGGTGGCGGCCTTGAAGGCGGCTTCCGCCGCCTGGCGGGGGTCGCTGGCGCGACGGGTCCGATCGAATGCCATGGGTCGGTTTCCTGGTGAGGCTCTCTGGCTCAGCTCGCGGAGCGCTTGCGCTTGGGGGCCGGCGCAGGAGCAGCGGCCTTCGCCTCGGCATCGGCGGCTTCCTTGGCGAGGCGAAGCGCGCGAAGCTTCACGGTGCGCTCGTCGATGGCCTTCACCGATTGCAGATGCTCCGCCATCGCCTCGGCGCCTTCCTTGGCCATCCGTTCGGCGCGCTCGGCGCGCTCTTCGGAACGGGTCCGGGCGTCAGTTTCGTCGCTCATCGTCGTCCTTCCTCGCTCCCCTCGCCCCGCGTACCATCCTTCGATCGCATCATCCGGCCCTGGCAAGGGCTGCATCGGCGAAGTCGCCGCTCGCGCCCGCTCGCGCGGCGCGTGACATCGACGATCTCGGCAGGTGCCAGCAGATGGGAAAACCCACGATCGGCGGCAAGGGAGGGTGATCCACACACCCTTCGCACGGGACCGGCTTCAGGCGGGATTATCGGGGCATAGCACGTCCGAAGACCAAAAAGCGAACCCTGGCAATGACCCGCAAGGGCAACGCCGAAAAATCCCGGTGGATGGCCCGTCAGAACGCCGCGATGAGAACGATTCCGGCGACCGTCAGCACGGCGCCCGCGATCCGTGCCTTAACCCGCACGGTGCTCTCGCATTCCGAGCCCGCCAAAATGCTTGATGGCCAGGATGAAGGGATGGAGCAGGGTCGCGCTCAGATTGGAGCGTTTTCGAACGGAGGAGATCACGGCAGGAGGAGCAGGCCGGCCAGGGCCAGGATCAGGGCCGGCGGCATCACCAGCAGGCCGAGCTTGAGGAAGCGCCAGAAGCCGACATTCTCGCCTTCGCGGCGGATGGCGGTGAGCCACAGGATGGTGGCGAGGGATCCGGTGACCGACAGGTTGGGGCCGAGATCGATGCCGATGAGGATCGCCCCGGCGACTTTCTCGGAGACATCGGCCTGCTGCACGGCCGCCCCCGCGATCAGGCCGGCCGGCAGGTTGTTGACGAGATTGGAGAGTACCGCCACGAGCGTGCCGCCGCCCCAGGCCGCCGCATCCGGCGAGGTCTCGGCCGCGCGCTTGAGATGATCGGCGACCATGGTCAGCACGCCGGTCTTCTCCAAGGCCTCGACCAGAACGAACAGACCGGCCACCAGGGGCAGTACGCCCCAGGACACGTCCTTAATGATCTCGACGGCTCCGCCGCGCTTGATCGCAAGGACGAGGAGCGTCGTGGCGAGCCCGGCGATGAAGGTCGGTAGGCCGAGTTCGAGATCGTAGGCCGAGGCGGCGATGAGCGCCCCGGCGGTGGCGACGATGCCGAGACCGGCGACTTTGCCTGTGCCCGAGAGCGGTGTCGCCGCGACGTCCTTCGCAATCAATTGCCGCCGCAGGACCGAGTTCTGGGTCAGGCGCAGAACGATGTAGGTGGCGACGATGGCCAGGGCCGAAGGCAGGGCGAACCGGGCGAGCCATTCCATGAGCGGCGGCATATGCGCGGCGTAGACGACGAGGTTGGCCGGGTTCGAGATCGGCAGCACGAAGCTCGCCGCGTTGGCGATGAAGGCGCAGATGAAGAGGTAGGGCAGAGGCTCGGCCTCCGCCGCCTTGGCCGCCGCATAGACCGCCGGCGTCAGCACCACGGCGCAGGCATCGTTCGAGAGGAACACCGTGACCACGATGCCGACGAGGTAGACGAGCAGGAACAGGCGCGTCGCCGATCCCCTGGCCTGGCGCACGGCGATGCCGGCGAGCCAGTCGAACAGGCCCTCCTTCCTGGCGATCTCGGCAAGCAGCATCATGCCGACGAGGAACAGGTAGACGTCCGTCCCCTTGCGCACGCCGTCCCAGGCCGCGTCCGGCGAGATCAGGCCAAGCACTAGCAGCGCGCCGGCGCCGAGAACGGCCCAGACCGCTTCCGGCCAGGCGAAGGGCCGGGTGATGACCCCGAGCGTCGCCAGTCCGGCGATGATCCAGATCGCCAGATGAGGCGCCACGGGAAGTGCGAACATGGGCGGACGAGATCCTGTCTGCGGCGGAAGACCGGCGCCACGGGGCCGGTACCGGTCGTTTCGGACGAGCTCCTGCTTGGTACGGAGGAGACCCTTCTCTGGCCATGCGCCGATGGAAGAAGCGGCGCTGCCGATCCCGTTCGAGACCGGTCGCCTCGTCAGACGGGGGAGACCACCATCGGCTCCGACCCACCGGCGCCCGGTGGCTTCGAGGTAGTCGTCGGCGGCTCGAAGCCGTAGGTTTCCGGCATGGCGACGAGATAGAGGACGAACCCCGCCGCCGCGATGCCGGCCAGGACCAGGAACGCGGTCGAATAGCCCGCCGACACGATGATGAGACCGGCCAGCGTCGCCGAGAACGAAGCGCCGAGTCCCTGTGTCGTCGCGACGGCCCCCTGCGAGACGTTGAACCGTCCGGTGCCTCGGGTGAGGTCGGCGACGACAATGGGGAAGAGCGCGCCGTAGATGCCGGCTCCGATCCCGTCGAGGAGCTGGACGGCGACGAGGTAGAACGGGTTGTCCGAGAAGGTGTAGAGCACACCCCGGATGGCGAGCACGCCGAAGGCCACGAGGAAGATCGGCTTGCGCCCGATCGCGTCGGCTTTGGCACCGACGAAGACCGCCACCGGCACCATGACGAACTGTGCGGCCACGATGCAGACCGAAATGAGCGAGGTCGCGCTCTCCTTGCCGGACAGCTTGGTCAGCAGCTGGCCCACCGAGGTCAGCATCGCCGCGTTGGATAGGTGGAAGATCGCCGCCAGTAATGCGAACAGCATCAGGGTGCGGTTCTGCAGCAAGGCCCGGATTCCGGAGGTTTGCTCACCGCCCTCCTCCGCCGATTCGTCGAGGCCGCGCGCGAGATCGTCGTCGATGTCCTTGGCCGGCACCATCAGCATGGCGCCGACGCTCAGGACCGCGAGCACGGCCATGAGCCAGAACACCACGATGGGTCCGAAGAAATAGGCCGTCGAACCGGCAATGGCCGCCGAGACCGCGTTGCCCGCATGGTTGAAGCCCTCGTTGCGGCCGATGCGCTTGGAGAACATCTTCGGCCCGACCACGCCGAGGGTGATCGCCGCGAGCGCCGGCGGGAACACCGCCCCGGCGATGCCGGCGACGGACTGGGTCGCGGCCACCAGGTAGAAATTGGTGACGAAGGGAAGGAGCAGGCAACTCGCCGTGACCGCCAGCGCCCCGGCAATGACGATGGCGCGCTTGTGGTTGGTCCGGTCGATCAGAGCCCCGGCCGGCGTCTGCGCGATCAGTCCGGCGATGCCGGCGATCGTCATGATCATTCCCGTCGTCGTCTCGTCCCAACCCTGGTCGGGACCGCGCACGGCGATGAGGTAGATGGCGAGATAGGGGCCGAGCCCGTCGCGGACATCGGCGAGGAAGAAATTGAGGGCGTCGAGCCCGCGCAGCGTCCGCTGCGACGGGGCACGCACGCGAGTCTGGTCGGCGGCCGTGTGGCTCGTCATCCGATCGATCCTTGGCGGAAATGTCGTGTTGGGGGGATCGATCGTCGCGCGTCCATGGCCGGCGAGCCGCGACCTTGCGTCGATCGCAGCGGCAAGTGGCGAGCCGAAACGATGGTTCCTGGCCGCCGCCTGAAATCTCCGTGAACGCAGCCGCACGCTCGCGGCCGGCGGCCTATCCTGGACGGAACAGTTCGCCCCAGCGGCCTTCTTCCATCGGCGAGGAAGAAGCCACCGGCGGCGGTACCTGGTGTCAGAAGCTGCGCTTCTCGCGGATGTCGCCGTCGAACCCGACATGAAGAAGGCGTTCGCGGCTGTCCTGGCCCTTGGCCGCCATGTCGAGGTGGCGTGGACCGCGCCCGGTGACGCGGATGTCGGAATAGCCGGCGGCCTCGACCTTCGCGGTCAGCGCGGGTGCATCGATCTCGGGGCCGAGACCGACCTTGTCCTTCGCCCAGTCGAGGCCACCGGGCTTCGGGCCGCGTGCCGGACCGAGCACCACCGTCTTGCCATCGGCTCGTGTGAGGAGGGCGGCGTGGAGGAAGCCGTTCTCGAAACGACCCTGCACCGTGACTGCCTCACCCTTGGTGACGAGGGTGCCGCCCTCGCCCTGCTTGCCGGTCTCGACCAGGGCACGGCCGGAGCCGTCCTGCAGGATGAACTTGTTGCCGAAGATCTCCACCACCTCGCCCTTGGCCGCGATGGCGGCGGAAGGAGCGAGCTGTGAAACGGTGACCGGCGCGATGGGGGTGAGGGTCACGCCGGAATTCTGTGCCAGGGAGAGGCCGACGGCCCCGAAAGCGAGGGGAGCGGCGATGGCGCCGACGATCCAGCCGCGGCGCGAGCGGCGCGGGGCGGCGGGGCTCGGCATCTCGGTGGCGGTTCCGTCGATGGTCTTCTCGGTCGTCATGGTGTCGATGTCCTGGAAAAGCGGATCCCCTCTCGGGTTGACGCCGTTCTAGGCTCGCCCCTCCAACCCGATCTGAACCGCGCGGTTCAGCCCCGGTTAAAGCGCGGCGCGTAGGCGCCGGGGCTGCCCCTGCATCCCCAAGGATACGGATTCCGATGAAGCTCCTTCTGGTGGAGGACGATGCGGCGCTCGCCGCCGAGATCGCCAAAGCTCTCCGTGCCGAGAATTTCGCCCTCGACCACGCGGTCAACGGCGAGGACGGCCTGCATCTCGGCGAAACGGAGACCTACGACGCCGTGGTGCTCGATCTCGGCCTGCCCAAGCGCGACGGCGTCTCGGTGCTCCAGGCCTGGCGGGCCGCCGGGCGGACCGTGCCGGTGCTGATCCTCACCGCGCGGGACGGCTGGAGCGACAAGGTCGCGGGCTTCAAGGCGGGGGCGGACGACTATCTCGTGAAGCCGTTCCGGGTGGCGGAACTCGTCATCCGCCTGCGGGCCCTTGTGCGCCGCGCCTCGGCGCACGGGGCCAACCGGATCGTCTGCGGGCCTCTCACCTACGATGCCGGCCTCGGCACGTTCGAGCGGGATGGCCTGCCCCTGAAGCTGACCGGGCTCGAATGGCGGGTGCTCTCCTGCCTGATCCTGCGCAAGGACGGGGTCGTACCCCGCGGCCAGCTCATCGAGCGGGTCTATGACGGCGACGCGGAGGTGGATTCGAACTCGGTGGAGGTCATCATCACGCGCCTGCGCCGCAAGATCGCGCCGGCCCGGATCGAGGGCGTGCGCGGCCACGGCTACCAGCTCCTGCCGGGAGAAGCGGCGTGACCCCGCCACATCCTCCCCACGGGCCGCCTCATGCGCATCGCGGATCCCTGCAACGGCGCCTGATCCTCGCCGCCCTCGTCCTCGTCACCGTGGCCCTCATGGTGGCGGGAATCGCCATCGGCTTCATCCTGCACCGCTTCGTGCGGGGCCAGCTCGACAGCCGCCTCGACAGTCAGATCGTCGCCATCGCATCGAGCCTCGAGCGGGGCCGCGACGGCCGCCTCGCCCTCGGGCGCAACCTCGACGGCCCGCCCTTCGACCGCGACCGGTCGGGCTGGTCCTGGCAGGTCCGGCAGGGCGACGCGATCCTTCGCTCCGGCTCCCTGGAAGGCCGCGACCTCACCGTCCCCGAAGACGACCGCCCGGACGGCGGGGGCCGCCACCGCGACCGCCCCCGCCCGGCCGACGCCGTCGACCCGTGGGGCAACCCGGTGATCCTGCGCATCCTCGCCCTGCCGGATGAAGGAGCAGCCGGCCCGGCGACGATCGTCGCCTCAGCGCCCATGGCGGCCCTGCGCGGCCCCGTCCGGGAGGCGAGCCTTACCCTGGCGCTGATCCTCGCCGTGCTCGGCCTCTGCCTCCTCGCCGGCCTCGTCGCGCAGGTGCGCCTCGGCCTCCGACCGCTGGAACGCCTGCGCCGGGACCTCGCCGAGGTGCGCGCCGGCCAGCGCATACAGGTGCCGGAGACGCAGCCTGCCGAGATCCGCCCCCTGGTACGCGAAGTGAACGCGCTGCTCGGCGAAAACGCGGCGAATCTCGAACGGGCGCGCACCCATGTGGCCAACCTCGCCCACGGATTGAAGACGCCGCTCGCGACCCTGACCATGGCGCTTCGGGATGGGGAGCGCGACCCCGACGGCCGGCTGGCGACCCTCGTCTCCGGCATGGATGGGCAGATCCGCCATCATCTGCGCCGCGCCCGCACGGCGGCCCTCGGCGGGGCCACCCGCGAGAGGACGGCGCTGCAGGCGCCCATAGCCGATCTACGGGCCACCTTCGCGCGGCTCTACGCCGACAAGGGCATCGCCTTCGCCGTGGAGGTACCGGATGGCATGGCCGTGGCGTGCGACGGCCAAGATGTCGACGAAATGCTCGGCAACCTCATCGACAATGCCTGCCGCTGGTGCCGGGCGCGAGTTCGGATCGCCGCTTCTCTCTCCAAACGGGGCGTCACCGTCACCGTGGAGGATGACGGGCCGGGTCTCGACGCGGATGCGGCTGCCGGGGTCCTCGGGCGCGGCAAACGTCTGGACGAGACAGTACCCGGCCACGGGTTCGGCCTGTCGATTACTACGGAACTGGCAGAACTCTATGGCGGCTCGCTCCGCCTCGATCGCGGGACCTTCCATGGTCTTCGCGCCCGGCTCGACTTGCCGGCCTGACTCCATGTGTCGGTCTGAATGGCCTCCCGCGAAATGGCGGTTTCAACCGCACGGATTCTTTAGAGAGACGGCGCACCTTGAACGGGACGAAGCGGGCGGCATATCCCCTGCTGTGAAGGGTCGTCCCGCTCCGCATGCGCCTCGCCTTCGTCTCGGGATGGCACGATGGGGATACAGGGCGGAGGACAGGTGGCCCATTCGGGCTCGGGCGGGAGGTTCTGAATGTCTGAGATCCACCACGACGTCATCGTCATTGGCGCAGGCCTCGCCGGAACCACCGCGACCATCGCGCTCGCTAATGCCGGGTACGACACGGCGATCATCGACACCCACGCGGTCTATCCCCCCGATTTCCGGGCGGAGAAGCTCGGCGTGCCGCAGATGGACCTGTTCGAGAAGCTCGGCTTCGGCGAACTGGCGCGGGCCGTGACGACGCCGGTGGACGAAGTCTGCGTCACGCGCTTCGGCCATCTGGTCTCGCGCCATGCCGTGCGCGAATACGGCGTCCATTACACGCCCCTCATCAACGACCTGCGCGGCGCCCTGCCCGCCTCCTCGCCCCTGGTGATCGGGCGCGTGGCGGAGATCGAGACCGGCCCGGAACGGCAGACGGTCACCCTCGCCGATGGCAGCGTGCGCACCGCGCGGCTGATTCTGCTGGCCACCGGGCTCGGTGACGTGCTCCGGCGCAAGGTCGGCATCGGCAGGACCATGATCAGCGAGAAGCACTCCCTGTGCTTCGGCTTCGACATGGCGGCCCCGCCCTCGTCCTTCGGCTTCGAATCCCTCACCTATTACGGCGAGGGCGCAGACAATGCAGTGGCCTATGTCACGCTTTTTCCCATCGGCGCGACGATGCGGGCCAATCTCTTCGTCTATCGCGCGCTTTCCGATCCCTGGGTGAAGGAGTTCCGCAAATCGCCCGAGGCACTGATGAGGCAGGCCATGCCCGGCCTCGCCCGCCTCTGCCCGGACCTCACCGTCACGGGCCCCGTGGAGATGCGCCCCATCGATGTCGTCCAGGCGGCCGATGCGGAACGCGACGGGGTCGTGCTCCTGGGAGACGCCTTCCTGACCCCATGCCCGATCCCTGGGACCGGGATCGGCAAGGTGCTCACAGATGTCGACCGGCTCTGCTCCGAGCACCTGCCGCGCTGGTTCGCCACCCCGGGAATGGGCAAGGACAAGATCGCCGAATTCTACGCCGACCCGATCAAGCAGACCTCCGACCGGCAATGTCTCCAGGCGAGCCTCTATGCCCGCCAGATCACAATTGGCAGCGGCGCCGTATGGACCCTGCGGCGCCTGCGCAACCGCGTCGGCCGCTACGGCCTGCATGCCCTCCACCTGCTGCGCACGGCCTTCGCCAAGCCGCGCGGACCGGCGATCGGGCGCACCAAGACCGTCTGAGGCGGGCTATCGCCCCCTGCGCCAGCGGGGGGAGCGGGCCGAGCCGTCGATGAATTCGAAGGTCGAGGTGCGGTTGAGGGTGTGGAGACGCGTACCGGGAAAGAGCGGACCCGACCGCAGGATCGTCTCCACGGTCTGCGCGTAACCCTCGTCGTCGAGGCGGTCGATCCGCGCGAGCGCCAGGGCCTCGCCATAACCCAGGCGGCAATCCTGGACCGGGCGGATCAGGGCGCCGTCCCGCTCGACGATGCGTCCCGCCGGCCGCGCCGAGGCGATATCGATGAGGACCGGGTTGTGCGCGTGCGGCGTCCAGGGCCCACGGAAATCCGGGGCAGACCAGAGATGCAGGCTGTCGTGGTAGGAGCCGAGAACCGTCCCTCCGCCGACATCGGCGGCCTGATCGCGCACCGTCGCGAACATCCACCAGCGGCCGTCCCGCTCCAGCAGGGTCGGATCGCTGACGGTGATGCCGCTGATCAGCGTCGCTTCCTTGACCCATCCGCCGGGAAAGGCGTTCGCACGGTAGAGGTCGACCGTGCCGTTGGCGCAGCTCTCCGGGATCATCCAGAACGACCCCTCGCGCTCGAACACGAACGGGTAGGACAGGTGATGCGGCTCCTCCAGCACCGGGACCGGCGTTCCGACCGGGCCGTTCGCATCGAAGGCCACCGCCGAGATCAGCGCCTTGCCCGTCGCGTGCGGGAAATCCTCGACGAAGAGGATCGTGCGGCCCTCGTGCTCGATCCCGAAGGGATCGGCGTAGAAGCGCAGGCCGTCATCCGCCAGGTCGCGCCAGCCCGATGAAGGATGGGCGCGCAGATCGATGAGATCGGGGCCGGCCAACCTGCGCCAGCCGACGCGCCAGTGCGGGGCACGGTAGCAGAGGTAATAGAGACGCCGGACGACGAGCCGCGCCGCCATTTTCGCGGCGCGGGTGCCGATCGTCTTCACGGTCAGGGCGGGCGCCTCGGGCGACACCGGTACGCCGTCCCGGAGAAGCGGCCGGGCGCCCGACAGCGCGCCGACGATGAGCGTCATGCTGCGGATCAGCCCATCCTCGAACGCAGTGAGCATGGTGCCGCGATCCTCGGCGCCGAAGCGCCCGGAGGCGATGATCCTGCCATCCGTGGAGAGGGCCGCGACGGGAGAGCGGCCGGCGAGAAGCGCAGCGAGAAGCGCGCCCTCGCCCGCCACCCCGTCGAAGCCGAGGCGCCAGACCGGAAGGTCCGGGCCGCCCTCCGCATCGCCGCAGAGATCGAGGATGCAGGACGCAGCCGCCGTGGGTTCGGGATAAGCAGCCAATGCGCTCCCCGGAACGGGGGCGGACAGACCGCCGAGGGACAGCCGGTTCAGCAGGGCTTCGAGGCGGAACAGCAGCGCGGCATTGTCCGGCAGGCCCCCCGGCCCCGGCGAGCGGTCGACCTCCACCTCGAGTCCGGGAAGTGCTGCGAGCCGTTGCAAAAGGCAGAGATGCCAGCGGCGGGGGGCGCGTCCATCCAGCCTCAGTCGCAGGCGCATCGTCGATCCCCAGACAGTCGAAAGCCGAGGCCGATGGCCGCGGGCCGGTGGGATCGGTCCGACCCTGGACGTTTCCTCATTCTGCCAGGTTACGGCATCACGATTGAGAAACCCTTCACCGCCGTGGGCGCGAAGGGGCAATGGGCGGGGATGTTAAGGCTTCACTAACCATATATTGGAGGGAACGGGCGAAGATCGGTGAAATCCCCAGGTGTTGGTGAATCGTCAGTAAAATCAGATCATGCCTATATCTGAAGGACGGGCTGTATCCCGGTCACGGCCCGAGCATCCGATGGCACAGATGGACAGACACATCGCGGCGGCGGATTGGATCGGTCGATCGAGCATCGACCGGCCACCCCCGTCCGAGCCCGACAAGAGCGCCGAGATCGGGGATCTCTGGCGCATCCTATACGTGCGCCGGGCTTGGGTGCTCGGAACCGCCGCTCTGCTCACCTTCATCGCGGTGGCCTACGGCTTCCTCGCGCCGCCGCTCTATGCGGCCACCGCCCAGATCCTGATCGACCCGCGCGACAAGCAGATCGTCACCAACGACGTCAATCCGGTGGCGATGGCGCCGGATGGCGGCGTCATCCAGGTCGAGAGCCAGGCGCGCGTGATCGAATCCGATTCGGTCCTGACCCGGGCGGCCCGCGAGGCCGGATTGCTCGATGACCCGGATTTCGGCGGCGTCGGCAGCGGCTTCATCAGCTGGACCCTGCGCACCCTCCAGGGCGAAGGCTCCGCCCCGAGCACCGATGCCGCCGCAGAGGCCCGGGCCGTCCGCGCCCTGCGGCGCAAGCTCTCGGTGAAGCGCGCCGACAAGGTCTTCGTGGTGGATGTCGTCGTCACCGCCGGCAACCCGGACAAAGCCGCCCGGATCGTCAACGCCATCGCCAGCGCCTACCTCAAGGATCAGACCTCCTCCCGTGCGGATGCGGCCGCGCGGGCCTCGGCCGAATTGGGCTCGCGCCTCGACGACCTGCGCAAGCGCGTGAACGTCGCCGAGAACAAGGTCGAGAAGTTCAAGGCCGAGAACGGGTTGATCACGGCGAGCGGCCAGCTCATCAGCGAACAGCAATTGGCCGAGAGCAACAACCGCATCGTCGCCGCCCGCGCCCGCACGGCGGAGGCGCGCACCCGGCTGCAGCAGATCAAGGATGCGCGCGGTACCGCGTTCGGACCGGACACAGCCCCGGAAGCGATCCAGTCCGCGGTGATCGAGCGGCTGCGCAGCCAATATGCGGAGCTCGCGAGCAAGGAAGCGGATCTTCGCACCCAGCTCGGCAACCGTCACCCCTTCATCGAGTCGGTGCGGACCCAGATGCAGGACGTCAAGCGCCTGACCGAGACGGAGCTGACCCGCATCGCCCGCTCGGCCGAGACGGATTACCAGCGCGCCGTCGCCAACGAGAAAGCGCTGACCTCGAATCTCGACGAGTTGAAGCGGGGCTCCATCGTCACCGGCGAAGCCTCCGTGCGCCTGCGTGAGCTCGAACGCGAGGTGGATACCAGCCGGGCCGTCTACGGCAACTTCCTCAGCCGTTCGCGCGAGATCCAGGAACAGACCGGCATCGACACCACCAATGCCCGCGTCATCAGCTGGGCCCGTCCGCCCGCCGAGCGGAGCTGGCCCCTGCGCCTCCTCCTGTTCGTCGGCGGGCTCGTCAGCGGCCTCGGCCTAGGGGCCGGCCTCGCCTTCGTGCGCGAGTATCTCGACCCCACCGTCCTCTCCCGGCGCCAGATGGAACGGCTCTCGCACACGTCCGTGGTCGCCACCTATCCGGAGTTCAAGGCGGGAAGCGAGCGTCCGGCCAGCGTCGCCGCGAGCCTCACCCTCGACCGGCTGTCCAGCGTGCGCGGCCAGATCCACCCGCCGGGCCAGGCGTTGAGCGTGCTCGTCACCTCGGCGGCCTCCGATGCGGCGGACCGGCGCTCGACACTTCACCTGCTCGCGGCCGTGGCGACCGCGCGCGGCGAGCGGGTTCTCCTCGTGGATGCGGATCTCGAAGCGACGCCGGAGCAGAAGGCCTACGGCCCCGGCCTCATCGAGGTCCTGCGTGGCGAGGCCGGGATGGCGGCAGCGGCCAAGTCGGATCCCGAGAGTGGTGCCGCGCGGATCGGCATCGGCGATACCGCCAGGGCCTCGCGCGAGGCTCTGAGCCGGGCCAATATCGAGCAGTTCCTCGCGGCTGCCAAATCGAGCTTCGACCTCATTCTCATCGATGGCGGCGTGCTCACCGGAAATCTGCGTATCGGGCCCCTGGCCTCGGCCAGCGACCGGTTGCTGATCGTGGCGAAGAACGGCGCCACGCGTCAGCGCGACCTCCTCGACATCCTCGACGTCTCGGAAGTGCTGGGCCGTCCGGTCTCGGGCAGCCTCTTCGTCGACCGCTACGCTGCGGCGGCGTGACGGGCTGAGCATGAGGAGCGCGGTCCATTACCCGGCTCGACCGCGGAGGGAGACCGGAGCGGTGTCGCGCAGCCCGATGCCGTTCGGCCTGATCGCCCTCACCGTGCTGATCCTCGGCGTATCGGGCGGCATGCTGTGGAATGTCGGCATCAATTACGACGGGCTCACGGGTGCGGCCCCTCAGAAGATCCACCCCTCGACCTATCTGGTCCTCGTCCTGTTCGGTTGGGCCGCGCTGAAGTCGGGCAACCCGGCGAGCTACCTCGTCTATGCCGTGCAGGTTCGGCCGGCGGGGATGCTGCTCGCCGTCTGCAGCATTGGGCTTTTCCTGCACATCGTCCTGCGTAGCGGGCCCGGCATGGCGGGAGCGCTGGACACATTCCTGCTCCCCGGCCTCTTCGCCGTGCTGTTGGCCGATCGCGACGCGCTGACCTGGAGACGCCTCGAACTGACGGTGCATGCGGTGATGCTCGTCAACGCCCTGCTCGGACTCACCGAATTCGCGACGAAGACCCTGTTCTTTCCCTATCGGTTGGACGGTCAGGTCTTCGCCACGGATACGCGCTCGGCAGCACTTCAGGGGCACCCCCTCGGCAACGCCACCCTCACGGCCTGCTACGTCCTCGCCCTCATCGGGGGAGGCGGACGCATGACGGTTCCGCAACGCCTCGCGATGATCGGGCTGCAACTCGCCGCCCTCGTCGCCTTCGGCGGGCGCTCGGCCATGGTGGTCACGCTGATCTTCGGCGGCGGCTATGGTCTCTTCGCCCTGCACAAGGTGCTGAGCGCGGGCCGGATTCCGCTCCTGGCGGCAGCGGCGGGGATCTTCCTGTTCACCCTCGTGCCCCTCGGCATCGGCGGCCTCGCGGCCGGCGGGTTCTTCGACGCGCTGCTCAGCCGGTTCATGGCGGATGGCGGAAGCGCCAATGCCCGCGTGGAGATGTTCGACCTCGTCGCCAGCATTCCGTTTCGCGAATTGCTGGTCGGGCCGGATATGAGTCTCGTGGATTCGCTACGGCGCGTGAGCGGGCTCGAATGGGGCATCGAGAACCCCATCGTCCGAACCCTCGTCTACCAGGGCATCTTCATGACGGTCCTGCTCACTGCGGCAGTGACGCTCTACATGATGGAACTGGTTCGGCATTGCCGCACCGGCACGTTCCTGCCCGTGATCGCCTTCGTCATCCTGGTGAACACGTTCGAGGGAATCGGCGGCAAGACCACGCTCCTGGCCAAATTCGCCATCCTCCTCCTCGGCCTGTTCCACGCGGTCAGCGATCGTCCGCCGGAACGCGCAGACCGAGGGCGGTGACGATGGCCGGATCGAAGCGCTTGCTGGCATCGTCCATCAGCCCCATCCCGTCGAACAGGTTCCAGAAGGCCCAGGGGAAGCCCTCGGCTTCGGCCGCCTCCCGCACGTCGCGGACGTAGCGCGCCCGGTCGTCCGCTTGAGCGGCGACGTAGCGCGCATCGCTGCGCAGGGCGCCGAATTCACCGAGGACGATGACCCCCGGCGCGATGCCGTGGCGGCGGGCCCATTCCCCCACCATGGCGAGGTGGCGGGCGAGGTATCGTTTGTCCGGCTGGGCGGCGAAGTACTCGCCGAGCTTGGCCTCGGACAGGACGTAGGCGTCGCGCTTCGCCTCCGCCGACAGACCGGCATCACCGGCCATCCGGTTCCGCACGGCGGTGAGCGTCGCCTCGAGACTGCCTGCGGAGGCAGGCCAGGGTACCGCGTTGAGCGCGCGGTAGACCGGCTCCCGCATCCAGGGCGCCCCCTGATGGCTGAACAGGTAGGGCTCGTAATAATGGAAGGTGAACAGGAGCGGCGCGAAGCGAGCCAGCGGCGCGGGGTCGAGGGCGGTGAGCCCGGTGATCATGCTGCCACAGGCGCCGCAGGCCACGAGGGTCAGGCGCGGGGCGACCCGGCGGGCCTCGCCGAGGAGATCGTCCTGGATCGTCAGCCACGATGCCGCGCCGCAATCCTGCGGCGGCTCGTTGACGGGCTCCAGCGCCAGCCGCTCCGGGGCGATCCGCTCCATCATGCGGGCGAGGTCGGAAACGAAGCGGCGATAGGCGGGAAAGAGCGGCGCGCCGGGATCACCGTAGAAATTCTGAGGGTTCCAGTGATGGGTCGCACCGTTGGCCTGGACATTGACCAGGACCGCGAGATCCGCGCGCAACGCCGCTTCCACCGCGGCCCTGAGCTCGGCCATGAGGCGCTCGCGCTCCTCCGGCGCGGCTGCAGCGAAGGGGCCGGGATCGACGGGCAGGCGCAGGAAATCGAACCCGGCGGCGCGCAGACGGGCGAGGTCGCGGCTCGTCGGGACGGGCCGGCCTTCCTGGAACGGCGGTCTTCCGTAATCCGTGCGGGGGGCCGGAAATTCCCGCGTCAGGGAGAACCAGGGCCAGGTGTTGACGCCGCGCCTCAGGCGGAGCGGCGGCGGCGGGGCGGCGGCGGCCGGGACCTGTGTCGCCGTCCATGCCGCGGCCGCGAGGATCGCCCTGCGTGTGGGCGCTGGCCTCACGAAGCGCGATCTCGGCTCTGGCCTCCCACCGCCATCGGCCTAGGGGCCGGAGGGAGATGGGCGGACGAGGTGCCGGCGTGCTTCGACTCCTGGCCCGCCGGTGCGGCGAAGCCTCCGAGCGCCATGGCCTCTTCCTCGTACTGCTTCAGGATCTCCGACCATTCGAAGCGGTCGGCGGCACGGGCGAGCGAGGCGACACCCGCCCTTCTCGCCGCGCCGTCGTCCGCGATCAGGGTTTCGATGTGCCGCTCGCAGGCATCCGCATCGGCGAAGTAGAACTGCTCCTCGCCGGCTGTCCCCCGGTTGAACGGATTGTCATGGGCGATCACCGCATTGCCGGCCCACAGAGCCTCCACCAGGGACGGGTTGGTACCGCCCACCGTATGCCCGTGCAGATAGGCCCGCGCATGGAAGCGCAGGGATCTGATCGTCTCGGATTCGTAGATGGCGCCGGGAAAGAGGACCTCGTCGCTGGCCGCCTCCCTCACCGCGCGGTGATAGGGATTGCTGTCGGAGAGCGTGCCGAGGACCACGAGCCGCATGCCCCGCACCTTGCGCGAGAAGGCATCGACCATGGTGAGGATGTTGTTGTCGGGCTCGATCCGGGCGATCGAGGTCATGTACCGCCCCGGCTTCAGGCCCATGGCCTCGATGGGCCCGGTCGGCGCCGCCGAGATCGGATCGCCGCCATACGGAATGGTGGCGATGGCGGATCGCGGACGGCGCGTGGCCACATGGTCGGCGATGGCGGGGTGGTCCGCCACGAGGCGGTGCGAAGCCCAGGCGGCGATCCATTCATTGGTCCAGAACCAGGCGCGCACCGCCATGGACCATTTCGGCCGTTTCCACTCGATGCCGTCCATATTGGTGATGATCTTCGCGCCGGAGAGGCGCAGATACGGCAGGAAGACCGCCCCGTTATAGCCGAGGACGAGGCTGACGCCGCCCCGCCTGGCGGCGTCGCGCACGCAGTGCCAGTCGAAATCCAGGGTCGCCCGCGGGCCGCTGGTGGAGACGGCCACATGGATGAGCTCGACGCCTTGCCAGGTGGTCGTGCGGAAACGCTCCGTCACCGCCTCGACCTCGTCCTGGCAATAGACCGCCACGTGCCAGCCACGCTTCACGAGAAAGAGCGCGAGCTTCTCGGCGAAGGTTTCAAAGCCGCCATGGGATGCGGGAATGCCACGCGTCCCCAGGATCAGCAGCGAGGGCTTGTGCGACGGCATCCGAGTCTCCTTTAGCCCCCAACGGTCCCGAGACGGGACATGAGAATCATCTCCAGGCAACCATGCGCCATGATTACACTGGGCGAGGTTCTTGCTCGGTAACGATTGAAAACATCGTGGCATGTCATCTTGGGGCAGTTGAGGTTGGGATTGAGGTCGAGTCGGCATGCGCATCACCTGCGTCCACCAGGGATACGAGCTCTATGGGTCCGACCGCAGCTTCGTTGAGAGCGTGCGGATCATCCGCGCGGCCTATCCGGCTGCCGTCATCGACGTCGTCCTGCCCCGCACCGGCCCCATCGTGGGTGCCCTCGAAGGCGTTGCCTCGCGGATCGTCTTCGAGCCGCTCTGGATTCTCCGGCGCCGCGACCTGCCGCGCCTCGCCACCCTCGGCCTGCTGACGCTTCCTGTAGCGATGCTGCGCGCCTGGCGGCGGCTGCGCGCGAGCAACCTCGTCTATATCAACACCTCGGTGGTGGCGGATTATCTCCTCGCCGCCCGGCTCTGCCCGGGTCGTGCCATCGTGCATGTCCACGAGATCCCGCAGGGCGCCACGCTGAAGCTGCTGCGCGGGCTGATCCGCTGGAGCGGGGCCGACATCGTGTTCAACTCCCGCGCCACCGCGAAGGCCTTCTCGCTGACCTCCAAGGTCGCCATGCGGGTGGTCTATAACGGTATCGCGGGGCCCGAGACGCCACCGGCCTCCACCTATGACGGCTCGCGTCCCCTGCGCCTGCTGATGCTGGGCCGGATCAGCCGCATCAAGGGCCAGGAAATCCTGGTCGAGGCGATCAACTCGCTTCCGCCGGAAGTGCGCGGGCGGATCGAGGTCCGCATCGTCGGCAGCGCCTTCGAGGATACGGCTCGCGAAGAGGCGCTTGCCCGCCAGATCGCCGATGCGGGTCTCGGCTCGATCATCCGCCTCTCCCCCTTCGTCGACGATCCATCCGATCTCTATCGCTGGGCGGACGTGGTGACGGTGCCGTCGCGCCTGCCGGAATCCCTCGGCCGCGTGGCGATCGAGGCCATGGCCTATGGCCGCCCGCCCGTCGTATCCCGCATCGGCGGGCTGACGGAAGTGGTCGAGGAAGGGTCGAGCGGCTGGGTCGTCACGCCCGACGATGCGCCGAGCCTCGCTTCGGCCCTGAAGCGCATCGTCACCGATCCGGCTTCCTGGCAGGAATTCCCCGCGGCCGCCCGTGCCCGCTACGCGGCCCTGTTCGGCGAGGAAGCCGCCGCGGAAGGGCTGGTGGCGATGATCCGTGCCCGCATCGGCGGTCGCGCGGGCGCCGATGCCAACACCGTCGCGGCGAGCTGAATCGTCATGCACGGTCTGAACCGCCTCGCGCGCCGCTTCATCCTCATGCTGGGGGGCGAAGTCACCCAGAGCGCCTTCCATTTCGGGATCAATATCGTCCTCGCGCGAAGCCTGAGCCCGCACGATTACGGGCGCTTCGCCATTCTCTTTCTCGTGGGTGGACTGGCGCTCACCTACATCCGGTCGCTGGCCGGCGTGCCGGCCACCATCACCATTCCGCCGCGCGCCGGACGACGCGCGGCGCGCGGTTTCGATGTGACCTTCGGTACGGTGGCGGTCATCCTGTCCGCGGCGATCGGGGCCGGGGTCTGCGCGACACTGATGGCCACTTCGGACATCAACGCCCTCGCGGGGAGCCTCTTCGTCGGCCTCTGGTCGCTGCGCAGCTATCTTCGCCTCGCGCTCTTCGCCAAGCACCGGCCGGCGATCTCGGGGCTGGGAGACGTGGTCTTCGCCCTCTCGGGCACCGCCTTTACCGTGGCGATGATCCATTTCCAGGGCGCGCCCGGCCTCGACGAGACCCTGTTCGCCCTGGCCTGCGCCAACGGCCTCGGCATCGTCGCATCGCTCGCGCTGCTGCGGGAACCGATCCGGCTCAGCCTCGGCCGCTCGGTGCGCCGCCGCTACGGGGCGATGATCCCGACCCTGTCGTGGTCGCTGGTCAACGTCACCACCGCCAACGTCCAGGGCCAGGGGCAGAGCCTTCTCGTGGCCGCCATCGCGGGGCCGGCCGCCTATGCGCCGATGGCCGCCACCTTCGTGCTGTTCTCACCCCTGCGGCTCTCGGCATCCGCCCTCATCAACATGGTCCAGCCCGAGGTGGCGGGCCATCTCGCCCGAGGCGACTTCCCCCTCGCGCGCCGCTTCGCCTTCATCTGTTCCGGCCTGCTGGGGCTCGGCTGCATCGCCTACGGCGTGATCATCCTCTGGGCGCTCGAACTCATCGAGCACAAGCTGTTTGCCGGCCAGTTCACGGCGGCGCCGATGACGCTGATCGCGGTGGCAGCCTGGGCCATCGTCACGGTCTCCCTCATTCACGCGCCGATGAGGGTGCTGATGGAGACGATGCAGGAGTTCCGTCCCCTGGCGGTCATCGCGGGCGTGAGCGTGGGAATCGGCGCCGTCGCCGTCATCGGCCTGCTCCTGATCGCCCAACCGGCTTGGTCGCTCTTCGGCGTCCTGGGTTCGGAAGTCGTGGTCCTGGCGGGCTGCCTGTGGATGCTGAAGCCCTGGAGCTCAGCCCGTCACCCGATGCAGCCCGGCCTCGGCGGCGATCTCGAAGCGAGGCCCGGGCGATGACCCTCGACTCTCTCGGCGAGGCCCCTCGCGCCGTCCATCGCGGCATGTCCGCCGCCCAGGCGGAAGCGTTCCGCCATACCACGATAGCCAGGACATCCCAGTCATGAGCGTGATCCCGGAACGTCCCGCACCGACGCTCCCCGTCTCCGCCCGCCGCTACAGCGCCCGCCTGCATACGACGATGGCGACGGTCGCCAGTCTCTGGAGCCGGTTCGAGACCGACGGGACCGCCACGGCCTATCAGCGTCTCGATTGGGCGACGGCGGTGGCGGAGCGTCTGAGCACCGAATCCAAGGCCGAGCCGATCATTGTCGAGGTGGTCGACGCCGGCGGACGTCCGGTCATGCTGGTCCCCCTGGCGCGCCTGCGCCGGCGCGGCCACCACGCGATTACCTGGCTCGATCTCGGGGTCTGCGACTACGCGGCGCCGATCCTCGCCCCCGATATCGATCTCTCGTCGGCAGAGATGGAACAGGCCTGGGCGGTGATCCGGGACGTGCTTCCCCGGACCGACCTGATCCAGATCAGCCGGATCCCCGACGATGTGAATGGCCGGCCGAACCCGTTCGCATCCCTGCCCGGCAACCGCCGGATGGACATGCAGGCCTCGGGCGTCGCCATCGAGGGCGATGCCGAGACGCTGCTGTCGCGCCTGTGTCGTCCCAGCACCCTGAAGGACATGGCCAAGCTGCGCCGCCGGCTGGAGCGTGCTGGCGCCGTCACCTTCGTGGAGGCGCGAAGCGCCGGCGAGGTCGACCGGATCTTCGATGCGCTGGTCGAGCAGCGCCGCTCGCGTTTCGCCGAGATCGGCCGGTTCAACCTTCTCTCCCGGCCCGATGTCGAAGCCTTCTACCGCGAAGGCGCGCATCGAGGCCTGACCGGCGGACCGGTCCGCCTGTTCGGATTGGCGGTCGACGGAGAATGGATCGCCTGCGCCTACGGCCTCGTCCATGGCGGAACCTTCCATGGCATCCTCCTGACCATGGCGGGCGAGGCCTGGCGCAACACGTCGCCGGGCCTCCACATCGTCGCGGAAACCCTGCGCTGGGCCCGCGCCGAGGGACTCGGCTATTTCGATTTCACGGTCGGCGTGATGCCCTACAAGTCGGATTTCGGGGTTCAGACCCGGGATCTGAGCGAGCTCTTCGAGGTCGTGACCCTGCGCGGCCATCTGGTGAGGCGCCTGATCGCGGGAACCGAAGCCTCGAAGATCTGGCTGCGCGGCCATCCGGAATGGTTTGCCCGCGCGCAGAAGGCGCGCCGGTGGCTCCGGCGCAAAGTCGCCTGAGGGGACCGGCCGGAAGCCGGCCGTCGGCGACGAGGGGTAAAGCCAGGCCTATCGCTTCGAGCGATTAGCCTGCTGCCCTCGTCCGTACCGGTTGGCCTGCCCGCCCGATGATGTTAGGGGAACACGTGGTGAGTCTCCGTAGCTCAGCTGGACAGAGCACAGGTTTCCTAAACTTCAATTGGGCGCCGCGATGGGAAACCGCGCGGCGGATCCGCTCAAATTCGGGGAACGCCCAAGGCTAGCACGCGTGCTGGCCCGGCCGATCCCGAGCCAAGCCCCGGACCCATCCGGGGAAGGTGTAGAGACTAGACGGGCGGCGCCTAAAGATCGCGACGGGTCAATCCCCACCGGTCCATGGCGAAGGGATAGTCCAGACCACGAACGCTCCTGCACGGAGCGGCGGCGGAAGCCGAAGTGGGATGAAACCTGGGGTCGCAGGTTCGAGACCTGCCGGGGACGCCACCTCTCCATTCTCGACGTATCGTCCATATCCTGGACAAGGTGACGGCTCGGAATAGCACACCGCGCCGTGCTTTTTCGGGTTGGGTTGAACCTGCGAACGTGGAAGAAACAGTAGCTGCGAGCGCCCTGAGCGACGACGATCTGCCCAAGTGCACGGCTCGCGACAGGATTCATGAGACTGCACGGGATCCGACATGGCTGGACAAAAGACCGATGCACGCGATGTCCATGTCGGCCTGCGCATTTCCGAGCAGAGGAAGAAATCGGCCCTGACCCAGAAGCGCGTCGCCCAGAGCTTCGGCATGTCGGCAGCGCAGCTTCAAAAATACGAGAAGGGTATCAATCGCATCAGCGCGATCCATCTCGAGATTCTCAGCCGGATGACCGGTATGCCGATCGAATATTTCTTCGATGGCATGGAGCGCAGCGACGATGTTCCGGCTCAGGGGTTGAGCGAGGCACCGCAGCGGGCTTTCGTGAGGCAGGAGGGTCCGCAGGCCCAATGGGTCGGCCTCGTCGATGTCGTCGCCAAGCACGTGACGGAGCATTTCTCCGACGCCAGCCGCCGGGAATTCGCTGCCGCGATCCACGCCCTCGACGAGAAACTGAACGGTTGATCTAAAGTATGTTTTGTTCGTTTTAGCGGATACGTTCGGTTTGTCGTCTTGACCGGTCGAAGTGGGAGTGCCAGAAGCTCTCCGTTCCGAATACCGGGTCTAACGCTGCCGAGGCGAACCCGAAACCGGGGGGCCCAGATGCCGCGTTCCAACTACCTGTTCACCAGCGAGTCGGTCTCCGAAGGCCATCCGGACAAGGTCTGTGACCGGATCTCGGACACCATCGTCGATGCCTATCTGGCGGCGATGCCAGAAGCCCGCCTCGGGGTCGAGACCCTTGCCACCACCAACCGCATCGTCATCGCGGGCGAGGTGCGCGGACCGGATTCCGTGACCTTCGAGCACTTGGAGCACCTCACCCGTGAAGCGGTGAAGGACATCGGCTACGAGCAGTCGGGCTTCCACTGGAAGAACAACGACATCGCGATCCACCTGCACGCCCAGTCCGCCGATATCGCGCAGGGCGTGGATTCGTCCGGCAACAAGGACGAGGGCGCCGGCGACCAGGGCATCATGTTCGGCTACGCCTCGGACGAGACGCCCGAGCTGATGCCGGCGCCGATCTACTACGCCCACAAGATCCTCAAGGACCTAGCCGACGCCCGCAAGGCGAAGCAGGGTGACGCGGCCAAGCTCGGCCCCGATGCCAAGAGCCAGGTGACGGTGCGCTACGAGAACGGCCGCCCGGTCGGGATCACGCAGATCGTACTCTCCACCCAGCATCTCGACGAAACCCTCGATTCCGCCGACGTGCGCGACATCGTCGAGCCTTACATCCTGGCGGCCCTGCCCCAGGGCTGGGTCGGCGAAGAGACCGTCTGGCACGTCAATCCCACCGGAAAGTTCGTCATCGGCGGTCCCGACGGGGATGCGGGCCTCACCGGCCGCAAGATCATCGTCGACACCTATGGCGGCGCGGCACCGCACGGCGGCGGCGCATTCTCGGGCAAGGATCCGACGAAGGTCGACCGTTCGGCGGCCTACGCCGCGCGCTACCTCGCCAAGAACGTGGTGGCCGCCGGTCTCGCCACTCGCGCCACGATCCAGCTCGCCTACGCCATCGGCGTCGCCAAGCCCCTCTCGATCTACGTGGACCTGCACGGAACCGGGACGGTGGACGAGGCCAAGCTCGAGACCGTGCTGATGGACGCTCTCGACCTCTCGCCCCGCGGCATCCGCATCGCACTCGGCCTCAACAAGCCGATCTACGCCCGCACCTCCGCCTACGGCCATTTCGGCCGCAAGCCCGAGGATGACGGCGGCTTCTCGTGGGAGCGCACCGACCTCGCCGACAAGCTCAAGTCGGCCCTGTCCTGACCCGTGACGTACGGGCGGGATGATCTCCCGCCCGACGAGGGCGGGGCCGGAAGCGAGGGCGCGGACCGCGCCTTCTACGGCCGGCGCAAAGGCAAGCGCCTGCGTGCCGGACAAGAGCAGCGGCTGGCCGAACTGCTGCCGCGCCTGCGCGTGGCGTTGCCGAAAGCAGGCGCGAGGCTCGATCTGCCCGCACTCTTTCCAAATCCGGTCGACGAGGTCTGGCTGGAAATCGGGTTCGGCGGCGGCGAGCATCTCGCCGCCCAGGCCACGCTTTACCCGCAGGTCGGCATCATCGGCGCGGAGCCTTTCGTCAACGGCGTCGTCAAGCTCCTGCGGGCCGTGGATGATGGCGAACTCGGCAACGTCCGGATCTGGGACGAGGATGCCACTCGGCTCCTCGCCGCCATTCCCGATGCGAGCCTCGCCCGCGTCTACCTGCTCTATCCCGATCCCTGGCCCAAGCGCCGCCAGCGCAAGCGGCGGTTCGTCTCGGACGAGACGCTCGCCGAGATCGCCCGGGTCCTGAAGCCCGGTGGCGTCTTCCGCTTCGCCAGCGACATCGACGATTATGCCGGCTGGACCCTGGTCCGCGCCGCGCGTTGCGACGCTCTCAGCTGGACCGCCGAAGCCGCCACCGACTGGAAACGCCCCTTCGCGGAATGGCCCGGCACCCGCTACGAAGCCAAGGCAATCGCGGCGGGCCGGGGCCCGACCTACCTGGAATTTCGTCGCGTCGGCTGATCGGTCGGGAGCGATGCGGCCGCGCCGAGCTCGGGCGCGATCGAAATCCGGCCACCAGTGACGGGTGCGCTCCGGCACAGCTTTTTCGTCGTAAGCCCTTGCGGCGCAGAGCGTTGCGTCTTCAGATACCGTGGCAACGAGCATCCGGGGCTACCGGAGCGAGTCTTGTGCCCCATACGAGTCCAGGGGCGCCGCCGAGTGAGGGTGCGGAGTGGGCAGCGGATCTGATCGAGGATCGCCAGTGCTTGGGGATGCGCGCTCCCCGGCCGACCCATATCGGCGCGGCTTCGAGGAGGCCGGGATCGGCCTGGTGATCGTCGATCACTCCACGAATCGCATCTACGATGCCAACCGGTTTCTGACGAACCTCCTGGGATACGAGACCGGAGCCCTGGTAGGCCGGCCCGTCAGTGTGTTCGGAGACGATTCCGGCCTGCTCTCCACCGGCATCCGGCGCTGGACCACCGCGAGCGGCACCCCCCTCGACGTCCGCATCCGGCCATCCTCAGCCACGAACGAGGGCGTCTTCCGCACCTTCGTGGTGGAACGGGTCGATGCCGACGATATCGTGCGCTCAAAGGAGAACCGCGCCGCCCTTACCGCCGCCGGGCTCGGAGAATGGCGGATCGATCTGGCCGACGGGCTCCTCAGGGTGTCGCGGCGCGCGGCCCATATCCTCGGCTTCCCGCCCGGCACGTCGCTGACCTGGCCGCAGGTCGCCGAGCTGATGGACGCGCCCGAAGTGGAAAGAGTGAAGACCACCGTCCGCGCCGCGATGAGCGACGGCACTCCCTTCGCCATCGAAGCCCGCCTGCGTCGGGCGGGCGACGACGTCGAGATCCGGATCAGCGCCAGGGGGCAGGCGATCGGTACCGTGGGCGGCCGGTCCGGAATCGTCGTCGGCGTACTGCAGGATGTGACGACGCGGGTGGAGGCGCGCGACGCCCTCCGCGAGAGCGAGGAGCGCCTGCGTATCGCCACGTCGCTGGCCGAACTCGGCATTTTCGAATGGCACATGCTGGACGACCAAGCCGTCTGGGAGAACGAGCGCATGTTCGCGATCTTCGGGCGACACCCCGAAGAGGGAGCTCTGGGCAAGCGCGAATTCCTCAGCACCGTCCTCCATCCTGATGACCGGCCCGCATTCCGCCAGGCGATCTCGACGGCTTTGCGCGAGGATTCCACGCTACAGGCCAGCGGCCGAATCCAGCGCGCGCATGACGGTGCGTGGCGCATCATCGACATGGCCGGGCGCTTCGAGAGCGATGCCCCCCATCGCCTTCCCCGCCGCCTCATCGGCGTCGTCGCCGACGTCACCGAACGTAGGATCGCCGAGGAGCGGCAGGCGCTACTGATCCGTGAATTGCACCACCGGGTGAAGAACACGCTGGCGACCGTCCAGGCCATCGTCGGCTCGACCGCCCGCACCGCGTCGAGCATCGAGAGCTTCTACGAGGCTTTCGTGGGGCGGATCATGTCGCTGGCCCATACCCATTCGGTCCTCACCGAGGATACCTGGCAGACCGCGTCTCTGCGCAACCTTCTCGAGAACGAGCTCAGGCCCTATGGCGACGGTGCGTCGGACGGGCCGGGTACCAAGCGCATCGCACTCGACGGGCCGCCGGTGGACCTCGCCTCCGAGATCGCGGTCCCGATCGGCATGGCGATCCACGAGCTGACCACCAACGCGGCGAAACACGGCGCGCTCTCGACGCAGGAGGGACGGGTCGCCATCACCTGGAGCGTCATGGAGGATGCAGGCGGCAAGACGCTGCATCTCGAATGGTCGGAATCCGATGGGCCGCCGGTGCGACCGCCGACCCGCCAGGGTTTCGGCTCACGCCTGCTGCAGCGCGTGCTCACGGCCCAGGTCCGCGCCGACATCGCTGCGAGCTATCCGCCCGAAGGGTTTCGCCTGACCATGACGGCGCCGCTGCCCGCCCGGACCGAGGGGCTGAACCCCTTGGCCTGACCGGCTGTCACGCCGCTCCGCGGGCAGCCCCGTCTTCGCCGCCCGCCTCGACGAAGGCCTTCAGTTCATCCAGGGAGTCGAAGGTGAACTGGCCACGCGGCGTATCCGCCTCGATAGAGCCGTTGGAATACATCACGTAAGTGTTGCCGCCCGACGCATAGGTGCCCACGACGGTCAGGCCGGCCTTGGCGGGGCCGGCGGCCGGTTCGACCTCCTCGGGTGAAGCACGCTCCGCAACGGGCTCCGGCTCGTCGACCACCGACGACCGCAGCCCGAGCGGCTCGTCCCGATCGGCGTCGCGCGGCGGCGAAGGCGGCACCACGACGGCGGCGGGCGCTTCCACGACCGGGGGCGCGGGCTCCGGCGCGGGGATGACCGTATCAACCATCGCCATCGGCTTCACCGCCCGAGGCGGCTTGTTCGGCTTGATCCGCCGCGCCGGCACGGCATCGGCTTCCATCTCGGGCCCTCCCGTGCGGACCTGGTCCTTCCGCGCTTCCTCGACGGAAGGAGGTGGCGGTTCGGGCAGGAGATCCGGCAGGAGCGGCGAAGCCGGGTCGCTGCCGAGGGGCGAAGCCTCGTCGGTGAAATGAGGTGGCGATGCGAGCCTCGGCTCGGACAGCCCCAGCGCGCTGGGGCGCTGCCGCCCGGACGGTGCCGGCTC
>NZ_JADIJP010000023.1:0-82225 GCF_017355285.1 Methylobacterium sp. SD274 | reverse complement strand
TCTACGAGACGTTGCGCCTGACCTCGGAGCATCTCGCAGAGCTGCCGGTCCCACCCCGGGTCCGCATCCTGGGCGTGGTGCTGATGACCTTCGTCGGGCACACGGTCGCAGTGTGGATCTACGCCGGGGCCTACTGGCTCCTCGTGCTCTGGATCGGCGACGCCGCCTTCGCGGGAACGCCCGTCACGACCTTCCAGGACTGCCTGTACTTCTCGGTCGTCACCTACACGTCGCTCGGTTTCGGCGATCAGGTTCCGACGTCCCACACCCGCATGATCGCCGGCGTCGAGGCGCTGAACGGACTGCTGCTGATCGGCTGGTCGGCCTCGTTCACCTACCTGGCGATGGAACGGTACTGGCCCCTCCATGGGAGGGACAGCGGGGCCGGCGTCGGCCCGGCCACAGGGGAGGCCGGAGCCGAGGTCGCGCGAGAACGCCTCTTCCCACCCGCGTGACAGCCTTCGGACGCCGCATCCGGTCACCGAGTCGGATAGCGTCGGACGCGCCCCGGGATCGCCGACGATCAGCCCGGCAAGTCCGTTCGCGGACGTCCGATCTCGGTCGCGAGGCGTTCGATCTCGTCGAGGGCTTCCCCGAGGCGTTCGACCTGTGCGCTCATCCTGCCCACGTCGAGCCGGGCCAGGGCGTCGGAATTCCACCAGATGCCGTCATCGAACCCTCTCAAGAGCTCCTGCAGCCGCCTGTGCTGCACCGTCAGGGCATCTATGGTCTCGCCGATGATCACGTCGTGCTCCTTCCAAGGGTGGCGGTAGCGATCCGCGCTTCCGAATGGACGACGGCGTGCGATCCTGCCTTGCGCTGGATCAAGGAGCGTCGTCCTCTCCGGTCATCCCGCTCGGCCGGTCAGGCCCTCAACCCCGGGGCTGCCTCCGGGAGGCGCGCCTCGGCGGTAAAGACGATGCCGTCCGGCCGGTAGTCGATCTCGGCACGACCTTCGAGCTCGTCAGCCAGGGCCCGCTCGATCATGCGCGAGCCGAAGCCGCGCCGGGTCGGCGGGCAGACCGGCGGTCCGTCGAATTCCTGCCAGGTCAGGCGCAGCGTCCGCGGCTCCGAAGCGGCGATGATGTCCCAGTCGAGCAGGATGCGACCGACCTCGCCCGTGAGCGCCCCGTACTTCGAGGCGTTGGTCGCGAGTTCGTGGAAGGCCATCGAGAAGGCCAGGGCGAGTTGCGGCGTCAGCTTCACCTCCGGCCCCCGCACCTTGATGCGCCGCTCGCCTTCGGCCCTGAACGGTGCCAGGGCGGTGGTCGCCACCTCGTGCAACGTCGCCCCGTCCCAGCTCTCGCGTGTGAGCACGTCGCCCGCAGCCGCCAGGGACCGGATACGGCCCTGAATGACATCGCGGGTCTCGTCAGGGGACAGGTTCGCCCGGAGGGTCTGGACGACGATGGCCTGGACGGTCGCCAAGGTGTTCTTGACGCGATGGTTGAGCTCGTTGGCGAGCAGCGCCCGGTGTGCTTCCGCGTGCTTGCGGTCGGTCACGTCGATGGCGATGCCCGCGAGGCGGAACGGCACCCCGTCATCGCAGTAGAACGGCTTGCCGCGGAGCTTGAGCCACCGGACCTCGCCTGCCGGGGTCACGATCCGGTACTCGATGTCGTAGTCGCCGTGACCTGCGATGCAGGTCGCGACCGCCTCGTCCCGGCGCACCCGGTCCTCCGGGTGGATGAAGGCCTCGTAATCAACGCGGCTCAACGGAAGGTCCGGATCGAGCCCGAGGGCGATCTTGAAGGTCTCGGACGCAACGAAGCGCATGTCCGCGAGATCCAGGCTCCACGAGCCGAGGCGTCCGGCCTTGAGCACGAACCGCAGGCGCTCCTCGCTCTCGGACAGGTCGCGTGTCCGACGTTCGACCTCGCGTTCCAGCGCCTTGCGGTCGGTCTCCAGACGGTCGAGGCGCGCCTGCTCCGAGGTGGCATCGAACTGGGAAGCGACCCAGAAAACCAGGGTCTCCCCCTGGAACACCGGGGACACGAAGAGCCGGTTCCAGAACAGGCTCCCGTCCTTGCGGCGATTGAGGAGTTGAGCCTCGACCGGGACGCGCCTGTCGATCGCTTCGCGAAGACGGGTGACCTCAATGGGGTCCGTATCGGGCTCCTGCAGGAACCGGCAGTTCCGCCCCACGGTCTCCTCGCGCGAGAAGCCCGATAGGGCGCAGAAGGCATCGTTAGCGAAGACGATGGGATTGTCGGGCTGGACGGGGTCGGTGATTACCATTGCAATCTGCGAGGCGCGGACCGCGGCTGCGAAGGGGTCGGCGCCGCCGACCTTGCTGGCTAACTCACCGACGATCCGGTCGTGCTCGCGATGCATATCGAGCCCCTGAATGCCCAAAGACGTCTCAATGGCGTGCGCGCAGGAGGCCTCGTACTCGCACGTTGATGGTGGCCTCCTTGCCAGCGGGACGTCCATATCGGCGGTCATGCGATCTCCGGCGGCGAACCGCCCGGGATGCTCAGCGGCTCGTTCGAGGGCGGCATCTCGTCGGGTCCGAAGTCAGGCACGCCGCGCGGCTCGGGAAGCGGGGTCTGATCGGGACGGGGCGGATGCGCCGGCGACGGGTCGGGAAATGTCGGGTCAGGCCGGTCGGGGAAAGCCGGGTTCGCCATGGGGGATTTCCTTGTCGCTATTCGCAGGTGAACAGACGCGCGTAGGCGTCAGCCCATGAAATGCCAGGCCGCCTCGGAGACGGTCCGCTCGTTCAAGGCGAGCCCATCCGGTCGCAGCCCGACCTCGTCGATCCGGGCCTTCTCGGAATGGTCGAGGGCGAGGTCCCGCTCCTTCGCGGCGGCGGCGTGTTCCCCTTTTTCAAGATGTTTGGCCGAGTGCCGGTAGTGGGCGGCGGCCCGGTCGTGCTGGTGCGCGGCTTCCTCGCAGGTGCGTGCCATCTTGCTCATCGCCATCGTCGTTCTCCTTGAGGTGCCGGTTCGAAAGCTGCGCCCGACCGGTGTCAGCCGCGGGCCTGGCCCTGCGCCATGTCGCGGTCCCAGGTGGTCCGGGCGGCCTCGCGAGCGGCGCGGGCGGCGTTCGCGGTGGCCGTTGCGGCCCGGACAATGGACGCACGCACCCCGGATGCCGCCCGCCGGACCGCCGCCATGCTGGAGTTGACCGAGGCCGCCATGGCATCCTGTGACTTGCGCACCGCCGCCTGCGTCGCCTCGACCGACTTCCGCGCGGAATCGGCGGCCTTGCGCATCGACGCGTTCGCCGAGACCCCCGCTGCCCTGTTGGCCTCCGCGATCTTGGTCTCGGCACGCGTCGCCGCGTCCGCTGCGTCGGTGACGAGCTTCCCGATCATGTCGGCGGATTGCTTCGGGGCATCCTTCACCGCCGCCTTCGAGGCCTGCAGCGCGAGCCGGGCCGCCTCGCGGGCCGCATCGGCGGCCTCGTTCGCCTCGCGGCCGGCCTCCCGCATCGTCGCCGCGGCATCCGTGGGGGGAGCCATCGGCGCCTGCGCCTGGGCCGTGGTCATCGTCGCAAGGGCGAGGAAGGTCACCGCAAATGCAATCGTCGTACGCATGGCAAAAATCCAATCTTGGGTTCGGGGGATGGGGGGCAGCAATCGTCGGCCGGTCGATACGCGACTCAATCCGTCCGCGGGGTCTTGGAGGCGGCGCCCCAATAGGCATCCGCCTTCGCCGTTTGCCGGGCGAACGGCTCGGCCCTCACGAACCTGCCCTCGGTGATGCGGGGGGCCTGGTCCATGGCGTCCTTGGTCGTGTCGAGGACGAGGATGTTCAGGTTCGGCGAGACCTTGAACTGGTCCCACGGCACGGCGACGTGGCGTTCGCCCAGGCCGAAGACGCCACCCCGGGTGATGACGAGATAGGCGATCTTGCCACCCTCGGCCCCCATGACGATGTCGTCGACGCTGCCCAGCGCGACGTTGCCCGGGGTTCGCACCTCGCTTCCGAGCAGGTCGTCCGACCGGAAGGCCGCGACCCGCGTCACGACCGGCTGCGCCAGCGAAAGCTCCTGCTTGCGGAAGCCGAGGGCGTTCGCGACCCGGAGGTCGCGGCCCTGCATGTCGGTCTTGTACGCCTCGTAGCTGGACCGGATCTGGACGAGCACGTCCTCGCACGGCTGCTGCCTGTCATGGCGCGCCAGGATGTCGGCGGCCGAGAGAAGCACCCGGACCTCGTATCCGGGCCGGGCGTTCGCGTACCCCACCATCGCGGACGCCGCCCCCATGGCCATGCCGGCGCTTCCGGTCATGCCGCCGAACCAGTAACCGCCGAGGGGATAGCCGTAGCCGTAGCCGGACCCGCCCAGCCAGTAGCCGTCCTTCTCCATCTGCGCGTCGAAGGCCTTGAGGTGGTCGAGGCAGACCTGGGCCGGCCTGGCGTCCGTATCCGCCACGGAGCTTGCCTGCGGCTCCTCGGCGGCTCGAAGCGGGACCGTCAGGCAAAGCGATAGAACCGCCCCAAGGGCGATGGATCTGGCTGGTCGCTGCATGGTCGTGTTCCGGGATGTCGGGCGCCCAAAGGCTGTTCGCCCCGTCCATCCCCGGTGTTTGGCGCGTCCGCCCCCTGGATACTTTGTTCTGGATCAAGGCCGACCCACGATGGTCCGTGCTTCCTTCCGGCCATCGAGCCCGAGGCCCGAGGACGGAGCACCGACATGAACCTGGCCAGCATCATGGTCTCAGTGGACCTCGGTCCCGCCGCGGCGGACCGGGTCCAGCTATCGGCCGCCCTCGCCGAGCGCTTCGAGACCGAGCTGATCGGCGTCGCCTCACGGCAGGTGTCCCCGCCGGCCGGGGCCCGCGACATCCTCTCCGCCATCCAGGTCTCCGACGTCGAGAAGGCCCGGGCGGACCAGGACCTGGAGCAGGCCAGGGCGATCTTTGAGCGCAACGCCGAAGGCTGCGGCCGGGCGTCTTGGCGGTCCGACCTGGCGCATCCGCCACGCTACCTGATGCAGCAGGCCAGGGCCGCCGACGTGGTGGTGGTTGGCCGGTGGGGCGGCGCCGATCCGGAGCCGGGACCGCTCGCCGTCCTGCCCGGACCCTTCGTCGTAGAGGCCGGGCGCCCCGTCCTCGTCGCCCCGCCTGGCATCAAGGATCTCCGCATCGGCCGGGTTGTCATAGCCTGGAAGGATGGCCTGGAGGCGCGGCGGGCCGTGCTGCTTAGCCTGCCTTTCCTGGAACGGGCGGACACCGTCCACATCGTCTCCGTGGGTTCGGAGACGGACGAAGACGACGGGGCCCGGGACGTCGCGAACCACCTATCACGCCATGGCGCGGCCGTTACCACTCACCCCCTACGCGAGGACGACCTCGGGGCGGGCGAGGCGATCCTCGGATTCGTCGCCCGCGAGGGGGCGGACCTTCTGGTGTTGGGCGCCTATGGCCACTCCCGCCTGCAGGAATGGGTCTTCGGCGGCGTCACCCGGTACATCCTCCGGAACACGCCCGTCTGCTGCCTGATGAGCAACTGACCGCCCCCTTCGGATGCGAGCGGGCTCCCCAACCGCGCGCGACCCCGGGCCAGGTCCCTCGACGGCGAGCGCCACGAAGCTCGCCAACCCACTACGACGGAGCATCGCATGATTGAACTCTTCGACCGCGAGGGCCGCGAAGCCGCCTTCTGCCGCGACGGGCATTCCGTCTACCTTTGGGATGGAACGCCCGCGGCCTACATCACCGAGGACGCGGTCTACGCGTATTCCGGGCGGCTCATCGGCTGGACGAGGGACGGTTGGATCTCGAACGGGGCCGGTGAACGCCTCCTCTTCGAGTTCGACGCGGTCGGCGGCCCTGAGAAGCCGAGGCGTCAGTCCAAGACCGCCGCAGCACCGCGGCGTCCCAAGCCCGCCAAGGGCACGCCCGAGCCCATCTCGGCGCGCCCAGCCCCGACGCTCGCTTGGTCCGAGCGGTCCTTCGCCGAACTCATCTAAGTTTGGCCCCGGCTTTGGGCACGACGAGCCATCGCTTCCCTCCACACACGGACCCGGCGCGCCTCATCGCGTGGAACGGGTCCGCCTCAAGGAACCCATACATGAGCGACAATCCACTCTCAGCCCGCGGAATGGCCCTGGAAGACCTCTTCTTCGCACACGAGGAAGCGGCCGTCCGCAGACAGGCGGGGGCCTCGCAGGATGCGGACAAGCGAAGGGAAGACTTCGCCGAGGCTTCGGGCATCACCGATGCCGCGTTCCTGGGCCGACTTGCCGACCTCGGGATCGGTCCCGACACGCTTGCGGCGCTCATGCTCGTTCCCGTTGTGGTTGTGGCCTGGGCCGACGGCGACGTCGATGATGAAGAACGAGGCTCGGTCCTCTCCGCGGCCACGGATTCGGGGCTCGAAGAGGGCGGGACCGGCTACCGATTGCTGCAGCGATGGTTGGCGACGCGACCGCCCGAAGAGCTCTTCGAGGCGTGGAAAGACTATGTCCAGGCCCTGTCGACCTCCATGCCCGTCGAGCCGATGCAGTCCCTGAGGTCGGAGGTCTTGAAGCGCGTACGCGGCACCGCCGAAGCGACGGGGAGCTTCCTCGGTTTCGGACGGGCGTTATCGACCGCGGAGGAGATCGTCATCGCCGAGGTCCGCAACGCCCTCACGGATTGATCCATGTTGCCGAGCGAAGCCACCCGCCCATGTCCATTGGCATTCGCATTCGCATTCGGGGCCGGACCGGTCCATCATCCCAAACGAATTGGAGTTTCCGTATGATGCGCCTGGCCGGCATGGTTGTCGCGATCCTGTCAACCTCCGTAGCCTGGGCCGGCGGCGGCGAGGTCGATCCGAGCGTCTACGTCCCCTACACCCCGAGATCGAACCCGAGGATAACGGCGAAATGGGGTCCGGACGCATTGTCGGGGATCAACCGCCTTCGGAAGGAGGCCGCCCTGGAGGTCGCCCGGTTCAGCGAGTGCGACGAGATTTCAACGTCCCAGTTGTCCGAAGCCCGCAGCGTCCCCCCCAAGACATGGATCGTCGTGGTGGCATGCCGAAACGGTCGAAAGTTCTACGTCTCCCGCGATGACGTCGCGAATGGGGCTCGCTCGATGATGGTCCCCAAGGGTGGGAGCCCCACATAAGAACGCCGGGACTTAGTCGACGCCCGTCCCGCCGGATGCCCCGAACACCTGCCGGCTACTGTAGATCGCCTCGGCGGAGGCCAGCGTCATATAGAGCGGCGCGATCTCGGCGGGCTGCCCAGGGCGCCCGAGCGGGGTGTCCGCCCCAAACGTCACAAGCTTGTCCTGCGACTGCCCGCCGCTGGGCTGCAGGGCCGTCCAGAACGGGCCCGGCGCCACCGCGTTCACCCTGATGCCCTTGGGGCCGAGTTGCTTCGCGAGCGACTTGGCGAAGGCGACGTTCGCAGCTTTGGTCTGGGAATAGTCGATTAGATTGGCGGACGGGTTGAACGCTTGGACCGACGCGGTGATGATGATCGACGCCCTGGGCTTGAGGTGCGGCAACGCCGCCTTGGTAATCCAGAACGGTGCGTAGACGTTGGTCTTGAAGGTGGTGTCGAACTGCTCGGCGGTCAGGTCCACAAGGTCGGCGACAGACTGCTGGGCGCCGGCGTTGTTCACCAGGATATCGAGACCGCCCAACTCCCGAACCGCCGTCGCTACCATGGCCTCGCAGAATGCCTGCTCGCGGATATCGCCTGGGACGGCCACCGCCTTACGTCCCTCGGCACGAATGAGAGCCAACACTTCGGCGGCGTCGGCCTCCTCGAACGGAAGGTAGCCTATGGCGACGTCCGCACCCTCGCGGGCGAATGCGATGGCTGCGGCACAACCAATCCCGCTATCGCCGCCGGTAACGAGGGCCTTGCGCCCGGCGAGCCGGCCCGAGCCTTTGTAGCTCGTCTCGCCATGGTCGGGACGCGGGACCATCTTACCGGCAAGGCCTGGAACCGCCTGGGTCTGCCTGTCGAACGGCGGGCGGGTATACTGGTCGACAGGATTGGGCGACGAACCGATCTGAGCCGTCGGGCGAGCCTGGGCGCTCGCGGCGCCCGTCATCGCCCCGGCCAACCCGACGGCCATGCCCGTGACCAGTTGCCTGCGCGAGGCGCCGCCATTGTTATCCGACATGTCTTCGATTCCGGTGAGCTCAACGCCTCGGGGCCTTGTCGCTCGTCACGGGGAAAACCATCGCGTAGACCTTGGTTCGTCTACGCCCCACCCGGACCAACGGGGCCAATCGAATCCGGCGATCAGCTATGCACGCATGCCCGGAACCCGGCCGCCGCCCCGGTGGAACAGCGGATGCCTGACGGCGGCACTGGATGCCTCACACACCGACGGCCTTTACCTCCTCCTTCGCGCCCGGGGGCTGGAGCTTGTCGCCGATGGACCGGATGCTTTCCGTGACGTGATCGAGGACGACCCGTATCCTCGGCGTGTCACGGTTGTCCTTGTGGACTAGCAGCAGGATATCGGCGCTCGGCGGGTCGGTGGGCACCTCCATCCGGCTGAGCCTGGGCTCCTCGTCGCCGCGGAACCGCGCCAGGCAGGCCAGTCCCCCGCCGTTGGCGGCCGCCAGGACGGCGGCCTCGTGGCTACTCGTCTGCAGGACGACCATGGAGCGGGATGCAATTTCCGTCAGCCAAGCCGCCTGGGTCATCTCCTGGCTGTCCTCCATTTGCGTGATGAGGTGGTGGCCGGGGCATCCCTCCTCGAAGTCGAGCTCGCCCCGCTCCTTGATGTAGTCCGGCGTCGCGTAGAGGCCGAAGGCCATGCTGCCGATGCGCCGGACCACGAGGTCGTGCTGCTCGGGTTGCCTCATCCGGACTGAGATGTCAGCCTCCCGCATGGCGAGGCTGAGCTCCCGCGGATTTGGGATGAGCTCGATCATGATATCGGGATGCTTGGCGTGCAACCTCGCGAAGCTCGGTGCCAGCAGGTGCGCGGCCATGGTCTCGGCGCAGGTCACCCGCACCAGGCCGCGCAGGCGGGTATCGCGCCCGGTCACGTCCCGCTCCAAGCCAAGGGCTTCCGCCTCAAGGCGCTCGGCCTTCTGGCGCACCTCCTCGCCGGCCAGCGTCGGCACGTAGCCCTCGGGGGTCCGGTTCAGCAGGCGGACGGCAAGGGTTGCCTCCAACGTATTCAGGCGTCGCCCGACCGTCGACTGCGAGACATGAAGCACCTTTGCTGCCGCCGAGAGGCTGCCATGCCTGGTCAGGGCCAGGAAAAATCTGAGGTCATCCCAGTCTAGCATTCATCGAACCTCATCAAATTCGCGGTTCCCGTCGTCAGATTTGGTTGCCGATTTCGCTGCGCAAAAGCCTAAACTAGAATTTGTCCGACACCTATTCGAGATATATTCCCGCAGAACGAAACGACTGGCATGCGCGGGAAATCAAGGAACGAAAACTTTCATGACTAAGCCACCGCTCATTCCTACCATCCCGCCCGCGTCCCCGTTGGGCAAACGCGAACTCGAACTCGTCGTTGCGAAGGCCAAGGCCGATCCGACAGCCGTGCGCACCCTGCGATGCCGCACGGTGGCTCAGGGTCGGCTGAGCCAACTCAACTACATCCGGGACCTCCCGCCCCAGCCCGTGATGGAGGACGAGCCCGAGGGTCTACTCGGCGAGAGCACCGCTCCGAACGCTTCCGAGGCCCTTCTCGCCGCCCTCGGCTCGTGCCTGTCCATCGGCATCCACGCCAACGCCCTGGCGCAGGGCATCCCGATCCACTCCTTGGAACTCGACGTCGAGGCCGACATCAACCTGACGTCGGTCTGGGGTAGTGGCGACCTCCAGCCCAAGACCATCGGGTTCGAGAGCATCCGGGTTTCCGTGCGGATCGACGCGGATGCATCCCGGAAGGCGCTGGCGGCCCTCGTCAAGCACACGGTGCTGTGGTCGCCGGTGGCGAACACCCTCCACAACCCGGTCCATCTCGACATCGCACTCGCATCCGCGATCAAGACCGCAGCCTGAGGCGAGCCCTGACATGACAGCGACGACGTTTCTGTTCGGAGCAGGCACCCATGGCGTCCGACCCTCGTCCGGGGCAGCGCGGCCGTCCATGTTCGGCGGCTTTCCGCACGAGGCGTTCCCCGACCTCGACGCGCACGGGGTGGTGATCCTCGACCGCCTCGTGTCGGAGGCGAAGTCCCGCACCGTCGCGTTGGCCCTAAGCGAGGAGCGCCTGCGCTTCACCCAGGAAGCGGGACGCATCGGGTCGTGGACCCTCGATCTCGCAACGATGTCCCTGGAGTCGTCGGACGGGTGCAAGGCGAACTTCGGCCGCAACCCAGGCGCGGACTTCACCTACGAGGCGTGGATCGAAGGGGTACACCCCGACGACAGGGCGCGGATGAGGGATGCCATCTCGTCAGCCATTGCCGGGCAGACCCATTACGACCACGAGTACCGGATCACGTACCCGGACGGCGCCGTCCATTGGATACACGCCCGGGGACACGCCTCCTACCAGCCGGACGGCAGGCCACTGACCATCGCCGGCATCTCCCTCGACATCACCGACCGCAGGAGGGCCGAGGCGCACCGCGACCTGCTGGCGAAGGAGCTGGCCCACCGGGTCAAGAACACACTTGCCACGGTCCAGTCCATCATCCGCCAGACCCTTCGCAGGTCCGCCTCCCTGGAGGAGGCCGAGGCCATACTCGACGCCCGCATCATGGCGCTCGCGGCCGCGCACGACGTACTCATCCGCGACACCTGGGAAGGGGCGACCCTGAACGAGGTGGTCGGCGTGGCGCTGCGTCCGTTCGGGGCCGATCAGGAGGGGCGCTTCACCTGCAGCGGACCGAACGTGCATCTCGCCTCCCGGGTCGCTCTGGCCTTCGCCATGGCCTTGCACGAGCTTGCCACCAACGCCGTCAAGTACGGCGCCCTGTCCACCGAGATCGGGACGGTGCTGCTCACGTGGGACATCCTTGATGGGGAAGGCATGGAACAACTGCGCTTCCAGTGGGAGGAGGCCGGGGGGCCGGCGGTGGTTCCGCCGACGAGGGCGGGCTTCGGGTCCCGCATGATCGAACGGGCCCTGGCGGTCGAGATCAGCGGCTCCGCCGAGATCGACTACCGATTGTCAGGCATCCACTTCACGGCCACGGCGCCCCTTAGCGAGATCCTGCGGGGCGGATGACTGGGGAGCGCAATTACTCTGATCTTTAATCCGCAGCAAATCTGCATCTCTGGTCGCCGCTTTTGGTTCCGATCCCAAGCATCGCGTCCGCGTTATACTCATACGGTGACTGAAATCCACGGCGTGCGACCCGAGGTGACGATGTTCGAAGCGTACGCCTTTTCCGTCCTGGCCAAGTCGGTCACGACCGTTCATGGCCGTGCCGGCGACAATAGTGCGTGGGACGACGTCACGGTGCGGTTGGCCGCCGGGATCCTGCAGCGCGCCTTCAGGCTCGACGATGGGGCACGGAGCGCCTTCCTCGACCTTGCCCGTGACGCGGAGCGCATCGAGGCGACCGAGCGCTGGCGCGGCCGCTGACGCCATCTCCCTGGCCCTTCAAGAGGCCGTACCGAACCGGAAGGACAGACCCATGTCGATCCATTCAATGCCGGTCAGGCCCGCGCCCTACCCCAATATCCCACCCCCGTACCCCTACGATGGCATGGGCAAGGCCCGCCTCGTCAGCCTGTCCACGGCGCTTCCGCTGGCGGAGCGGGACACCTTGGAGCCCCTCGGCCGGAAGGTCTCCCTCGACCAGAAGGAGACCCTTTTCGGACAGGACGAGCCCGCCTCCTCCGTCTTCATCGTCACCTCGGGGGCGTTGCGCCTCTATCGCATCCTCCCGGACGGACGACGGCAGGTGACCGGCTTCGCCTTCCCGGGCGACTTCCTCGGATTGTCGATGCTGGACCATTATGCGGTGTCGGCCGACGCGTTAGCCCCGATGACGGCATGCAGGTTCGATCGGCTGGCCTTCCGGGACTTGGTCTGTCGGCAGCCAGGCCTGATGATGCACCTGCACGAGATCACCGGGCAGGAACTGTCCCGGGCCAAGGACATGATGATGCTCCTTGGTCGGCGGACCGCCGACGAGAAGATCGCGGCCTTCCTAGTGGGGCTGCAGGTGCGCTACGCCCGGATCGGCCAGTCGACGGTCACCCTCGAACTGCCGATGGGCCGCCTCGACATCGCCGACCATCTCGGCCTGACCATCGAGACGGTGAGCCGGACGCTCTCGCGGCTCGACCGGGATGGCTGTATCCTGATCGTGCCGGGTGGCGTCCGCCTCATCGACCAGGCCCGCCTCGACCGGATGTCGGCCCACTGAGGTTCGGGGCTGCCGGGTAACGGTACACCTCCCGGCCCCGGTCCATGATGGCGACCGCTGAGGGGACGGCGCTCCCAGTCGCCCGGGCGGTCGCCCTTGCCGCGCCGAACCAGGCCCGCGCCTCCTGCCGCGCCGGCCTTAGTTCTGAGGAGTCGAGGAAGTAGGCAGGCTCATCGGCCCGCCGTTCGGGGTCCGCCCCGCCGTACAGAAGCTCCGTCGAGAACGTCATCTGAGGCCCCCTTACCGCGACGGCGGACGGACGGGCGGACGCTTGATGTCCCGCCAGCGGGACTTTCCACTGTAACCGGCAGGGCCCTTCATGCTCCCCGTCGCGACGGGCTCCTGCGGCCTGATCTCGCTCGGTACAACATCCCGGGAGCGCGGCATGTTCGGTCCGTTGGAACGGGCCTGGCGACCGAGGTCGGAGGCCGCGTGTGCGGTCATCGCAAACCCGAAGGTCCCGAGCACCGCAAGCGTCGTCGTCAATCGTGTCATCAAGTCTTCCCCTCATTGGCGAGGCAACGACCGGACCTCGATACGAGCGGGCCAGGTTCGAGGTGCAGCATGCCCCGCGTTCCCGCTTCCGACTTTGCGCTGGATCAAGGACTCCTTCGGGGCCGTGACTAGGGTTCGTCCAAAGCAAAGCGAGGGACGCATCCATGCCGGCACTCCAGAACATCAAGAACGTCATCGTCGGCCTGACAGAGGAAGGTCAGCAGGGCGAGACGAGCGATGCCATCGGCTACGGCCTGTCGCTATCGGTGGCCGCCGGGGCGCACCTCACGGTCCAGGCCGCCTCGCGGCGCATCGTCATGAACAGCGCACTCGCCGGCGGGTTCGCCAGCGGCCTCGTCTTCGAGGAGAACGGACGGACCGCCGGCCTGAGCCAGGCGGTGGCCGAGAAGGTCCGTGGCGATGCCGCAAGCGCCGGTATCGCGTGCACCGTCGATAGCCCGCAGCTGACACATCCGGACATCCTCGCCACCTTCGCGGCCAAGGCTCGCCTGCACGACCTCACCATCCTGGATGCCGAGGAGCGCACCATCGACCTCGACCGCGAGCTGATCGAGGCGTCGCTGTTCAACAGCGGTCGCCCCGTCATCGTCGTTCCCGCCGGGCACAACGCCTTCGCCGGCCGGCGCATCGTCATCGCCTGGGACGGCGGCGCCCATGCGGCGCGGGCCGTGAACGATGCACTCCCGTTCCTGCTTGCGGCGGACGCCGTCGAGATCATCTCGGTCGTCGGCGAAAAGGAGCTTTCGAGGTCGGTCGCGGGCGCCGAGCTCGCTCCGCACCTAGCCCGCCACGGCATCGCCGTAACCGTGGACGACCTGCCGCTGCGTCCGGATGGCGACGTCGCGGAGACCCTCCGGGACGCGGCCAGCCGCTACCGCGCGGACATGATGGTCATGGGCGCCTACCGCCACGGCCCCATCCGTCAGTGGCTCTTCGGCGGGCTCACGCAGTCGCTGATGACGGCGTGCCCGATCCCCCTCTTCCTCGCGCACTGAGCGTGGACGAACTCAGTCGACCAGGAAAAAGGCAATCCATGAACTCGAATCTGAAGCACTTCGCCATCGCGGCGGCCCTGGCGCTGTCCGCCTTTACCATGCCGATGTCTGCCGATGCCCAGGGCCTGTCCGGCGGCATGCGCCGCGGCGCGGCCGAGGGCGACCGCGTCGGCGGCCCCATCGGGGGCATCGTCGGCGGTGCGGTCGGCGGCGCCGTCGGCACCGTCAACGGCGCGCTCGGCATCGACCCGGGCCGTCGCGGCTACCGCAGCGGCATGCGCTCGCGGCACCACCACCGCCATTACCACCACCGCCACGACCGTCGCCATCGGTGACGGTGCGCGTCGCTTCCTCAGACCCTGAGATCCCGGAGACCATCATGACCGTCGACAAGACCCTGCAGACCAACGTCATCGCCGAGCTCGGCTGGGAGCCGAGCGTGACCGCCGCCCACATCGGCGTCGCCGCCAAGGACGGGGTCGTGACCCTAACCGGCCACGTCCAGAACTACATGGAGAAGCATGCCGCAGAGAAAGCCGCCGGTCGCGTGAAGGGCGTCCGCGCCGTTGCCGACGAGATCGAGGTCCGCCTTCCCCACCACGTCAAGCGCAACGACAACGAGATCGCCGTGGCCGTCGTCCAGCGCCTGGACTGGAACGCCTCCGTCCCCGACGAAGCCGTGAAGGTGACGGTCGATAAAGGCTGGGTCACCCTTACCGGCCAGGTCGAGTGGCAGTTCCAGAAGACGGCCGCGGAGCACGATATCCGCGGGATGCTCGGCGTGGTCGGCATCTCGAACGACGTCACCATCAAGGCGCGTCCGAACGCGACCGACATCAGCGCCGACATCACCGAGGCGCTGCATCGCAGTTGGTACGACCCGAAGACCATCAACGTCAGCGCCGTTGGCGGCGTCGTCCACCTGAGCGGTACGGTCCACACCTGGTACGACCGCCAGATGGCGGGATGGACCGCCTGGGGCGCACCGGGCGCCACGACGGTCGACAACGACATCCGCGTCGTCTGAGGGCCCCCGAACCTCGAATGTCACCGCACCGGGCACATCGTCCGGTGCGCAGTCCGCCAGGAACCCTTTCGATGATCAATGCCCAGATCCACGGCCATGACCGGGTTATCCTCGGTCGGATCTTCCACCACCCGACCAGCAACAACCTGGAATGGCGCGAGGTGGTGTCCTTCATCGGACGGATCGGCAGCACCGAAGAGAAGCGGGACGACAAGTGGGGCTTCACCCTGGCCGGCCGGACCGCGACCTTCCTTCGTCCCCGGGACAAGGACATGGATCCGCGCGAGGTCGAGCGCCTGCGCCACCTGATGCAGGATGCCGGCCTCTCGCCCTATTCGACCGAGATCCTCGAAGCTTCGCCCCCGGCGGCGGCTGAGATAGATGCCCTCATCGTCGTCGACCATCACGAGGCACGGATCTACCGTCTCGACCCCGAGACCGCCGGCGGAGAGACCGAGACCACGCTGCGCCCCTACGACCCGAAGGGCTACATCCATCATCTCTCGCACAAGGAGGATGGCAACTATCGCGGCCAGCGCGCGCCTGAGGACCTCGGCTACTACGACCGCATCGCGGCCGCCGTCGCGAACGCGCCTCGGGTCGCCATCGTCGGGCACGGCACCGGTAAGGCCAGCGCGATGGCCGTCCTTTCGGAGCGACTTCACGAACGTCATCCGGGAACCGAGATCCGCGTCGTCGCGACTGCGACCGTCGACCTGTCGGCGAGCACCGACGGTCAGTTGCTTGCGCTCGGGCGCGAGATGCTGGCCCGGGACGGCCGGTGATGGCCGCTCCCGTTTCCGCCCTGTCCGATGGCGACTTGACCCTGGCCGAGGCGACCGCGGTGGTCGGCCACGCCATCGAGGAGGCCCGTCGCCTCGGGGTCGTCGTCAGCGTCGCGGTGTGCGGCCCCCAGGGTCGCCTCGTCGCCTTCTCGAAGATGGACGGTGCCGGCTGCATGACCGCGCGCGGCGCCATCGGGAAAGCCGTTGCCTCGGCGATCTCGGGCGAGCTGAGCGAGATCATGCCCCCGCCCGGGGACGACCTCTACTGTTCCGTCGTTGAGGGCGAGGGTACCGCGGCGTTCCACGAGCGCGGCGGCATACCCCTGAGGCGGGATGGTATCCTGATCGGCGCAATCGGTGTCTACGGCGAGGCGTCCCCGGAACAGGACCTCGCCTGCGCGACCGCCGGAGCCACCGCATGGAGAGGGCCGCGGGGATCGGGTACGCAGCCGGGTCTAGCTTTTGCGTGACGGAAACTTGGAGGTCGGTAGCGATGCCACAGGAGCCGCTTGCGACCCTTCACAGACGCTTGGAAGGTCTGCTTGCAGGCTCTTGGTGAGGCAGTGTTTCAAGCGTGGATCGGGGTATATTATTGCGTGTCGGCGTTCGGACGAAAAATTTAGCTGAGCAGCCATTCGCCTTTTTTCGCAGTTCCACGTCGCCCGTAAGCGTTACTAACGTATGATGGTACGCGCGGCCAATTACTGCCTTATGTTGAAAAAATCGTCAGCCGTTCCGATACAGGTGCTGATGCCTGGGAGAGCCGCGCGCTTCCGCCTGCAATGCAAGGCGAAGCCACATGGCCTCGAAGTCCCTCCATTTGCTCCAGCCGATGATTACCAAGCTGGAGAGCATCTCCTCTCTCACAGAGGAGGAGCGCTATGCCGTTGAGAGCCTACCTATCAAGGCTCAAGCTCTAAGAGCGGATCAAGACATTGTCCGCGATGGCGAGACGGCCACGCAGTGCTGCCTCATCATTGAGGGCTGGGCCTGCCGCTACAAGATCATGGGCGAGGGCAAGCGCCAGATCTTCTCGTTCCACATCGGCGGTGACATCCCGGATCTGCAAAGCCTGCACATCCCACGGATGGATCACAGCCTCGCCACGATGACAGACGCTCACGTGGCCTTCATCCCTCACGAGGCGCTCCGGGATCTCACCTATCGCTTCCCGCGCCTCGCCGCCGTGCTCTGGCGCGACACGCTGGTGGATGCAGGGATCTTCCGTGAATGGATGGCGTGTATGGGCCAGCGCTCGGCCTACGAGCACCTCGCCCATCTCTTCTGCGAGTTGTACCTCAAGCAGGAGGCCGTGGGGTTGGCCAGTGAACACCGCTGTGCTCTGCCACTGACACAGGGTGAGCTCGGGGACGCCACCGGCGTGACGACCGTGCACATCAACCGCACGCTGCAAGAGATGCGGGGCAACGGGCTCATTACCCTCCGTAGCAACACGCTGGTCATTCTGGCCTGGGATGAACTCGTCAGCGCTGCCGAGTTTGACGAGACCTACCTACACCTGCGGAAACGATCAGTCGGATGAGCCCGCACGTCCAGCGGGTACGTAGATCTTCAGCCTGCCAAGGCTGTCATCCATTCCGCCGGTGAGGAGCCGGTGGCAAACGTCCGCTTCAGAGCGAAAGGCCAAGGTCCGGTTTCCACCGAGCCTGTGTAAAAACGCGCCCCCTTGCCGCCGCGAGTAGAAGGATCATCTATGAAAACCCTCTAGGACCGCTAGCATGGCGATTCCAGGTGATTTTTTCAACTTTCATGGAAGATTGTACTCCAAAGCCGCGACAAGCTGACGTTTTCACACACCCTGCACCCATCACGGGCGTTCAACTCGTGTACGTCACGACTGACGGACGTGGGACACCCTGTAGGTCCGCATGGTGTCATCGTCGCGGATCGAGACGTATTCGCCCACGACGAACCGGTGGCTGCCAAGCCGGTAGCCCGGCTCGTCGTCATCGGTCGTCCTGTCGTCGTAGTCGATCAGCCAGGTACCCCCGCCGAAACCGCCCTGCCGGCGGATCAGACGCCCGTTGCGGTTCGGCTCCCCAAGCCAGAATCGGCGGACGCGACAATGGTCTCTCTGCTCAAGCCAGAGGGCGGGATCGAGCTGTCCGTTGGCGTCCAGGGGCGCGTCGATCTCGTAGCCGCGGTCGACGCTTCCATCGGGAAAATCCGGGCCGCGGGCGAGGGTTAGGGTGACGTGGGGCAGCATGGTGTTCTCCATCGGTGAGGGTACGCGCCGCCGGGGCGTCAGGCCACCACGTGGACCGGTCGTCCCGTCCGCTCGAACGCGTCGATGTTCGCCACGGTGGTCTCAGCGATGGCGGTCATCGCCTCGACCGTGAAGAAGCCCTGATGGCCGGTGACGAGCACGTTCGAGAACATCAGCAGGCGTTCGAAGACGTCATCTCGAATGACCACGTCGGACTTGTCCTCGAAGAAGAGCTCCTCTTCCTCCTCGTAGACGTCGAGGCCGAGATGGCCGATCCGCCCCTCGTTCAGTCCTGCGACAACTGCCTTGGTATCGACGATGGCCCCGCGGCTCGTGTTGATCAGCATCACGCCGCGTTTCATCAGGCCGATGGCGGCGGCATCGATGAGGTGGTGCGTCTCCGGCGTCAGGGGGCAGTGCAAGGAGATGATGTCCGAGGTGGCGAGCACGTCCTGGAGCGGGCGGTAGACGACGCCCATGGCCTCGCAGGTCCGGGTCGGCTTCACGTCGTATCCGATCACCTTGCACCCGAAGCCCAGCATGATCCTGGCGACGCCCTGGCCGATCCGGCCGGTCCCCACGATTCCCACCGTTCGGCCGTGCAGATTGAACCCGAGCAGACCGTCGAGGGCGAAGTTCCCGTCCCGCACCCGGGCGTAGGCGCGGTGGATGTGCCGGTCGAGGGACAGCATGAGCGCCACCGCGTGTTCCGAGACGGCCTCGGGCGAGTAGGCCGGGACCCGGGCGACGAGGATGTCGTGGCGTTTGGCGGCGGCGAGGTCGACGTTGTTGAAGCCCGCCGACCGCAGGACGACGAGGCGCACCCCAAGCTCGGCGAACGTATCGAGGGCGGCGGCGTCGACCGCGTCGTTGACGAACGCGCAGACGACCTTCGCCTTGCCGGCGAGGATCGCCGTCGTCGGGTCGAGCCGCGCGTCGATGTAGGTCAGGGCGTGGCGTCCCGCGACCGCCGCGTCGAGGAAGCGCCGGTCGTACGGCTTGGTGCTGAAGACCGCGACATCCATGTGGTCATCCTTGGGCGTGAGGGCGTTCCGGGAGAAGGCATCTGCGTCGGGGCCGCTCAGGCCGGCGCAAGGGTCGGGACGAAGGGCTTCGTCCCGCCCTTCGCGAGGGGACCTTGCTCGGCCGTGCCGGTCTCCTTGAGGAACAGGGCGAGGACCAGGGCCAGGACCACGCCGCCCACCAGAGGCAGGAAGGCGGTCTGGAAGTCGGAAAGGGTCAACGGCACGCCCTGCCGCGGAAGCATCAGGTGCGAGATGAAGGGCGACATGATCCCCGTCGTGACGAAGACGAGGAAGTTCATCACGCCGGCCGCCGTGCCTTTCACCTGGGCCGGGTTGGTCTCCTTCATCATCGAGAATGGGATCATGGCCGCGCCTGAGGCGATGCCGAGCACCAGGGCCACCGAATAACGCGGCAGCGTGCCCACCGGGACGTAGATGGCCGTTAGGCCCGCCACGAGCATCAGCAGCGCGCCGCCCAGGAGCACGGGCTTGCGACGACCGAGCCTGTCCGAGACGTATCCGAGGAGCGGGCAGCCGATGACCCAGCCCATGGGCACCATGGCCGCGTCCGACGCGGCCTCCGCCATGGACAGGTTCTCGCCAGCATGGAGGAACGACGTGGCCCAGACCAGGGCGCCGATGGTGGTGGGCAGGAACAGCAGGCCGCCGACGATGCCGGCGAGCCAACTCTGCGGGTTGCCTATAATGACCTTGAACGGGTGGAGCAGGCCGGAGACCGAGAACTCGGCATGGTGGCTCGGGCTATCGCCGGTCTCGCGCGGCATCACGAACCAGGTCGCGAGGGCAAGCGCGAACCCCATGGCGGCGAAGGCGACCCACACGTGCTGCCAGGGGACGTTGAACCCGCCGGCCGGGTCAATGGCCATGTGGACGGGCTTTGAACCGAAGGCCGCGCCGGCCATGCCGAGGCATTGCGTGAGGCCGATGAACAGCGCCAGCATGCGGGTGGGCAGGTACCGGGCCGCCACGTACGACGACCCAACGAAGGCGAAGATCGCACCGGTTGCCTGCAGGACGAAGCCGACCAGGCCGGCCGCCTCGCTCCCCTGTGCGAACACGAGGCATCCGAGGCCGACCACGGCGATGCCGTACGGGATGGTCCGGTGCGCGCCGTACCGGTCCAGCAGGACGCCCGCGACCAGGGCCATCACCGCGTAGGCGACGTAGTAGGCCGAGATCATCGTGCCGATGTGGTTGGCGCCCCAGGCAGAAGTCAGTTCCGCCTGCATCACCCCCGGTGCCGAACGCACCGCATACTGGAAGAAGTAGAAGACCGCGCACAGCAGCCAGGAGAGGAGGAATAGGAGCTTGAGCTCGGCCGGCGGCGAAGGATCGGATACTCCACTTGCCGGCGAGGCCGGCGAGAGGCCTTTTGGATCGCCCGTGGCGATTGCCGCATCCACCATTTCAAGATCTCTCCAGCATCGGCGGCAAGCCGCGGTTTCGTGATGCCCGCACGGAACGCGAGGTCATCGGTGTCCATCCGCAACACCGGGAGCCCCCGATGAAGGGGACGCGTCCTGCGAGCGACCGAGGAGACCCTAGATCGAGGCTTGGGACGGAGCCTTGCGCTGGATCAAGAATGCCGCCCGCGTTGCCGCCGTAAGCTCGTTCCCTGCTGGCACGTCGACGGGCGGACCTCGCCCGCGACCGTGACCGGCCTACGAGGAGCGGGTGGCATGGGCGGGAGAACTCGAAGGTCCCCGGTGAGCGGGAACGACGTCGGGGGCATGCTCGACGGCATCTCGGCGGTGCTGGGGAGGCTCGTCGTCCTAACGCCCTTCCTCTTCATCGAGACGGGCAACTACCCGGCCATGCTGAGCGCGACCGGATGCGGCCTCGCCGTCATGGGCTTGGCCTTCCTCGACAGGCTTGAGCCGCAGCCTTGGACGCGGTGGGGATCGGGCGTGCTGGGCGCATGGGTTGCGGTCTCACCCTGGTTCCTGCAACGGGCCCTAGTGCCACCGGATTTGGTCCTCGCCTCGCCGATGGCAGACCCCCGGTCTCGATGCCGCTCGTCCTCGGTTTCGCCATCGTGGTGGCCGCCGGGCTCGACATCATCCGAACGGCCGTGGAATCCCGACACACACTTTTTCAGGGCCAAGGCAATCCCGTCGCCCCGGGTACCGCCTTGGTGACGCCGTTCCGCGGAGCGGCGCAGCATGCAGCGACGATCCAAGACCGCTCATCGCCAGTCGGTGGCGGCAGAGCCGTCGGACACCGTGTCCATCTCAAGAGGCAAGTTCGGTGACGGTCCGAGCGGCCTCGCGGACCCCATAGGCGATCCGGTCCTGGACGTGGTCCGGCTCTTGGCGGATCGCGACAGCGAGGTGGCCGAGGGTCCGGCGCATGCCGCTCATCCGGTCGACCAGGTCGAGGATGAGGACGATGCCTTCCTCGTTCACGCCGAAGTCCCTTTCGAGATCCTGGATGAGTTGCGCTCGGCCGAGATCGATCTCGCGAAAGGTCATGCGCCCCTCGGTCTCGTCCGGGATGACCCAGCCGGTGTCGATCCACGCGTGCAGGACATCGGTCTCCACGCTGGCGCGGACCTGAAACTCACGCATCTCCATCATAGCGTCTCCTTGGCTTGCCGGGTCTCATGAGGCTTCGTGGTCCCCCAGCGGGATACGAAGTCCTGCAACTCCGCATCCGGCTCTGCCGGCAGGGTCAGACGCAGGGTGACGTACTCGTCCCCGGAGGTACCGCCACGGACCATGCCCTTGCCCTTCAGGCGGAGCACGGCGCCGGCGTTGCTCCACTTCGGAACGGTCATGGAAACCGGGCCGGACGGGGTCGGCACGCTGACCCTGCCGCCGCGGACGGCATCGCGAAGCGACAAGGGCAGGTCGATGTGGATGTCGTCCCCCTTGAGCTTGAAAAGGGAGTGAGGACGGACCTCGACCTCGATGAGGGCGTCGCCTGGCAGCCCTTTTCCGATGCTGGAGCCGCCCTTGCCGCGCAGGCGCAGCGTTTGCCCCGTCCGCGTTCCGGGCGGGATCGTGACGTCAAGGGCTTGGCTGTCCGGGAGGGTGAGCGTGCGCTTGCCGCCGTTGAACGCCTCCAGGAAGTCGAGCTCCAGCCGGTAGCGAGCATCCGCACCGGCCCGGTTGGGGTCGGCACGCCCGGCGCGACCGAACATATGCGCGAAGATGTCCTCGCCGCCGAAATCCCCAAACCCCTGTTCGCCACCATAGGGATGGCCCGCGTCCCGTTCTGCCTGCTCGCGATAGTACGGCTGCCGCGGCCTCTCGCTTCCGGACGCGTCGATCTCGCCACGGTCGAACTGCGCCCGCTTGGCGGAGTCGTTCAGCAGGTCGTAGGCGGTCGCCACCGCCTTGAAGCCTTCCTCGGCCTTTTTGTTGCCGGGGTTCAGGTCGGGATGCAGCTTCTTGGCGAGCTTCCGGTAGGCCGTGCGCAGGTCCGCCTCGGAGACGTCTCGCGTCACGCCGAGAACCTTGTACGGATCTTCGCTCAATGCGGATTCCTCCACGTCGGGATGGTCGCGGGGCCGACACGAGATCGTACCCTGGCGACAACCACGCGCGCCGGTCGCAAAAGGCGGTCGTGGAGGGTGAAGCCTTCCTCCATGACGTCGACCACGGTCCCCGGCGCCTGGGTCGCATCCTCGACCTCCTGCATCGCCTCGTGCGCCTTGGGGTCGAAGCGTGTGCCGAGGGCGGGTATCCGGCGGACGCCGAAGCGTTCGAGGGCGGAGGTCAGCATCCGTTCGGTCGCCCCGACGCCTTCGATCAAGGACGCATGGGCTGCAGGCCCGGCACCTGCGCCCGTGGCCGCCGCGACGGCCCTGTGCAGGTTATCGGCGACGGGCAGGAGCTCGCGCGCCAGATCCTGGACGGCGAACTTCCGGGCGTCCTCGATGCCGCGCTCGCCGCGTCGCCGAACGTTCTCGGTTTCGGCGAGCGCCCGCATCAGGCGGTCCTGAAGGGCGCCGTTCTCGGCCTGGAGGGCGGCGAAAGCCGCGACCTCCCCGTCAGGGGGCATGGTGTCGTTCATGCTTTCGGTCATTAAACAGTCCTCCTCTGACAATGGACCGCTCATGCCGCCGGCCTGTGGCGGGTGTCGTCGCCCGGGGCGTCCTGGAACTCCGCATCGACGATCTCCGGATCGGTGGACGGGCCCTTGGCAGCCGGTCCGGTCTCGCCCAGGCGCGAGGCCGCCAGGGTCAGGCGTTCGGTCGCCGTCCTGATACGCGCGAGGTCACCGGCCTGGATCGCCTCCCTTGCCGCTGTAAGGCTCGTTTCGACTTCGGCCTTCACGTCGGCGGGAATGTTGCCCCCGGCCTCAGTCAAGCTCTTCTCGGTCGTGTAGATGGCGACGTCGGCGTGGTTGCCGGCCTCGACCAGTTCCTTGCGTACCTTGTCGGCCCCGGCATGTGTTTCGGCCTCGCGCACGAGGCGCTGGATCGCCGCCTCGTCGAGCCCGCCCGAGGCCTCTATCCGGATCGTCTGCTCCTTCCCGCTGGCCTTGTCCCTGGCCGAGACGTTGACGATGCCGTTGGCGTCGATGTCGAAGGTGACCTCGATCTGCGGCTGGCCCCGTGGCGCCGGCGGGATGCCGACGAGGTCGAACTGGCCGAGCATCTTGTTGTCGGCCGCCATCTCGCGCTCGCCCTGGAACACCCGGATCGTCACCGCCGGCTGTGCGTCGGCCGCGGTGGAGAAGGTCTGGCTGCGCTTCGTCGGAATCGTGGTGTTGCGCTCGATCAGCCGGGTCAGCACGCCACCGAGGGTCTCGATGCCGAGCGACAGCGGGGTGACGTCGAGGAGCAGTACGTCGTTGACGTCGCCTTGGAGCACGCCCGCCTGGATCGCGGCGCCGATGGCCACGACCTCATCCGGGTTCACGCCCTTGTGCGGCTCGCGGCCGAACAGTGCCTGCACGGTCTCCTGCACCTTCGGCATTCGGGTCTGGCCGCCGACGAGGACGACCTCGTCGATCTGCGACACGTCGAGGTTCGCGTCCTTGAACGCCGCCTTGCACGGCGCCGTCGTCCGCTCGACCAGGTCGGAGACGAGGGCTTCGAGCTTGGCTCGGCTGAGCTTGATCGCGAGGTGCTTCGGCCCGTTCTGGTCGGCCGTGACGAAGGGCAGGTTGATCTCCGTCTGGGAGGCCGAGGACAGCTCGATCTTGGCCTTCTCGGCGGCGTCCTTGAGACGCTGAAGCGCAAGACGGTCCTTGTGCAGGTCGATGCCGCTCTCCTTGCGGAACTCGTCCACGAGGTAGTCGACGATGCGGTTGTCGAAGTCCTCGCCGCCGAGGAAGGTGTCGCCGTTGGTGGACTTCACCTCGAACACGCCGTCGCCGATCTCAAGGAACGAGACGTCGAAGGTGCCGCCGCCGAGGTCGTAGACGCCGACCTTGCCATTGCCCTTCTTATCGAGCCCGTAGGCCAGCGCCGCGGCGGTGGGCTCGTTGATCATCCTGAGCACCTCCAGCCCCGCGATGCGGCCGGCGTCCTTGGTGGCCTGGCGCTGTGCGTCGTTGAAGTAGGCCGGCACGGTGATGACGGCCTTGGTCACCTTCTCGCCGAGGAAGGCCTCCCCCGTCTCCTTCATCTTGGTGAGGATGTAGGCGCTGATCTGGCTCGGGCTGTAGGTCTTGCCCCTCACCTCGACCCAGGCGTCGCCGTTGGGGCCGGGCACGATCTTGTAGCCGACCATGGCCTTGTCCTTCTCGGTCAGCGGGTCGTCGTAGCGGCGGCCGATCAGGCGCTTGATCGCCGAGATGGTGTTCTCGGGGTTGGTGATGCCCTGGCGCTTGGCCGGCTGGCCCACCAAGACCTCGCCGCTCTCCGTGAAGGCGACGATGGACGGCGTGGTCCGTCCGCCTTCCGCATTCTCGATGACCTGCGCCTTGGCCCCATCGAGGACGGCGACGCAGGAATTGGTGGTGCCGAGGTCGATGCCGATGGCCTTGGACATGGTGATCTCCGTGATGTGTCTGGTGAGGATTGTGTTCGCCTGCGTGCATTGCCGGCGACGTCGATGGTCGTGGCGGGTCAGCTTCGAAGGGTGGTCGACGAAAAGCCCGGGCCGGGCCGTCGAGGCGTCCCATCCGGCGGGACGCGGCGGGCGTTCGGGGATGCCGGAGCCTGCGGGGCCTCGCTCGTCGTGCGGGGTCCCGTCAGGCCTGCTCCGCCATCGTCGTCCCAGGTCTCGCGTTGGAACTCGTCGATGGCCGTCCTTGGCGCTGGCCTTTTCATGAGCGACCTTTCGGGAGGTGGGGGGCGGTTCGCCTCCGCCTCTTCGATGGTCAGCGCGGCGGAGCCGAACCGCCGCCGGCCGACCCGGGCGCCGTTGCCTCAGGCACGGATGGGATGGCCACGGTCCCGGTCGTCTCCGGAACGGTCTGGCGGCAGCTGCAGTCGACGATCAGGCCGCCGGGCTCGGCCCCGGTCTTCGGATCCGCCGGAGCGGCCGCATCCGGCACCGTATTGCGGCAGGTGCAGTCCAGGGCCTCGACCCGGGCCGACGGGACGTCCTTCACCGTGCCGGGATTGTTCGCGATGTTCACGTCGTCGTTCGGGAGGGTGGCCTGGGCGGAGCCCGCGCCGGTCATCCCCACGGCGAACGCGACGGAAAGGAACAGAACGGAAAGACGCATCGGAGGTGACCTTCGTCCGATGTCGCGCCCCAGGCACGAACGCATCGCCGAACGTCTATGCGCGTCATCGCAGGCGGCGGCTTTGTTTTGGATCAAAGACGCAAGAGGCCGCGCGAATAGTCTCGGCGTGCGCTTCGATATCGGAGCCTTTCGTCCCCGATCCGGTGGCACAGCGATGCCGGCGCGGCGGGGACACCCTCAAAGGCAAGACACCGCATGGCCCATGCCGACCCCACCGTCCATCCCGACCGGAAAGCCTACCTCGTCGGGGGCGGCATCGCTTCACTTGCCGCGGCGGCCTTCCTGATCCGCGACGGCGACATGCCGGGATGCGACATCACCGTGATCGAGGAGACCGGCGTCCTCGGCGGAAGCCTGGACGGATCGGGCGACCCGGCGGAGGGCTATGTCCTGCGCGGCGGCCGTATGCTGGAGAGCAAATACCTCTGCACCTTCGACCTCTTCGCCTCGATCCCGACGCTCGATGGTACCCAGACGGTGACCCAGGAAACCTTCGCCTGGAACGAGACGATGAAGACCTCGTCGAAGGCGCGCCTCGTCAGCGACGGGGAACGGCTGACGGCGCCTCGGTTCGGCTTGAGCGAGGGACACATCCTCACCATCGAGCGCCTCGCCATCCTGCCGGAATCCGTGCTCGGAAAATCCACCATCTCCGAGCAGTTCGACCCGTCGTTCTTCAAGACGAACTTCTGGTTCATGTGGTGCACGACTTTCGCTTTCCAGCCTTGGCACGCGGCGGTCGAGTTCAGGCGCTACCTCGTCCGGTTTGCCCACATGGTCTCGGGCTTCAACCGCCTGCACGGCATCATGCGGACGGTCTACAACCAGTACGATTCCATGGTGCTGCCGCTGCGCAAGTGGCTCGACGAGCGCGGTGTCGTCTTCGCGTTCGACACCCGGGTGACCGACCTGGGGCTCGTCGGACAGGAGGGCGAGAAGAGCGTCGCGCGCATCCTCACCGACCAACACGGAAAGTCGGGCGAGCTCCGGGTCCGCGACGGCGACCTCGTGCTGGTGACCCTGGGCTCGATGACCGAGGGCACGACGCTGGGCGGCATGGACAGCGTCCCCGCCCTCAAGGGCAAGACGGATGGCGGCGCCTGGACACTGTGGGAGAACCTCGCGAGGGACCGCCCCGCGTTCGGACGACCCAAGGTCTTCACCGACCACATCGACCAATCCAAGTGGGTGTCCTTCACCACCACCCTGCACGACCCGACGTTCCTGCGCATGGTCCGCGACTTCACCGGCAACGTCCCCGGCGAGGGCGGCCTCGTCACCTTCCCACGGTCGAACTGGCTGGCTTCCATCGTCATCCCGTTCCAGCCGCACTTCATCGGACAGCCGAAGGACGTCGGGGTGTTCTGGGGCTATGGCCTCGCCGTCGACGAACCCGGCAACTTCGTGAGGAAGCCGATGTCGGCCTGCACCGGGCGGGAGATCATGACCGAGATCCTCGGCCACCTGCGCATCGGGGCGGAGGCGGCCGGCATCCTCGACAAGGCGATCTGCATCCCCTGCATGATGCCGTTCATCACCAGCCAGTTCCTGCCGCGCGAGCCCGGCGACCGGCCGCAGGTGATCCCGAAGGGCACGACGAACCTCGGCCTCATGGGCCAGTTCTGCGAGTTGCCCGACGACGTGGTGTTCACGGTCGAATACTCGATCCGCTCCGCCCAGGCCGCCGTCTACGGCCTCCTCGGCCTCGAACGCGAGCCGCCCGCCGTCTACCAGGGCAAGTTCGATCCCCGCGTCCTGTTCAAGGCTTACCGGGCGCTGCACGACCTGCAGGATGCCTGACGTCCGAAGGCGAGTTGGGCGCTCCCGTCGGGGGCGCCCAAACCGTTAGGCCAGCTTCGAGGTGCCGCCGGACAGACTCCAGGCCCGCCGCTCGTACCCCCCGGATGCATGGATCGCCTCGGGATGGGGATCGACCGGACCGGGGGAGAACGGGCCGAGGTCATCCGGGATCACGAGGTCCTCGGAAGCGCGAAGGACCGGAACGTCATGCCTGGCCTTCGGAGCGAGTTGCGACCCGGTGCCGGTGCCGTTCTCGGCGGCCATCTCGTTCGCGAGACGTTCGACGACGTCAAGGGCGGCACTGATCCTTTCGGATTGTAGGCAGACCTCGTCCTGGTCGATCAGGCAGGCGCCGTCCCCGGTCCACCAGCGCCCGTCATCGATCAGGCGGAGCAGACCGGTGAGACGGTCTTGTTGCTTCATCAGGGCCTCGACGGCGCGGGGACAGGTCATCTTGGGTTCCATTTCGCCTTTGGCCGAACGCGCGGCGTCGACCGTGCAGGCGTAGAGGTCATCGTAGATGCCGAGGCGCCGTCGTCCTTGCGCTGGATCAATCACGTCGGCGGGCGCCGGATACCCTCACGCTCAATGTGACATAAGGCAACAGACGGGGCTGTGATCCAGCAACTCCCGCGTGACGCCTCCGAAGAACCACTCCCGCAAGCGGCTATAGCCAAAGGCACCACTGACGATCAGATCCGCCTCGAACGTCTGGGCGGCCTTGAGGATTGCATTGGCCGTCCCTGCGACGTTCTCGACCTTGATCGCCCCAGTTGCGTCGATGCCATGAAGGCCGAGATAGGCCACGACGTCGTCCAGTTCCGTACGATCAACATCATCGGAGACCTGGACGACCTTGACCATGTCGGCCCGTCTCAGGAGCGGCATCGCATCCGAGATCGCCCGACGGCCCTGGGAGGTGTTCTTCCACGCCACGACCACGCGGGCCGCCGACATTTCCTCCACGCCGGGGGGCACGACGAGCACAGGCCGACCCGTCGCCATCAGGGCATCGCCCGGGCCGACGGCGCCCACAAGATGCGGTCGGTCGTTCTCGCCCCGGCGCCCGACGACGACGAGGTCGGCCGCCCGCGATTGCTCGACCAGGAAACCGACCGGCTCCCGAAGCTGGGAACGCCACTCTATTCGCTCGGCTGGTTTGGCCACGTCCCGGAAGGCCCTTTCCGCGTGGACCAGCTCCGCCAGGGCCTTCTGCCGGATATCCTCAACACCATACCCGGCCGGCACGGAGGTTTCGCCATATCCCCTCGGATAGTCCGGTCCCCAAGCCGCAACTCCGATGAGGCGTGCATCAAACCGTCTGGCAAGATGGGCGGCCATTGTGATCCGCGAGGCCGCCCTTTTTCCGGGGTCCACGGCGACAATGATGCTGGCATAGGACATGGGGGCCTCCGACGACGATAGTGGGATCGTGCCCGAGTGCCGGCGGCCCATCGTTGATCCAGCGCAAACCCGTCGCCTCACGGAGCGAGAAGCCGTGACACCGAGGTGGCGCACGCGGATGGTGCCTCCCGTTTCCATGCGTCGCTCGATGAGACCGTGATCTGCGCCGGGCGGGACCGGTTTCGCGGCGAAGCGGGTCGGCGACGCCGGGATTTGCGCTGGGTCAAAGACGCCACCGTCCGGAGCGGGCATTCCGAACGCCCCGCATCAAATCGAGGCGCGCCATCCATGACATTCGCCAGCATCATGGTGTCCATCGACCTTGCCGGCGACGCCGACGCCCGGGCATCCATCGCGGCCCATCTCGCGGACGCCTTCGATGCCAGGACGATAGGCATCGCCGCGCAGATGCCCCACCATGTCACGGCTCAGGTCGGACCGATGGGCGCCTCGGCGTTCCTACCGGGCTTGACCGAAGAGGCCGTCCTCGACGGGCTCGCCCGGGCGCACGACCTGTTCCGGGTTGCGGTCGGAAGCCGGAGCAGGGTCTCGTGGCGCTCCGCCGTCGAGCCCGGCTTGGCCTTCCTGGTAGGCCAGGCCCGGGCGGCCAACCTCATCGTCGTCGGACGGGGAGACGAGGACGGGGCGACCGAGTGCATCCGCCCGCTCGACCCCGCCTCCGTCGTCCTCGCCGCGGGACGGCCGGTGCTCGTCGTGCCGCCCGGGATCGACCATCTCGAACTCCGACGCCCAATGGTGGCGTGGAAGGACACGCGGGAGGCCCGTCGCGCGGTCATGGACGCCTTGCCGATCCTGCGTCTGGCGGGCCGGGTCGACGTCGTCGCGGTCACGCCCACGGACCAGGCCACCGGAGCCGCGGACGTGGCCGCATACCTCTCGACCCACAACATCCACGCAACCGCATCCGAGCACCTGTCCGAGGGGACGAGCGACGCGGAGACCCTGCTCGACCTCGCGTCCGAGCATGCGTCGGACCTGATCGTCATGGGGGCCTACGGGCACGGCCGAGTGCGGGAAATGATTCTCGGCGGCGTCACCCGGGATGTCCTGCGGTACTCCCCCGTCTGCAGCTTCCTGAGCCACTGATGAGCGACCGCGCCCCCGCGACCGTCACGATCCCCCCATCCGTCCCGGCAATGCCCGTCGCCTCCGGGAAATCGCCCGTCGACGGCGCGGTCACCCACCTTGCCCGCCAGTTGATGGAGGCCGGATTGGAGGGATTGTCCGAGCGCGAGCGGCGGGTGATCCTCCACATCGCCAAGCGGTGCCACGTGTCCCGGGACGTGAACCGTGTTCTCGTCGAGCACCAGACGTTCGGCGAGCGTCTCGCGGATCGCGTGGCCCAACTCGGCGGCTCGTGGGGCTTCATCCTCGTGTTCACGGGGATGCTCGGCGCCTGGGTCGTGGTGAACACCGTCATCCTCGGTAGAGCCGGCGGGTTCGACCCCTACCCCTACATCTTCCTCAACCTGATCCTGTCGATGGTCGCCGCGCTCCAGGCGCCCGTGATCCTGATGTCCCAGAACCGCCAGGCGGCCCGGGACCGGCTGGCGGCCGGTCTCGACTACGAGATCAACCTGAAGGCCGAGGTCGAGATCATGGCCTTGCACGACAAGCTCGACCGCATCCGGATGGAAGGGCTCGAAGGCATGCTGGCCGCGCAGTCGACGAGGATCGAGGCTATCGCCGTGGCGGTCGGCATCTGCCCGGCAAAGTCCGTTCCGGACTGACGGGTCGCATCCTTATGGGGAGGCGCAGTGCCTCGTCATCTCGACCAAAACCGGCCCCACGATCCCCAGCGGACGCCGATGCGACGTTACGAGCCCGTTGTCAGCCCGGACCCGCGGGGATGCCGGTAATCGTCGAGGATCTCGCTTTCGAGCGCCTGGCGCTGGCGGTCCTCAAGTCCCAGGAGGATGTCGTCACCGGAGGCGTCGTGCGCCGAGACCAGCCGGACCCCGTCGGCCATCGTCTCGAACGTGACCAGGACCTCGGCCTGGGCGTACTGGTCCTGAGGGTCGATGCAGGCGTGGCTTGGCATGGTCGATTCTCCGGTATCGCCAACGGGTCGAGGCGGTGGTGCCTCGACCCGCTCAGGGTAGGCTGATGCCTCGTCTCGTCATTTCGCGGATTTGGTGGACCCGGTGACGATGTCCTCGTCGGAGAAGCGGATCATTCCCCCGGCGATCACGAGCTTGTCGCCCTTCTCCACCGAGCGGCCGTATCCGGAACCCGCGACGCGAAGCTCGCAGCCTTCCTTGCACTCGATCACGGCCGAGGCCCCCGCCGCCAGTTTCTGGGTCGCCTGGGCCTCGCCCTTGTCCACCGTAAGGGTGTGTTCGCCCTTGTCCTGGTTGGTCACCGTGATCGCGAACGCCGGGGTCGCGACCAGCATCGTGCAGGCCAGGAAAGCAGCCGTGGTCGGGGTATGTCTCAGGTCTCGTCTCCGTCAGATGGCGTGATGCCGTCGTGACGGGATGTAGGGTCCTGCGGCGGTCATCCCCCCTCGGAAGACCGCTGGGACGCCAAGCGATTTCGCGGACCCGCTATCCAGATATGAGCCCTGGACGCAGGCTTGCCCGCGCGTTGTCCGTCTGGACCCGGCGCCGGGTGGGGGTGGGACCGCAAAGTCCCGGAACGCCCTCGACGGTCAGGAAGAAAGGGCGAATTCGGTTGCCAGTCCACGTTGCAGGAACGGCTTTGACATCCTCTTGAGCTCGTCCTCGTACGCCATCCCGGAAATCCCCCAATACGAGCACGAGGTGGCTTCGGTCCATGAGGCGTCGAGGGCGGTATCGCCCTCGGAAACCCAGGCATGGGCCAGCGGCTCCGTGCTGTCGGGGCGGAGGGCGAAGCCCCGGACGTAGACGCCCCAGCCGGCATGGGCCAGCTCGCGGGCGACCGCGAAACACTCCCCTGGCTCTCTCATGCCGATGCCGCTCGGAAGTGCACCGGCCTTGAAGGCCCTGCCGAGACGTAGAAGGGACCTCAGATCGCGGTCGCTCATCTGGCGGGAGTCCCTGAGGGCGGACAGGACGGGATGGTCCATCATGGGCACCTTTCCAATGTCAGGAGCCCCACGTCGCCATCCGGAATTGGCGTCTCAGGGACCGAGGGCCCGTCCTTCGCCTCCGATGTGCTCGGACCCGTCGATTCGAGGGGGCTTCAAGGATGTCCCCGTCCCCGGAGGCGTCGCTCACCGGGAAATTGCTGAGTTGTCGCCGGGAGGGCGGTCGTAGAATTCAATCTGCATCCGAACGGGTCCCAAGGGCTCGACGAGGTGAGGCTGGTCCGGCAGCAGGAGGCCGGCAAGTCCAGGTGTGAGGACGGTCTCGGAGGCCGGCTCGAACACCCGATAGCGCAGGCGGCCTTCGAGCACGCGAATGAGGCCCCACACGCCGGGCTTGGTTCGGTGTTCCCTGCGGAGTGCGGCCGGAAGGGTTTTCTCGTCGAACACCGCGGTCCGTTTGTAGGGCTCCGAGGGAGGCGTCCGAAAGTGCACGGCCCGCGAGACCAGATCGACCATGTGGTCGGCGGCATGGGTCGTCAGAGGGTGTTGCGTATGGCCGGGCCTCGGGGAAATATAGGCCGCCATCTCGCGGGCACGGTCGAGTTGCTCATCGGACGCCCCGGCGAGCAAGGAGATGACCAGGTTCTCCAGCGCGATGACACGAACGCGAAGCTGCACGAGTTCGGTGTTGGTCAACTCCGGCAGGTCGGCCGGCACATCGTGGGACGTCTCTTCCATCTTCGGGTCTCCGGGGCGCGCCACGTTCATGTCGGAAGGCTTCACAGGGTCGGCTTGCCTGTCCGAGGCCGTGAGCGGAGGATCGCTCCATCGCGGTCTTCATAAGCACGCCAACCGATGCGGCTGCTTTGGCCTGGATCAAAGACATGCCGGATCGCTCGGATAGTCTCGGCGTGGTTCGGACATCGGAGCGTATTGCCCTCGATCCAACGCCACCGTGGAAATGGGGACAGCGATGCTCGTGGAGCAGTTATTGGCGGCAACCCGAGAGCGCCTCGTCACGATCAGGGATGACGCCCCGCTCACCTAGGCCGCCCGGCACCTGCACGGCACCAATACCAACCTCGTCGTCGTCTGCGGCTTGGACGGTGTGATGGTCGGCGTCATCACGAAGACCGACGTCGTCGGCCAGATCGGCCGTTGCCAAGGGGCCCGCTGCACGGTCGCCGCACCGGCCGTGATGACGCGGGACGTCACCTCGTGTCAGCCAGACGTATCGCTTAGGGACGTCTGGGCGCAGATGAGGAAACTTGGCCTCAAGCACATCCCCGTCCTGGACGAGGATCTCAGGCCCATCGGCGTGCTGGATGCGCGACAGACGGTCCAAGCCCTCCTCGAAGAGGTAGGCAGCGAGGAGGAGCTCCTCCGTGACTACGTGATGGGCGTCGGCTATCGATGATCGTCCGCGCCCTTCGTCGGCACGCATCGGGGGACCGAGCATGAGCGCCTCCGACAATATAGCGGGCGTGATCGCGCCACCTCCCCTGCTGTATGCCGGAACGCTGGCAGCGGGACTCGGGCTGGACTTCCTGTTCCTTGGTGTCGGGACGGGCATACCGGGACCGCTGCGGTACGGCTTGGCCGTCCTTCTCGGGGCGACCGCCGCCGCTCTGCTCGTGGGTGCCTCCCGTCGCTTCCGTCGAGCCGGCACCCCTGGAAGGCCTTGGCAGCCCACGACGGCCATCGTCACCGATGGCGTGTATGCCTGGACCCGCAACCCGATGTACCTGGCGATGATGCTCGCTTACGTGATGGTCGCCATCGCCATGGACGGCGTCATCACCTTGGCCCTCGTCGTCCCGCTCGTCATCGTGGTGCGGTTCGGCGTGATCCTTCGCGAGGAGCGGTATCTCGAAGGGAAGTTCGGGGCCGCATATCTGAGCTACAGACGTTCGGTGCGACGTTGGATCTAACCGGTCGCCTTCCGGGCCCAGGAAGGCCGGCAACACCACCCGAAGCGACCTGCCGTTTCGTTGCCGAAAGCCCGGCGCGGATACGCGGTGAAAGGGCCCTGGCGGCCCAGGGCAGTCATCGCTCAAGCGACTTCAGGTAGGCCAAGACGTCCGTAATCTGGTCCGGTTCAAGCTGGAACTCCAGCATGGTCGGATGCCCGGTGGTTATGCCCTCCGCCAATGCTTCGCCGAGGTCCTCGACGGGATACTTCGTATGAAGGTCCCGGAACGCGGGCGCTTCGCCGAGAGGGCTCGCCCCGACCCGTCCGACAGCATGGCAACCGGCACAATTTGCGCCGACGAATGTCTTGCCGCGTTGGACCTGCCCTTCCGTGGCGGCCGCCTCGGTCGCCACGAGGCCGGTGAGGAGAAGCATCGATAAAGCAAGGCGCAGGGACACGGGAAGGCTCCAGATTCGGTGGGTCGTGGGATACGGTGAGGGCCATCGGCACGACAGGCCGAGACGCATGCGCCACCGAACCGTGTCGCAAGGCCTATGACCTTTGGATCTCGGGGCCGTTCTCGTATTCCACGACCTCGTTCGTCAGCCTCAAGTCGACCCGGGCAATGGTCGTCCTTTCCGGGCCTGCCATGGGTGGATGGTCCGTCCAGGCCCAGTCGCGCACCTGCGGCAGGTCCTCTCCGGTGCGGCAGACCTGCTCGCGGTGCAGCGCCAGCAGGTCGCGGAGTTCCTCCTCGGCATGCTGCACCGCCGGGTCGAGCCCGGACGACCACTTCAGGGCAGCGAGCGCGAGGTGGTAGCGGTCGAGACCATTGAGCACCGCCATGTCGAAGGGGGTCGTGGTCGTCCCCTCCTCGACGAAGCCGTGGACGTGGATGTGTCCGTGGTTGGTGCGCCGGTAGGTCAGGCGATGGATCAGCCACGGATAGCCGTGGTAGGCGAACACCACCGGCCGGTCGCGTGTGAACAGGCTGTCGAAGGTGGCGTCGTCGAGCCCGTGCGGATGCATGTCGGGCGACGGCAGCGTCATCAGGTCGACGACGTTCACGACCCTGATCCGGATCTCCGGGATGCGGAGGCGAAGCCATTCGACGGCGGCCAGGGTCTCCATGGTCGGCACGTCCCCGGCGCAGGCCATGACCACGTCGGGCTCGGCCTCGCCGTCGTTCGAGGCCCATTCCCAGACGCCGATGCCGGCCGCGCAGTGCCGGGCCGCCTCGTCCACGCCGAGCCACTGCAGGGCGGGCTGCTTCCCGGCGACGACGACGTTGATGCGGTCGTGCGTGCGCAGGCAGTGGTCCATCACCCAGAGCAGGCAGTTGGCGTCCGGCGGCAGGTACACCCGCGCCGTGTCCCCCTTCTTATTGGCGACGAAGTCAATGAAGCCCGGGTCCTGGTGGCTGAACCCGTTCTGGTCCTGGCGCCAGACGTGCGAGGTCAGCAGGATGTTGAGCGAGGGCACGGGCTTCCGCCAAGCCAGGGCGCGGGACGCCTTCAGCCACTTCGCGTGTTGGTTCACCATCGAATCGACGATGTGGATGAAGGCCTCGTAGCAGGCGAAGACGCCGTGGCGGCCGGTGAGCAGATAGCCTTCGAGCCAGCCCTCGCAGAGGTGCTCCGAGAGCACCTCCATCACCCGACCTTGGCGCGCCTGGTGTTCGTCGGTGGGCAGGATGGCGTCGCGCCAGACGCGGTCGGTGACGTCGAACACGGCGTCGAGCCGGTTCGACAGGGTCTCGTCCGGACCCATCAGGCGGAAGTTGCAGGCCTCGGCGTTGAGGTCGAGCACGTCGCGAAGGTAGCGGCCGAGCACGCGGGTGCCCTCGGCGACAGCTGTGCCGTGGGACGGCATCGCGATGGCGTAGTCGGCAAGGTCCGGCAGGCGCAGCGGCTTTGGATCGCGTCCGCCATTGGCATGCGGGTTGGCGCTCAGCCTGCGGTCGCCGTGGGGATGCAGCGCCGCTAGCGCCGGCACGAGACGGCCGGCATCATCGAAAAGCTCCTCCGGGCGGTATGACCGCATCCAGCGGTCCAGTATCGCGAGGTGCTCCGGGTTCTCGCGCAGGGCCGCAACCGGAACCTGATGCGACCGCCAAGTCCCCTCCACCGGCTTACCATCGACCATCTTCGGTCCGGTCCATCCCTTCGGGCTGCGCAGCACGATCATCGGCCAAGCCGGCCGCCCGACGTCACGGTGCGGGGCGGCCTCGCGGATCTCGGCGATCCGGTCGAGGGCGTAGTCGAGGGCCGTGGCCATGGCCTGGTGCATCGGGCCGGGCTCGTCGCCCTCGACGAAGAGCGGCTCGTAGCCGTAGCCGACGAGGAGGCTACGCAACTCCGCCGGCGGCATCCGCGCGAGGATCGTCGGGTTGGCGATCTTGTAGCCATTGAGGTGGAGGATCGGCAGGACGGTGCCGTCGCCGACGGGGTCGAGGAATTTCGAAGCGTGCCAGGACGCGGCGAGCGGCCCGGTCTCGGCCTCGCCGTCCCCGATCACGCAGGCGACGATGAGGCCCGGATTGTCGAGGGCGGCACCGAAGGCGTGGATGAGCGAGTAGCCGAGTTCGCCGCCCTCGTGGATGGAGCCAGGGAGTTCGGGCGAGGCATGGCTCGGGATGCCGCCGGGGAACGAGAACTGCCGGAACAGGCGGCGCATCCCGTCCGTGTCGGACCCGACATCCGGGTAGACCTCGCCGTAGGTCCCTTCGAGCCAGGCGTTGGCCACCAGCCCGGGCGCGCCGTGGCCCGGCCCCCAGACGGCCATCATGTCGAGGTCGCGCAGGCCGATGGTCCGGTTGAGGTGGGCGTAGATGAAGTTGAGGCCCGGCGTCGTGCCCCAGTGGCCGAGCAGGCGCGGTTTGACGTGCCCGAGGGTTAGGGGCTCGCGCAGCAGCGGGTTGTCGAGCAGGTAGATCTGGCCGACCGAGAGGTAGTTCGCCGCCCGCCAGTACGCGTCGATGGCAGCGAGGCCGGTCGGTCCCAGAGGGCCGGGCACGAAATCGAGGCGGTACGGCTTCCCTCCGTGATCCTGGACGACGTCAGGCTTCGGATCGCTCGCGACAGGCATTCTGGATTCCCGGGCTTTGCAGGACGACGCAGGGCGTCTTCGATGAATGTCGTCGCATCCCTCGGTCGCCGTTTCTTTGATCTGGATCACGCCGCCCGGATGCCAGACGTGCCACTCGGGTGCTTGCCCGGAGAAGCGCATGATCCTCGTCCTCAACGCCGGTTCGTCCAGCCTGCGCTGCGCCCTGTTCCGGGACGGCCAGGACGCTGCCGTATGGCGCGTTCACGTGGCCGGGATCGGCAGTGCCTTGAAACTGACGGTCAGGGGTAGGCTCGACCTCGAAGACGATCCACCGCCCGATGGCGACCATGGTGCGGTCGTTGGCTGGCTCCTGGTGCGCCTGCTGCGCTTGCCGGACCTCCGCCTGCGGGCGGTCGGACATCGGATCGTTCATGGTGGCACCCGGCATGTCGGCCCCGCTCGCGTCGACGACGACCTGATCGCCGAGTTGGAAGCGTTGGTGCCGTTCGCCCCGGGGCACCAGCCGCAAGGACTGGCCTGCATCGCCGCCGTCGGCGGGGCGTGGCCCGACCTGCCGCAGGTTGCCTGCTTCGACACCGCCTTCCACCGGACCCAGGACCGCCTCGCGCAAATCGAGCCGATTCCGCGCGGCCTGACCGAGGACGGGCTCCTGCGCTTCGGTTTCCACGGCCTATCGTACGCCCACATGGCTAGGGAACTGCCCCGGTTGATCGCGGATACGGCGAGGGGACGGATCGTCGTCGCCCACCTCGGCCACGGCGCCAGCCTCTGCGCCCTAGCCGGGGGACGCAGCGTGGCGACCACGATGGGGCTCACGACCCTGGGCGGCCTGATGATGGGGACCCGGTCCGGCACGGTCGATCCAGGGCTCGTGCTCCACCTCATCCAGGCGCGTGGCATGGCAGCATCCGAGGTCGCCGACCTCCTCAACCGACAATCGGGCCTGCTTGGCGTCTCGGGCATTAGCGACGACGTCCGTGTTCTGGAGGCCAGCGAGGCCCCGGAGGCGCGTGAAGCCCTCAACCTGTTCGCCTACCGGATCGCGCGCGAGACTGGCTCCCTTGCCGTTGCCCTGGGCGGCCTGGATGCCCTCGTTTTCACCGGCGGCATCGGCGAGAACGCTGCGGCTATCCGGGCGTCCGTCTGCGCGAGGCTCGCCTTCCTAGGCATAAACCTCGATCCGGAACGCAACGCCGACGGCCGTTCCCGCATCAACCGGAACGGCTCGACCGTTCCGATCCTCATCATCCCGGCCGATGAGGAGCGCGAGATCGCCCACGAGGCGGGATGTCTCGTCGGAGCTTGATACCCTGGAGGAAGCCCGTCCACGGGCTCCCTCGCCGGGCGATCCATCTCGGAGTAGGTTCTGCCCCTGGCTGATCGTTCGGCGCACCCGCTGGTCGATGGGGGGCTATGAAGGGTCGGTCATGACGTTCACGAGTGTGATGGTACCGTTGGACCTGGGGGCGTCTTCATCCGCGCGCCTGAGGCTCGCCGGCACCTTGGCCAAGCGCTTCGGGGCCCGGCTGATCGGCGTCGCGGCCCGACAGGCCCTGCCGCAGAACCTGTATGGCAGGGGCGCCTACATCAACAGCCAGTTCGTAGATCTGGCCACCGCCCGTGCGACCGACGAGCTCTCGCAGGTCGAGGCACGGTTCCACGAGGTTACGGCCGATACCGGAGAGGCCGAATGGCATTCCGCGAAGGCCGATCCCATGGCATTCCTGGTTCAGCAGGCTAGGTCCGCCGACCTCGTCGTGGTCAGTCGATACCGGAGCGCAGGCGTTGAGGACTGGTGCTCGTCCATCGAGCCCGGCGAATTGGTGCTGCGCCTTGGCCGGCCGGTCCTCATCGCCCCGCCTTCCGTAGAGACGCTCGCCGCGAGGCGGATCGTCGTCGCCTGGAAGGATACCCGCGAGGCCCGTCGCGCCGTCTCCGACGGACTGCCGTTCATGAGATTGGCCGAGGAGGTGCTCATCGTCGCTCTGGGCGACGAAGCCGATTGGAAGGGCGCGGGCGAGACTCAAGGCTATCTTTCCCAGCATGGCGTCACCGCCACGACCATCCTCCGGTCGCCATCCAAACTCGGCGTGGCCGCCGAGCTGCTCCTGATCGCGCAGCAGGAAGGTGCCGACCTGATCATCGCCGGGGCCTACGGCCACGCCCGCATGCGGGAAGTGATCTTCGGGAGCGTCACCCGCAACCTGCTGGAGCACGTTCCCATCTGTTGCCTCCTGAGCCACTGACGGTTGTTCGCGGGGAACGTCAAGAACCATGTCTCGGCGACGCTCGTTCGAAGGCCTGAGTATCCGTTGCGCAGGAGTCGCGGTTCGGCCCCTATCCTGCAGGTCGAACCCATGCCTGACCGAATTTCACGAGCTCGATCACCACGAACGGCGTGAGGGCACCCAGCCCGACGACGCCCCAGTCGGCCATCGTCAAGGGCACCGTATGCAGCACCTGCCTTAGGAGCGGGACGTACACGGCGGCGAGCTGTAAGCCGACGCATGCCGCCGTCGCCCCCCACAGCCAGGCGTTCGTGAATAGGTTCGCGGTGAAGGCGGACCGACGCCGCGAGCGGGCGCTGAAGGCATGGACGACCTGGGTCATGGCGAGGGTCATGAAGGCGATGGTGACCGCATGCCGAAGGCCCTCCTCGCCGACGCCGTACCATTCCATCCCGACGGCGAAGGCGGCGAGCGTGCATCCCCCGAGGAGCAGGCCCTGCCAGACGATCAGCCAACCGAAGGCCGGCGTCATCAGGGGCTCCTCCGGGTCGCGTGGCGGTCGCGCCATCACGTCGGGATCGGACGGCTCCAGCGCGAGCGCCATCGCCGGGAAGATGTCCGTGACGAGGTTGAGCCACAGGATCTGCATCACGCCGAGCGGCATGGGCCATCCGATCATGACGGCGGCGAACACCGTGACGATCTCGGCGAGGTTGCACGAGAACAGGTAGTGGATGAAGCGAAGGATGTTGCTGACGATGACCCGCCCCTGCTCGACCGCGCTTACGATGGTCGAGAAGTCGTCGTCGGTGATGACCATGTCGGCGGCGTCCTTGGCCACCTCGGTGCCCCTGATCCCCATGGCGATGCCGATGTCGGCCTTCCGAAGCGCCGGCGCGTCGTTGACCCCGTCGCCCGTCATGGCGACCACGTTCCCGCGGCGCTGCAGGGCGTCGACGATCCGCAGCTTGTGCTCTGGCGAGACCCGGGCGAACACGGCCGCGTCGGCCACGACGGCGAGCCAGCCGGCATCGTCGAGGCCGGCCAGGTCCCTGGCGTGGACGGTCTTCAGGGCGGTTCCGTCCGGGGCGACGTCCAGGTCGAGCTGGCGTGCGATCTCGGCCGCCGTCGCCTCCTGGTCGCCGGTGATCATGACCGTGCGGATGCCGGCGGCGCGGCAGGTGGCGATGGTGGCCCTGACGCCCTCCCGCAGCGGGTCGCCCATCCCGACGAGCCCGACGAAGGTCAGGTCGCGCGTGAGATCCGCCTCGACGAACCCTTGGGGCAGCACGCGATGGGCCAGCCCGAGGACGCGCAGCGCCGAGGCCGCGAGCGCCTCGTTCGTGTTTTCGATGTGCGTTCGCTCGGTCGGTGACGAGGACGCCGTGCCGTCCGCTCCCAGGACCGACACGCTGGCCTTCAGGACCTCCGCCGGGGCCCCCTTCACGTAGGCGACGTGGGTGCCCTCCGGTGTAGCGTGCACCGTCACCATCAGCTTGGTGTCGCTGTCGAACGGGATCTCGGCGATCCGCGGGTAGGCCCTTGCGAGGTCGGCGAGTTCCAGCCCGGCCTTCTCCGCCGCCACGATGAGCGCGGCCTCGGTGGGGTCGCCGAGGGCCGTGGCAGTCTCTCCCGACCGATCCACCCTTGCGTCGTTGCACAGGGCGCCGATGCGCAGGGCGAGTTCGAGGGGCTCGTCATGCCCGATCTCGAAGGCTTCCCCGTTGAGGCTGAACCCACCCGCCGCCGCGTATCCCGCCCCGGTGACCTCGTACCGCCGAGCGGCGACATCGTAGGCCCGCACCGTCATCTCGTTGCGGGTGAGCGTGCCGGTCTTGTCGGTGCAGATCACCGTGGTCGACCCGAGGGACTCGACCGCGGGGAGCCGCCGGACCAGCGCGTTCATGCGGGCCATGCGCTGCATGCCGATGGCGAGCGTCATCGTCGTCACCGCGAGCAGGCCCTCGGGCACGGCCGCGACGGCGAGCGAGATGCCGACCTCGACCATGTAGAGGAGCGCGTTGCCCCTGAGCCACCCGACCAGGATGATGACGAGGCAGAGGGCGAGGACGATGACGAGGAGGGCGCGGCTGAGCTGGGCGAGCTTTGCTTCCAGAGGCGTGCCGTGCGCGGCGACCCCCGCGATCAGCGCCCCGATCCGACCGATCTCCGTGCGCGGGCCGGTGGCGGTGACGATGAAGCGCCCGCGCCCGGCGGTGACCGCCGTGCTCCTGTGAACCATGCTCGTCCTGTCGCCCAGGGCCGCCCCGGCGTCGAGGACGGGATCCGCGGACTTGGCGACGGGCAGGGACTCTCCCGTGAGCGCGGCCTCGTCGACCTGGAGGCGCGCCTGCTCGACCACCCGCCCGTCGGCATGCACGCGGTCCCCCTCCGAGAGGAGCACGACGTCGCCGGCGACGAGGTCGGCCGTCTCGACCTGATGGTCCCTGCCGTCCCGGACGACGCGGGCGAGCGAGACGGCTTGCTTGCGAAGCCCGTCGAGGGCCGCGGCGGCCTTCCATTCCGTGACGAAGCCGATGGCGGCGTTGAGGAGGATCACGACGAGGATGGCCCCGGCCTCGATGCGTTCCCCGAGCGCCAGGGCGACGCCGCAGGCGGCGATGAGCAGCACCACCATCAGGCTCTGGAACTGATGCAGGAGGATCTTCAGCGCGGAAGCCGACGCGGCCTTCGCCAGCGTGTTGGGGCCGTCACGGGCTAGGCGCTCGGCCACGTCGGCGCCGCTCAACCCGTCGAGGATGTCGGTGTGAAGGTCCCTTGCCGTCTCGGCGGCCGAGCGCGACGGGAAGGGCACCGGCGTCGACGGCAGGCCGGTACCAATGGCGCTCGGTATCGCCTGCGCGGTCATGCCAGCATCAGGCGGTCGACGACCGCGCGCACGCCGGGTGCGGACCAGGCCGCCCGTTCGGCGACCTCACGCTCGTGCCAGGCGTTGACGAAACCTTCCAGGGTGACCTCGTCATCGACGACGGTGACCTGGATCGCGTCGCCGTCCAGCTTGGCGTTCCGCTTCAGGGCCGCGAGGATCTTGGCCTTCACGTCGACCGCCTCTGCCGGGGGACGTACGGCGAGCAGGTTGAGCACGTCGGTCACGCCCGACAGTCTCCGGATATCGGAAGCGGCGGCGACGCTCTGGAAGTAGTACGGGACCGACCCGTTGAGCGTGACGGCGCCCTTCTCGACCTTGACCTGGATGCCGTGCGCCTGGATGCGCGAGTCCCAGGCGAGGACGTTCAGGACGCGTCCGGCGATCTCGACGTCGCCGGTCCTTTCCGTGTCCGGCCCGCGCACTTCGAGCGCCTCGGTGATGGCGCGCACGCCGCGCACCCTCTGGACGACCTTCTCGGCCGCGATCCTCTCGGCATAGGTCCCGACGCATCCGGAGAGGCTGACGACGCCGTCGTCGACGGCGACGCCGATATGCGCGGAGCCGACGCTCGGGTCGAAGTCGAGCTCGTCGAGGATGTGCTGTCGAAGCAGGGTGTCGTCCATTGTGGTGCTCCCGGGTCGGGCGCATGCCGCGCCGACCGGGGACCTTCGTGAACGCGATGGCGCCCGCGGTCTTTGAGCAGGATCAAATCGGGGCGACCGCTCAAGCCGTGACCGGGTACGTCGATGGAGGAAGCGGGATGCTGATCGAGGCTTCGACGCCGAGGGTTCGCCGGGTGGGCCCAACCGAAACGACCATCGCGTCTCCGCCCCTCAAGGTCGCGTCGAGGACGTTCCTCACGGGATCGACCGTGACGACGAGGTCCCGGCCCCGCCACTGCACCGGGAACGAGAGCCTGGTCCAACCGGCCGGCAGCCGGGGCTCGAACGAGAGGCCGTCGGACCGGACGACCAGACCGGCGAACCCGAAGATCGCCACCAGCCATATGCCGCCCAGGGCCGCGATATGGACGCCGCCGGCGATGGCCACGTGGCTGTCGCCGAGATCGATGGCCGAGGTCTCGCGAAGGTAGCCGAGCGCCACCTCCGACCGTCCCAACCGGGCGGCGGCGACACCGTGCAGGGCGCGGCTGAGGGAGCTGCCATGGCCGCACCGCGGGGCGTAGTGGTCGAAGTTGACCGTCCCCGCGTCGCCCGGGAACTCCTCGGGGAGCAGGGCGAGGAGGGCAACGACATCGGCCTGTTTGACCACCTGCGAGGCCTGGGTGCGCTCGCGCCCGAGGACGACGTCCATCGGTACGGAGCGCCCGGCATAGGCCCAGAGGTCGATGGCCTCCAGGTCGTGGTAGCCCTCGAACTGCTCGAACAGGCCGGTCTCCGGATCGAGCCCGGTCGCCATCGTCGCGACGGTCGCGCGCCAGCCTTCCAGTTCGTCGGCGGACAGGTCGAGGCGTGTCGAGAGCGTCACCCACCGTTCCGGCCAACGCTCGACCATCAGCGCCGCCACATCCAGACCGCGAGAGAGGTTCCAGCGCGCCATGACGTTGGTGAAGACGTTGTCGTCGACGGTCTCGTGGTATTCGTCCGGTCCGATGACCCCTCTGATGTGGTGGAGGCCATCGGCTTCGAGGCCCGCGCGGCTCCACCAGAACCGGGCCGTCTCCAAGAGGATCTCGGCGCCGGCCTCCAGTAGGAACGCGGTGTCGTCGGTCGCCTGCCAATACTGCCAGACGGCGTAGGTGACGTCGGCGCTGACGTGCTGCTCCTGGGTGCCGCAGAGGATGTCCACGACCTTGCGGTCGGGACCGACCACCTGGGCCGGGGTCGCCTCGTCACCGGTGTCGGCGGACTCCCAGGCATAGAGCGCACCGCGCCACCCCATCCTGGCGGCCTTCGCCCGTGCCGCGTCGAGGGTGCGGAAGCGGTACGTCAGCAGGGCGCGGGCGGCTTGCGGCCACGTCATCGCGTAGAAGGGCAGCAGGAAGATCTCGGTGTCCCAGAAGACGTGACCGAGATAGTCGTCCCCCGTCAGGGCGCGGGCGCCGATGGACACGCGCTCGTCCCCTGGGTCGGCCGCGCCGTTGAGATGGAAGACGGCGAACCGCAACGCCCTCTGCGCCTCCGGGTCGCCGATGACCACGACGTCGCTGCGGTCCCATCGCTGGCGCCATGCGGTCTCGTGGCGTTCGAGGAGACCGCGCCACCCGAGCCCGGTCGCCAGGGCGAGGTCAGAGTGGGCGCGTCCGCCCGGATCAATTACGGGTTCGTCGCCGCGCGTCACGGCGAGGATGCGTTGGAGCACGACGGTCTGGCCGGCCTGGACGCGCAGGCTCCAGGACCATTTGCCGGCGGTTCGGACGGTGGGAGGATACGTCCGTCCATCGATGACCACCGCCGCGTCCATGGCGATGGCGAGGGCCTTTCCGGATTGCCGCGTGCGCCAGACGCCGAGGTCGGGTTCCGCCGTGACCGGGGTGAGGAGGGGTGACGCCTCCCCGGACGTCACGTCGAGGGTGATCTCGCCCATGCCCCGCTCGACGGCGAGCTCGACCAGTTGCAGGACGATGCCGCGCATATCCAGCGAGACGAGGCGAAGCGTGGAAAGGCGGATGTCGAGGGCCGCCCCCGGGGGCTGCCGCACCTGGGTCAGCAGGAGGCCGCGTCGCATGTCGAGGGTCACGTCGCGGGACGACGGGTCGGGGCAGGCGAGGTAGGGGCCGTCCGGCAGGCCGATGCGAAGCTTGAGCCAGTCGGGGGCCGGAAGGCGTTCGGGGATCGGGGCGCCCACGAGGGCCGTGTCGAACAGCCCGGCGACGTAGGTGCGTGGGGGAAGCGTCCGGCACGCGCCGAGATCCGTCGCGAGAGCCCCCCGGAGCCCGAGGAAGCCGTTGCTGATCGCGAAGCGCGTCTCGAAGCTGCTCTCGCGCAGCGGGTCGTACCCGACCTCGCTCAGAAGCCAGGCCGGGTCGGCGGTCGGACGAAGTGCCTGGCCCATCGGGCGTGGTCCTGTCATGCGGCGGGCCGGTGCGTGGTGGATGTCGCCCGCTCGGGGATGATGACCCCGTCGAGGCTTGCCACCACGCGCTCGGCGCCGGCAGCGCGCAGTCCATCGGCGTCATCCACCCTGGCGACGCCGAGGGTGGCCATGCCGCCGGCAAGCGCGGCAGCGATGCCGGCCGGCGCGTCCTCGACCACGATGCACCGTGTCCGGTCGACGCCGAGTTCCGCGGCCGCGAGGAGGAAGATCTCGGGATCGGGCTTTCCGTGCGAGAGGTCTCGGCCGCAGACGGTGACGGGAAATGCGTCGAACAGCGTCCCACCGGGGTCGAGGGCGACCGTGCGCATCATCGATTCCGCATTCCTGGAGGACGAGGCCGCGGCGATGGGCCAGCCGGCCGCCCTGAGCCTGCGCACGAGGCGGAGCGCGTCTGGGAAGGCGACGACCCCTTCCATCGCGAAAATTTCCTCAAGGCGGCGCTGCTTGGCGGCGGCGTAGGCCGGACCGACGCGCCCGACGTCCGGCACGCCCAGCGCTGTCAGGGCGGCGAGGGCCCCGTCCAGCCGCGGGCGGCCCGCGACGAGGGCCTGATAAAGGGCGGTGGTGAGGCCCGCGGGGTCGGCGATGCCGTGGAGCGCCTCCCGCCATGCGCGTTCGTGGGGCGATGCGAGCAGGACCCCGTCGACGTCGAGGATCCAGGCGTCGAGCTGCCTCGTCGGTACGGCGACGTCCGCGACGGCCCTCAGGATACGAGCCACATCAGGCTTACGACGGTCGCCGATCCGACGATGGCCAGGCCCATCATGCGGAGGCTCTCGGCCAACGGATCGAGCGGTGCAGAGATCGGCCTGACCCGGTCGTCGGCGGCGTTGGTCCACGGTGCGACGTGCGTGTTCATGACGGGACAAGCCCCTGATTGCCGGTCGTGCCCTGGTTCGACCGATCCCGACGCGATGATGGCCGCATCGTCCCGACCGATCCTTGCGCTGGATCAAGGATCGCGTCCGCCTCACCGCCTACGTTGGCCGGATGCCGGGACACGCCTCGACGTGGACGCCGGACAGCCTTCCTTTGGGTAGGTCGCAAGCCCTCCCCGGCATCGTCCGACCCGGCACGTCCCAGGAGACCATCATGTCCCACAACACCACCCTGCAGCACCGGGTCACGGCCGAGCTCATCTGGGACCCGGCGGTGACCTCATCGGAGATCGGCGTCACCGCCAAGGACGGCGTGGTGGCGCTCTCGGGCGAGGTCGGGACCTACGACGAGAAGCTCGCCGCCGAGGCCGCCGCCTGCCGCGTCGGGGGGGTGAAGGCCCTCGTGCAGGAGATCGAGGTCGTGGTGAAGCCTGCCCGCAAGCGGTCCGACGAGGACATCGCCGCCACCGCCATCGCCCGGCTCGCCTGGAACGTGGCCGTTCCGCCGGACCGCGTCTTCGTGAAGGTCTCGAAGGGCACCGTCACCCTGACGGGCGAGGTCGACCATCGCTTCGAGGCCGAGGTCTCCGAACGGGAGGTCCGGCAGTTGTCGGGGGTCGTCGCGGTAGACAACAGGATCGCCATCAAGCCGCAGGTCGACGTCGAGGCCGTCAGCGACAGGATCAGCGAGGCGCTGGACCGTTCGTGGCTGTTCGACCCGAAGACCGTGACCGTCACGGCCGAGGGGGGGACCGTCACCCTGGGCGGCACCGTGCGCACGATGCAGGAACGCCGAGAGGCGGTGGGCGCGGCCTGGGCCTCACCGGGCACCACTGCGGTCGAGAACCACATCAGCGTCGTCTGACGCAGGCGGCACGACCCCGCCAGGCATCGTGACCCAGGCAGGGATTCTCCTTCCCCGAAAGGCCATCCGACCATGACCAAGGCGCATCACGACCATGACCGACCCGACGCCCCGGAAACGACCGGTGAAGACGCCGACCGCCGTATCGAGGGGGCCGCCGACGAGATCTTTTCGCGGGCCCACGACGTGGTTAGCGACGTCGCCGACCGGGCCACGCACTTGGCGCAGGACACCCTGGAGCGCGGACGCGACGACATCCGGCGGGTGGACCTGTCGACCCGGGCCGGGCAACCGAACGGCGGCGGCCTCCGAGGGGCGTCGCCGTTGACGACCGCGCTTGCCGTCGGTGCCATGGGCTACGCCATCGCAACCCTGATCCGTGGCGCCGTGCGTAAGCGTGACATCGCCCCGGGGAGCGCCCTGCCGGACAAGGTCCCGCCGGCGGCGCCGGCTGAGTGACCGCCGCGATCCGACCCATCGACCCCGACATCCATGGAAGACAGCGCATGCCCCCCGAGACGAGACCCACCGACGGCCAGATCCGCGACCGCGCCTTCCACCTTTGGGAGCGGCGCGACCGTCCGCATGGACACGCGGACGAGTTCTGGCTCCAGGCCGAACGGGAGCTCCACGGCGAGATGACCGGGCGACCGGTCCTACCCGGCGGGGATTTCGTGAAGAGCGGATCGGGGTCCGATTGCTGCTGCTGACGATGGTCGTCCTGACCATGGTCAAATGCGATGGAACGTCGCTGATCGCACGTTTTCCTTTGGCGTCGGCCCTCCGTTCCGTGCCTCGACGAACTCCTCCTTGGATACTCGCCCCCTCTCGCGGTGCGAGACGTACCCACAAATCTCACGTGTCTTCCTATCCCCACCTCACGGAGCGCTCACATGCGTAAGATCCTCATCACCGCCGCTTGCCTCCTTGCGCTGCCTCTCCCGGCGCTCGCCCAGGGCTCGTCCCGCGATGACGACAGGGACAGGTCCTATGAGCGAAGCGACGGTAGGAGGGGCGAGGGACGTTACCACCCCGACGAGGATCGGGATCGCAGCTACATGCGCGGACATGGCGACGACGCGTCGAGGGGGGGCTCCTCGTTCCACATGAAGATGGGCGAAGCGAAGATCCATGTTCGGTGCGGTCCCCGTGAGACGCTGAAGGACTGCGTGGACGCGGCCATCACCCTGCTCGATAAGACACGCTCCATGCCCGTCACGAACGGCGCCAACACGGGTTCAGGGAACGCGTCCCCGAAGCCGTAGTCAGGCACATCGCACCGGTCCGGGGCAGAACGGGAAACGGTACCGACGCGTCTCATCATATCGTTCTTCACCGGACCCGACCGGCGGCGTCGTCCGGGTCCGCAGGTGCCTCGGAATTCGAGGAACGCATTGTGCATGGTGAGCGGCACGACGACGCCGGCCTTGTGCTTCTTCCGGGTGATCGACCCGCCTAGCTACAGCACTTCCTTGGCAAGCTCGAACCGAAGCCCCGGGGCTGCGACCGTCCCCGAGGGCGATGACCGCTTCGACGACCGTTTCCGCAAGGGTTCGAAGGCGCCTCAGACCTTGGAAGGCGTCACGCGCCGGCCCTGTACGCGGAAAAGCACGATGGCGTGCTCGGAGGTGCCCCAACGCGGCACCAGGTGATGGACCGAGACGCGCTCCGAGACGACGGGCTGCCCGCCGCCGATCTCGCGCAGATCGAGCACCATGAGGATGCCGTAGCGGACGTTCGTCACGTCGTACGATGCTTTCTGAAGGCCGAAGCGACGGACGACCCCGTCGTTGGTGAGCTTCTGCCGGGTGCGCTTGATCTCAGCCACCGTCCTCGTGCGCAGGAAGGAGAACAGGATGTCGACGCGCCCGCCGCCGATGTCCCTCGCCTCGGCTTGGCAGACCGACGCGAGGGACGAGCCCATCAGGAATTCGAAGTAGTCGGCGTGGAGCTCCGCCTCCAACGGGGTCTTCGCCGGGTCGCACTCGAACAGGTACCGGGTTCGACCGAGCGAGCTCACGCCGACGTTGCTGCGCATCACGACGAACAGCACCGTCGTCCAGACGACGATGTCGAAGAGGGTCCGGCCGTCGGGGTCCCGTCTATAGTCGCCGTTCCGTCTCAGGTCCCGGATTACGGTGTCGAAGAGGTCGCCCACGACGGTCGCCGTCGTGGCGTCGGTCAGGTACGCCATGGCCGCGGCGACGCGACCCAAGGCCGATCCTCGGAGATCCTCGGGGATCAGCTCAATGAGGGCGGCGGTCGGAGAGCACCCGACCGCCGCCGGCGTAGGGCGGTGAAGGATCGCATCCTCCCTCGCCTCGGCGACGCGGGCCCTGAGGTCGGTTGCGGTCGGGAGCAGGCCCGAAGAGGCGTTCTCCAGTATCCATTGGTCAAGAAGCGCCAGGGAATGGGTTTCCCGCTGGAGGGCACCCACGATACGAGGCCGTAGCACGGCCTCCAGGCCGCCTTCCGCGCTTCGCCTGATAAGTGTTCGGCTCGCCGCGTAGACGGCCAGCAACTCCTCCTGGATAACCGCGGCCGCGTTCAGCCAAGCCTGCTTCGACAAGCTGAGGTCGAGGGACGCGAGCCGGTGGCCCAGCAGAGACCAATGCACCCGTTCCTGGTTCCGGAGGCCGAGCCAGGAATGGGTTTCCTCCGTTCGGTCCGACGAGGTGAGGTAAGCTGTGTAGGCGAAGGCCGACGCCTTGATCCCCTCGATGCGATCCGCGAGATCCGCCGGCGTGCGGCCGGATTGGAAGGCCACGAGCGTATCGAGGCATCGACCGTAGAGGCGGGCGTCATCGCGGTTTCCACCGGTCTCCTGAGCCTTCGCGAACCATGCCCGGGCCCGTTCGAAGGCATGGATGGTCGCTTCGGGTTCCGACGCGTCCAGTCCGTCCCGCAGGGCGTCGAGCCCGAGTTCCATGGACGCCTCGTCCTCGGCTTCCCCGACTTGGAGCAACCGTTCGAGGGCGTTCCGAAGGTCGTCGCCGGGCTCCTGCGCGAGTACCGCACCCGTCACCCGCGTGGCGTGGCGCAGGAAGTCCGCATCGTCCTCGACGTCGAGTTCAATCAATTCGGCCTGGAGCCGAAGAAGAAGAGCCCGGTCCGACTGCCCCAATATCATCGCGGCCTTGAGCGCATGCGAGCGCGCACCGTAATCCTGGCTGCGGTCCATGGCCCGATCCAGGAAGGCACGGCCGATGCGCGAACGGGCCGGACCGACGATGAAGCCCCCGCGCCCGAGCCATGCGGCGATCTCAATCATCGCCGTGACGTCCGCGTTATGCCGGGCGATCTCGACGGCGCAAGCCAGGGTGATGTCCTGCCGCGGATGGCCGACGAGGGCGATGAAGAGATCGGCGCCCTCCACGTCCCGTGACCGCGTGCGGGCGAGGTCTTCGAGTTCGCCGGCGGTTATGGACGACAGGTCGACGGTGCCGGCCTCAGGCGTGTCCAGCAGGTCCTGTAACACGTCCGACGTCACGGCCCGCCCCGTTAGAAAAGGAATCGATCGTCCCTAGGGTGCAGGGTTCTGGCGCCATCGACAACGTCGAGCAACTCCGGCCGTGCCACGGCGCCGATGATGACCTGGACGTCGTCGGCCTGTGCGACGACGTCCCGTACGCTCAGCATCAGGGAGGCGAAGTGCTCCGGCGTCATCTCCTGGGCGGCCGGGCTGTCGAGAACGAGCAGGCCGGGATGGCGACCGTAGTGGCGACGCCGCGCCACCTCGATCACGGCCAATGCGGCGGCGATGCGCACGCGAAGCTTCTCGCCGGCGGCGAGCCTGGAGAAGGTGGTGTCCGCATCGCCCTGCCTGATCGTCAGGACGTTGTTGGCCGACCAGTCCATGCTCTCGACATTCTTCATTCCGAAGCGACGGCACAGGTTCGTCAATTCGTCCGAAACCTCCCGGAGCAGATCCCGCTGAAGGTCGTCATACAGGTCCTTGGTGGCCTTCACGACGAGCCTGAGGATTTCCGCGTCGTCTTCCGCCGGCACGGTGGCATGCATCGCCGGGGTATCCGCGAGGATCTCCCGCAGCTGCCCGGCCTGCGCTTCGATGGTCCGTACCCGGAGCTCCACCTCGGCCGCCTCGGTCGAGGAGAGCTCGTCCGAAATCTCGTCGATGTCGCGGCGAACGTCGTCGCGTTCCTTCTCCAGGGACCTTTGCTTCCTCGACTTGGCCTCAAGCTGCGCCTTGAGGGAGGCGAGAGAGGCCTCGGCGTCCCTCACGTCAGCCCCGAGGTCATCGATGCGCTGGTCGCCGTCATCGTCGTCGTCGACGTGCGCGTTGCCGCAAAGCGCGCAGCTCCCGCTTGCCTCCGCCGCCACGAATGCACGGACGTCGAGACCGGTGTCGCAGGACGGGCAGCATACCGGACGGAGCGTCCGGAAAACGAGCCCGGCCGCTCTCTCGTCCGCAAGCTGCTGAAGCGTCCGCCGAAGGCCGGCCAGCGTTCTCTCCGCATTCGAGACCTGACGAGCGAGGGCGGTTTCGTCGTCCCGCCCCTCCTGTACCCGGGTTTGGAGCGAGACCAAGCTGACGTCGCCTGCAACGAGCCGCCTGCGCAGGTCGACGCGGTCGATGGTATGAACCGCCGCCTTCGTGGCCTCCTCCAGCTCCAGCTCAAGAGCGGCGAGACGGGCCAAGAGACGCTCGGTTCCCGGATCCGAAGCCTTGGGCCGCTCGCGTTCGGCCGACACCTTCTTGAGAGCCGTCGATGCGGCGGTGTAGGTCGTCACCCAGGGCAACCCCATAAAGAGCTGCAGGAGCCTGAGGCTTACGCCATCGTGGTGCGCCTCAGCGAAAACCGCCTTGCCGGGGCCCGTGACGAACATCGAGGCGGCGATGGAATTCCAGCCATGGGTGTGCGGGCCATGATCCTTGTTGAAGGCATGGAATTTCGCGAACCCGAATTCCTCCATCATGTTGTCGGCGACGGCCTGCTCGAAGCCCTTGTCGGCAGGGCCGGACCGGATCTGGAACCAGGCACCTCCGTCCAGGCGCGAAAGCGTGGCCCTGGCAAGGTTGGGATCCTTTTCGCCGGAGGGTTTCTCAAGCGTGATCCTGTAAGGCGTCGCATCGACCCGGAAGCCAAGCTCGACGGCGCTGAGCCAGCCCCAGATATCTGGCTTGATCTCGTAGGGAAAACTTCCGCGAAGGCAGGCCTGGACGATATTCAGGATGCTGGACTTGCCGCGAAAGTTGTCGTCCGACAGGACCGCCCACAGCCCGGGCGATAGGGGCCCCCACGAAAAATCGATTCGCCGATCGTCCTCGGTGCCGCGTTTCATACCCTTCAGGCTGAGGTCGGTCAGACACAGCCTGCGCCGACGGGGGAGCGTTGCCTGAGCCTCGATCCCGTGCCGCTCCAGGACTTCCCGTACCTTGTCGATAGACACCGCCGCGCGCGTCGCGATGGTCTCGACCCAGTCGCCGACGGTGACCGCGATCGCCGTCATGCGGTCCCCCTTAAGCGGTTCAGCCTCTCCAGAACCCTTCCGCGGATCGACGGGATCTCCGTTCCGAGGGGAGCATCCCGGTACTCCTCGTGAAGGTACTGGTCGTCCTTCAGGCTCGAACCGCTTCTGAGGCCCGTGAGGGTCATCACGAGCTCGGCGCGATCCCTGTACCAAGCCAGCGTCGGCTGACGATGGATGGCATCCTCGATGAACGTGAAGGCGGATGCCTCGACCACGAAATCATGTCGGCGCTGGCCCGCCGCCTTTCGCAACGCCCTGACGAGGCCGTGGTAGCGGAGGATGGACAGCGACGTCTCGATGTTCTGGAACGCGCCGCGATGCCAGCGGACCATCTTCACGAGGCGTACGTCGGGCTCATTCGCGGAAAAGATCGCCTCGACCTGTGCCAGCAGTTCCGGCGAATGCTCGATCTCGTAGCGGTTCAGGAGCTCGTCCGCGAGATAATCCGGGTAGCGGACGAGGAAATCCATCGCCATCGCCCGCTTCTCCCCGCGGAACACGCGATGAGCGCGCCCTCTGGCATCCAAGGGATCGGCCGGTTCGCTGCCGGCCGCTAGTATGAACAGGAGCCTGACGGCGTCGCGATGATGCGACCCGGTATCGGAGGATGACCTGGGGTTCCGCTGAACGACACGGGCCGTTTCGGCCTCGATACCCACCGTCATGGCACCTCGATCGTTGGCGCCCAGAGCAAGCGTGGGCACAGTAGGGTTGAATGCCTACGCAAGCGACGGGTTCCGTCACGTGAATCGGGTCGTATCGATGTTGGCCTGCCGCTTCGAGCTCAGCCCGTCCTTGCATTCACGGGCCGGCCAGGCGATCACGCGAACGCTTCAGGGATATCGACGATGAAACGCCTGGCACCGCCCCCGACCGACTGATCCCGGAGAGCGATGCCGCGTGCCAAGCCTCCGCCATTGCGAGAGGCTGTGATGCCCACAACACACGTCGTTTCCGACACGCATGTCGGACATCGAAATATCATAAGCCCTTCCATGGAGCGGTTCCGGCCGTTCGCAACCATCGAAGAGCACGACGAGACCCTGGTCGAACGCTGGAACGCCGTTGTCCGCACGGAGGACACAGTCTGGCACCTGGGCGACTTCGCCTACCGGTGCACGGAGGCGTACGCGCTGTCGATATTTTTGCGCCTGAACGGATGCAAGCTCCTGATCCGGGGCAATCACGAGAGGATCGGGGAACGCCTCCCCTGGGCCGAGCCCGTCCGCGACGTGGCGATGATCACCCTTCCGGATCCGGCGGGTGTGATGCGATCCATCTGGCTCAGCCATTACCCCCATGTGAGCTACCCCCGCTCGCATCGTGGCGGGCTTCACTTGCATGGGCATTCCCATGGTTCGGTCTTGGGCACGGCGACGCGAGCAGATGTCGGCGTGGATTGCTGGGACTGGGCTCCCGTGACGCTGGACCGGATCCTGGAGCGCATGGCGACGAACGGACCCGGCACATGAGCGCTCCCGGCCTTCGCTTTGGCGATTATATCGTTGACACATACGGACTGACGGTCTAGCTTCTGGATCAAGGAGTTAGCCCGATGTCCGCCCTTTCCGCCAAGTTCTTCCACGACGAGGCCGCCGCTTTCGAAAAGCTGGAAAGCCTCCTTTGGGCGGAAGGCCCCGTGTGCCCTCACTGTGGCGGCATGGGTCGGATCACTGCGGTTAAGGGCGGTCGGATGGGCCTTCGTCGTTGCGGCGACTGCAAGAAGCAGTTCACCGTCACCGTCGGCACCGTGTTCGAGTCCAGCCATGTGAAGCTGCATCTCTGGCTCCAGGCGGCTCACCTGCTCTGCTCCTCCAAGAAGGGCATGAGCAGCCACCAGATTCACCGCATCCTAGGCGTCACCTACAAGACGGCGTGGTTCATGACCCACCGTCTGCGTGAGGCCATGCGCGAAGGTGCGTTCGTGCCCTTCGGCAGCGGTGGCGGCATCGTGGAGGTCGACGAGACCTTCATCGGCAACGACCGCACCAAGAAGCCCAAGGGCGAGAAGAAGGGCCGTGGCTACGCTCACAAGCACAAGGTGCTGAGCCTAGTGGACCGCGATACGGGCCAGAAGCGCTCCATGGTCGTCGATGACCTCAGCACGAAGACCCTGCTCCCTATCCTCAAGGAAAACATCGCCAAGGAAGCCCGCGTGATGACCGACGAGGCGGGCCAGTACGGCAAGCTCTCCGCGACCTTCACCGGCGGCCACGGCTTCACCCGGCACGGTCAGGGCGAGTACGTCGACCTTGTGGACCGCACGATCCATACCAACACGATTGAGGGCGCGTTCTCCGTCTTCAAGCGCGGCATGAAGGGCGTCTATCAGCACTGCGGCAAGCAGCACCTGCACCGCTACCTCGCGGAGTTCGATTTCCGGTACAACAATCGGGTTAAGCTCGGTTGCGGCGACACGGAGCGGACAGAGCGAGCCATCCGTGGTATCGTCGGGAAGCGGCTTACCTACCGTGGCTCACGGGCGGTCGCGTGAGCCGGCCATCTCGGGATAAGGCGTGAAACAGGCCCTTACCATCACGGTTTATCCAGCCTCACTGTCAGGCGACTACCTGTCGGTGTCTGACGCAATGCGTCAGATGCTCGACTTGGTAGACGCCTTGGCAAGCTTTGAGTCTGTTGAAGGTTCTTCACGCAAGATCGTGTGGCGCCTAGTCGACGCACATACAAACTCCCCTCCCTTCACGATCACCGCTCAAGCGTATCCGGTCGATCCTGTGGTTTCCGTATCTTTTGAAGCACAGCGAACAGTTCAAGATTTTACTGCTGCAATGCAGACGCTGATACAAGGCGTCATGCCAAGTTGGATTGACGATGACTCTATAGCGCCAATTAAGCGTTTTTTGAGACGCAACCAAAATGCAGTCGGGCGAACAGAAATAACAATTGATGATGAAATTATTTCAATAGTTCCCTCAACGGCTAAACTAGCGTCGCTAGCCATAGCTAAATCAGAAATTGTTTTAGAAGCTGAGGCGCTAGACCTTAGGCACACTGAGTACGGCTCAGTAGAGTGCATTGTTTTTGGTATTACAAGATGGAATAACAAACCTGCCCTCTCGGTTCTGGAACGGCTTTCCGGCGATAAGCTAACCTGCGTTCTTAATGAAGATGTTGCCGAAAAGCTCGGAAACTCACGTAAGTGGGAAGAAGTTTGGCAAGGTAGACGTCTACTTGCGACTGGCGCCTTACACTACGGTCAAGATGGCTCTCTCAAAAGGATTGACGCGGAAGACGCAGATGATCTCCCGTTCACAATCGTGGATCTGCATGAACTGCAATCCTTAGATATTTTGCAGGGTCGCTCCGTAAGCGAGCACCTTCAGCTACTCAGGGAGGAGTAGCTTGGGAAAGCCGCTCAAAATTTACTGGGATACGTGCGCTTGGCTTGGGCTCCTAAATGGAGAGCCGGATAAGAAGCGCGAACTTGAGATTGTCTATGATGCCGCCCGCAAGGGTAGGTACCAGTTATGGACATCCGCCCTCGCTATCGTTGAAGCACGGCGCCTTAACGTTGAGAAAAACGATCCAAAACCGTTAAGTGCAGAAAACGAAGAGAAGATCGCTAGAATATTTAAGCAAGAATTTGTTATGACAACTCCTCTTGATCTCGATGTAGCGAACAAAGCGCGGGCCTTGTGGCGATTAACGGTGGGATTAGGCAAGTTTCAAGACGCCGTACATATCGCATCGGCGCAAAAATGGAATATCTCGCTAATGCATACCTACGACAACGATGACATCTTGCCTTTAAACGGCAATTTGTTTTGTCGAAATGGTGATGCCCTTGTAATATGCTATCCAGACGAGACGACAGATGGACCGCTCTTCAAAAAAGAAGTTGGATGATCCGGACGCGACGCACTCGATGCCCAAAGGCAAGCTCGGCGCTGAGAAGCTGACGCCTGAGGAGCAGAAGCGCCGCTTCATCGAAGCCGCCCGTGAAGCCGGGTGCAGTGAGGATGAAGCGGACTTTGATAGTGCGTTGAAGCAGATATTGAAGCCGAAGCAGGGGCAATCGTAGCGCCCCCGCTCCGATGAGATGTCCTACTTGGACTTGTCGGCGATGCCCTTCAGGCCGCCATCGTAGACGCCGGCAATAGCTTCCTTGGCCTTATCGTCGGGCGCGCCCTTGGCCTTGAAGCTGCCAGTCCAAGTGACCTTGGAGCCGCCACCATCCTTCTCGACCATGATCGTGGACTTGTAGTCCTCCACCGGAAGAGGTCCCGAGAGGATCGTGTAGGTGTAGCTCATCTTCTTGTCGTCGCGGGCCTGCTCCTGCTCGACGATGGTGCCGCCGCCTTTCAACGATAGCGTACGCTCCTCCTTGCTGCCGTTTTTGGACAGTGCACACTTCTCAATGACGGGGTGCCAATCGCCGATGCCGCAGAAGCCGCCGATTGTCTTCCACACTGCGTCCGGCGCCGCTGCAATAGTCGCCGTCTTGGTGACTTCAAGTGCCAAAGCGGGGGTCGTGGCGACTACCGCGAGAGCCAGGACGGGGGCAACGATCTTCAACATTTGGCGCTTCCTCAAAACAGGTTCTTGTTCGCCCCTCGTGGGACCATGAACAAACTAGCGCGCAATCGAAATCAGGCCATGCCTATCGCGTATGTGTGAACGGTATAATCGCCTTCGCCTTTGGGTTTTCTCCGACCTGCATCAGGACTGGGGAGAGAATGCCTGGGATCCTGCCGCGCACGTGCCGGCGGGCGGTTTCGACGTGGCCGTCGTGGCGGGTGACGTGCATATGCCCCTGGTTCGCGCACTGGACTGGCTGGGCGAGCGCCTCCCTGGCGTGCCGGTGGTCTACGTGCCCGGCAACCACGATTTCTGGTGGGACAGGGGCGAGGAGCGGTACACGATCTTCGACCAGCTCGACCGGGGGCGTGAGCGGGCGGGTGCATTCGGCATCCACCTCCTGCTCGACGACGTGGTCATCATCGACAGCGTGCGGTTCGCCGGTGGTATCCTATGGACGGACTTCCGCCTGGGGTCGTTCAGCCTGAACCACGGTATCCGGACCGCCCAGGGGCGTGGCGGGATGGTCGATTACCGCCGGATCCGCACGGGTCCGAGGTCACGCAACCGCATCGAGCCCGAGGATGTGCTCGCGATGCACCGGGTCACTCGTGCCTTCATCGAGGACACCCTGGCCGTAAGCCATCCCAGTCCCACGGTGGTGGTGACCCATCACGCCCCGCACCCTGCGAGCCTACCCAGGGCCGACGCGTACCTTCGGTGGTGCGATGCCTCCGACCTGTCCGATCTCATCCTGGCCCGGGCCCGGACGTCTGGGTCCACGGACACGTCCACCATGCCTCTGACTATCGGGTGGGCCGGACACGGGTGGTCTGTAACGCGCGGGGACATATGGAGGAGCGAACCGGGTTCCGTCCGGGGAAGATTATCGAGGTGGGCTTAAACGCTTTCCCAGGATCGCCGAATGCGGAGCGGGAGGACGACTCGGTGGGTAGCGTGTAGCGCGTAGCGTTACGTCCTACTTGCTACGTGCTGGCCAACGCTTGAGCCCCTGGCGTCGCAGGTCGGAAATCGATGTGCACGCACAGACACGGATTTCGGTCCGCCGATATTCGCCTCGCCGGGCATCCGTGTTCACGAATCGGTATTCTATCGAGGAATGGGTTCGTTTGGAGTGGGCACCGGCATGATGTCGAAGGATACGGGGCCTGAGTTGCGTGGCGCTGAAGCAAAACCGGGCGGTGGGCTGTCCAGCGGCTGGCATTCCCTTGCGCCAACGGAACGGGCGATGGTCACGGCGACGATCATTGGTTCGATGGCTGGCTTGGTGGCGATAACGCTAACCGGCCGGATTATGCCGTTTTTGGGATGGTTTGCGATTGTTTATGCAACCGTCTTTGGCGCACTCCTAAAACATGAAACCGCGAATGCAGCTTGGCACGTAGCGAAATCTAATTTTGGGCAGGGTCCGGTCGAACGCAAAGCCTTCAATGTAATACTATGCCTTAACTCAGCCATATGGTTATTGTTAATTGGGCTTGCTGTTTGGTATTTAACGGCCGAACGAAAACTAGGTCTGGTTATGAACCCGACGCAGAAAGAGTTCGTACAGATCGTAGACGAATTTCGAAAGCGCCATAAGGCACCCTATTCCGATGGGGATGCGTTGTTCAAGGCAAGAGACGACAGACTTTGCAAGCTGTCCCAAGCCCGCGAGCCCATGGCACGGTCTGGCCTGGCGCGGATCGACAAGCGCGGTTTCAGGGTCGAGATCGAGCGTCAGGTATTCTTGAAAGGGTCCTTTTCCAATCACCATCCAACATCCAGACAGGATCTCGGATCGTACAATGACGGGGACGAAGTCATTGTGACTGGCTGGCTGAACAGCAGTCCAAGATCCTGCGTTGCGGAGCGTAGCTTGACAAACGCTGGAGCGTTTGGGGATCCTAATTTTGATTTCACCTTCGTCGAAATTCGGAGGCTATGAGCGCTTGCCGGACGGACATCGCATTCTGCCCCTTCGCCACCGGTTATTCTGAGACCGCGTCCATAGAGAATGCCGCGGTCAAGACAGCCATTTCCCTGGAGAAGCCTTTCGGCGTCTCGGACCTGGAAGCCGTCCTTTAAGGGGCATTCAAACCGCGCTGAGACAGGGGCGGGACAGTCTTCGCTCAGGTCGCCGACCCGCCGTCGGTTCGGCAGGGGATGAGTGCGCGGATTGGCCAACGAACTCGGCTGCGAAGTGCGAATCCACCACGAGAGGCCCGCATCGGTTTGCACCTTGGACATTCGCCTCGAAGCCGCCTAAGCCGCCCAGCTTGCGTACCAAAAACAGCTGATTCAGCATTGAGACATCGCACATGACCTCATCAGCCCCGAACACCGGAGGACCACCACGGCTGTCCTCCGGCATTGAGGGACTTGACGAGATCCTCGGTGGCGGCCTCGACGCCAACCGCGTCTATCTTGTCGAAGGGCAGCCGGGCAGCGGCAAGACCACCCTGGCCCTTCAGTTCCTGCTTGAGGGCGCGCGCTCGGGCGAGAAGACGCTACATATCTCCCTGTCGGAAAGCGGTCCGGAACTGCAATTGATCGCCGAGCGCCACGGCTGGTCACTGGACGGCATCGATTTGTTCGACCTGTCCTCCTCGGAGGCCAGCCTCGACCCGGACGATGAGCTTACGGTCTTCCAGCCGTCCGCGGTCGAACTCAGCGAGACCACGACGGGGATCATCGAGCGGATCAAGGCCCTCAAGCCGTCCCGCGTGGTCTTCGACAGTCTCTCCGAGATGCGGATCTTCGCACAGAGCCCCTGCGCTATCGCCGCCAGATCATGGCGCTGAAGCACTTCTTCTCTGCCCAGAAATGCACGGTGTTGCTCCTTGACGATCTCTCTTCGCAGAGCGGCGACGTTCCCCTGCACAGCCTCGCGCACGGCGTCGTGCTGCTGGAGCAAAACGCGGTCGACTTCGGGGCGGAGCGCCGTCGGCTTCGCGTGATCAAGATGCGCGGCATCCAGTTCAAGGGCGGCTACGTTGACTTCGAGCCAGATGGCCTTCGCATCGAGGTCCGGGTCCCTCTAGTGCAGTGACGCGGACTGATGATTCACGCGGGTCGTGAAGCGTGCGAGTCTGGGCCATGGCTCAGACTGTCTGTGTACTCCTCGATGACGCAACGATGTCCCAGTTGGCCGGGATCGCGGGTGACCGCTCCCGTCCCCTCAAGCACATCCTGCGCGCCCGGATCGTCCTGCTTTCAGGCAAGCGCCTGACCGTGCAAGAGGTGGCTCGGCAAGCCGGCGTCAGTCGGCCCGCGGTCTGGCGCTGGCAGCAGCGCTTTGCCGAGGAGGGCGTCGAGGGCCTGCTACGCGACAAGACCCGCCCACCCGGCACGCCGCCGCATTCCACGCGGACGGTGGCGGAGGTGCTCGCACTGACCTGTTCGGAGCCGCCGGACGAGGTCACCCACTGGACCGGGCGCGCCCTGGCCAAGCGCGTCGGGATCTCCTTGCGCGCCGTGCAACGGATCTGGGAAGCGCACCGCCTGCAGCCGCACCGGGTGCGCACGTTCAAGCGTTCGCACGACCCGGCCTTCGCTGCAAAGGTCGAGGATGTGGTGGGTCTCTACCGGGGACTACAGCAATGGCAAGCGATCCATCACGAAGGTGGAGGGGAAAGGGACGACGGCGCCCACCCGGAGCTCATCCCCGCCTCCGGTCGAGTGAGGACGGTCTCATGACGGAGCGCGCCGCCGAGGCGGCCTCCGATGAATTCGCACCGTCGTCGGTCAAATCGTGATCTTCAGACGGTGACTCTGTGGCCGCGGCCGGAAGGGCACGCCCGCGCTTCTGCGCCCAGTCTCGGACGGGTTACGACATGCATTCACCCGTGGATGCCAGACGTTCCGGGGGTGAGTATGGTACGGCGATTGAGTTCACCAACGAGCGAATACGACGACCGCGGTCGCCGCGAACGCCGCGACAAGGCAACCTTCGATGAGGAGTGGCATACCCAGGCGATCCAGCCAGCGTTCCACACCCAGCACAAGCAGCATGACCGCAATGGCCAGGGCTCGTGCAGCGATGATCCTCATCGAGCCTCTCCTAGCAAGATCGCATCACCGGCTCTTGCCGCCGCCCCTTGAACAGCGCCACCGCCCCCGTAGACCACCTGCCTCCCTCTCTGAGAACCGAGGCGGCAATCCTTCGATGCGGTCATGGCTGGGCGCGATGATGGGCGGTGACCGACCGTAAGTCCGGCGACGCGCCGGCGGCATGGTACGGCTTCGCACTTGTCGGCCTGCCTGTCGCGAATACCCACCCATTCGCAAGGCTTGAGGTGAGTGGCCTGCCCCCGGGCCATCCGGCACGGGTTGGCAGCCGCGACCGTCGCTCAAGAGGGGGACGAGGCGGGGGGACAACCAGGACGTCCGGACCTGCGGTCAAAAGCACGTCCTCTGTGACACTTCCGAGAAATGCCTTCCTGAGACCCGTTCGAGCATGCGTGCCGATCACCACCAGATCCGAGGGGATCCGTTCGGCAAGGCCGGTGATGGCCTCGGTGGGGGAGCCCTCCTGTATCCGTCTGGACCATTCACGATTGGCAAGACCGCCATTAGTAAGAAGCGTCTCGACATCCTCCGCGGACCTCGAACGGCAAGCCTCGACGTAGCTATCGATCTGATCACGCTCGACCCCAAACCCGGACAGCTTGGACTTCCCCGGTGCCTGGAAGGCATGCAGGACGGTGACGTGAGCGCGGTCCACGAGCGTGAGTGAATCCGCGTATCGCAGAGCCCGCGCCGACGCCTGCGAAAGGTCGACCGGGATGAGGATCCTCGCGTAGGGGGACGCGGCGAAGCGTCTTGCGACGAGGACGGGGCATGGAGCGCTCCGGACCAGGTTTCCGACGGTTCGTCCCGCGGTGCGACTGCCCGCCCGATGCGAGGAGCCGACCACGATCAGGTCGACATCGTGAGCCCCCGCGGCATTCCGGATCTCATCGGAGGGGCAGCCCAGGACGACAAGCGGCTCGCATGGGACACGGTAGAGTTCGGGGACCACGGCCACCTGCTCAACGGTCATGCGTTGGGCCTCTTGAATATCCCGCGAGGTTTCCCGTCCACCCGGGCCGTCCACGACGTGCATCAGAATGACCGTCCCGCGGCTCTGTGCGGCGAGGATGCCTGCGCGACGCACCGCCCGTTGCGAGCGGGGCGAGAAGTCGGTGGCAACGAGAATACGCATGGATCCTTCTCCTGAGAGCGCTGACGATGACGAAAAGCTGTATTGGTCGGCAACCTGACGTGCGTTTCCACGCTCGCGCGAGATCGAGCGAACTCCGGCCGCTGTTTCAAGCAGCCAAGAAGCCATCAGGGATTATCGGGCTGGTCTGTATGAATGGTCATCGACCCCGAGCAGAGAGCGTTCGCCGCTCTCCAGCTTCGGGGCTTAGCGGCCTGCGACGAGGCGGCTGGCTCTTTTGTTCAGAGGATGATCCGAAATAAACATAGCAACTACTAGATAATCAATATCGAAAAATATGCAAGTTTTCTTCAAGGATCTTGGCTCGTTATGCAAGAACGGGTCAGCCAGTCGCTTCCATCACCATCTGAGCTGCTTTATCCCCCGACCGAATGGCTCCCTCGATGCAAGCGGGCAGACCTGTGTCCGTCCAGTCGCCGGCGATGAAGAGGTTGCGGAATTCCGTTCGCGTCCTGGGCCGGAGCCGGGCCGCCTCAGGTGTCGGCGCAAAGGTCGCTCGCTTCTCGCGGATGACCTGCCAGGGCGGCGGCATGTCCGACAGGCCTGTCATGTACCGGCCGGTGACGTAGGAGACCTCGGTCCAGATCTGGTGGGCGATTTCCTGTCGGCTCATGACGTCCAGATCCGTTTCGCTGACAGTCACCGAGATTCGGCCCGGATAGGCAAAGATCCAGTCCGACAACCCGTTCACCACACCCGTCAGCCGCGGCATGTCGGAAGGGCAATTCACGCCAAAGTGGACGTTCGCGATCCCCCGGTGATCCGTCGGGACCTTCAACCCCGGGACGGCGTCGGCCGTCGCCTTTGGGGGAAGCGCGAGGATAACCTGATCCCGAGGCCGCAGCCGCACAGGACCGTCGCCGAGGACGAGGCCGGCGACGCGCCCCCCTTCATACGCGAGGCGGTGCAGACGGCTGTTATGGCGGACCACCGCCCCACGCTCCTCCAGGAAGCGCAGTGCCGGGTCGACGAAGGCCTCCGAGAGCCCGCCCTGGGCGACGACGGGCCGGCAGGCGTGCCCGCCCTCGCCGAAGGTTTCGCGCAGGACCTGTGCTGCAAGGTTCGCATCCGCATCCCTCGGGTCGATGTTCAGCGCAGCCAGGAGAACGGGTCGCCACAGCCGCTCGTAGAGTGTCCCCTCGCACGGGAGGACGTCCGATACCTTCGTGCCTGGCCTTGCCGAAAGGAGGCGAAGGATCGCCGCGTAATCGATCGCCTGGGTGCCCGGGACGCGCCGGGTAGGATCGAGGATCCACCACGGCACGCGGCCCTGGTTCAGGCGCAGTGTCCAGCGCTCACCCGTGGCGAGGTCAACGAAGGGAAACTCCGCCCGCGCATGCACGGAGACCGCGTTGCGGCCTCCGATGCGGTCAAGGAAAGCGAATGTCGCCCTATTGCCCGACAGGACAAGGTGGTTGCCATTGTCGATTGTCATCCCGAGCTGCGGATCGTGATAGGACCTGCAGCGGCCACCGGCATGACCAGCGGCCTCGTGGACGATCACCGTACGCCCAGCTTCCGCGAGGCGCACGGCCGCTGAGAGCCCCGAGAGCCCCGCGCCCACGACGTGAACGACGCCCGTCATCGCGTGCCCTTCCGTTAACGGACGAGGACGTTGCGGAACTGCCAGGGATCAGTTTCGTCGATATCTTCCGGGAACAGGCCGGGGCGGCCGGCGAGTGGGGTCCAGTCGGTGTAAACGCCAACGACGGGGCCGAGATACGGGCTCTGCACTTCGAGGCAGCGGCGGAAATCCATCTCGTCGGCCTCGACGATGCCGGCCTTCGGGTTCTCCAAGGCCCAGACCATACCGGCGAGCACCGCCGAGGTCACCTGAAGGCCGGTGGCGTTCTGGTATGGGGCGATGCGCCGGGTCTCCTCGATGGAGAGCTGCGAGCCGAACCAGTAGGCGTTCTTGGCGTGGCCGTAGAGGAGCACGCCGAGTTCGTCGATTCCGTCGAGGATCTCGGTCTCGTCGAGGATGTGGTGCGTCTCCTGCACCTTGGACGCCTTGCCGAACATCTCGTGGAGCGAGAGCACCGCGTCGTTGCAGGGATGGTACGCGTAGTGGCAGGTTGGGCGGTAGGCGGCGCGCTCGCCCTCCAGCACGGTGTAATAATCGGAGATCGACACGGCCTCGCTGTGGGTCACGAGGAAGCCGAACTGTGCCTGGGACGTCGGTGTCCACGAGCGCACGCGGGTGTCGGCGCCGGGCTGGAGCAGGTAGATGGCGCAGCGCGAGCCCTTCTCCTGGTCGCGGGCGTTATCCGGACGCCAGGTCTCGTGGGTTCCCCATCCGAGCTCGGCCGGCTGGTTGCCCTCCGAGACGAAGCCTTCCACCGACCAGGTGTTGACGAACACCCCCTGCGGTTTCGGGGTATTGGCGCGTTGGGTGTCGCGCTCGGCGATGTGGATGCCCTTGACGCCGACCTCGCGCATGAGGCTGGCCCAGCCGGCGCGGTCCTTCGGCTCGGGGATCTCAAGGCCGAGATCGCAGGCGACATTCAGGAGCCCCTGCTTGACGAACCACGAGACCATGCCGGGATTGGCGCCGCAGCACGACACGGCGGTGGTGCCGCCGGGGTTGGCGGCGCGCGCGTCGAGGATTTCCTGGCGCAGCGCGTAGTTGGTGCGGTCGCCCTGGCTCCGGTCCTTGTCGAAGTAGAACCCCGGCCACGGCTCTGCGACCGTGTCGATGTAGAAGGCGCCCAGTTCGCGGCAGAGCTCCATGATGGCGCGGGAGGACGTATCGACGGATACGTTCACGCAGAAGCCCTGACCGCCGCCCTCGGTGAGGAGTGGGGTGAGGACGTCGCGAAAGTTCTCCTTCGTCAACGCGACCTGCTCGAAGCGCAGGCCATGCCTGTCGGCTAGGGGCCGGTGCGCATCCGAAGGCTCGACGACCGTGAAACGGCCCTTGTCGTACTCGAAATGGCGCTCGATCAGCGGAAGGACGCCGCGTCCGATGGACCCGAAGCCGATCATGACGATGGGGCCGGTGATGCGACCGTGGAGTGGCCAAATGGGTTCGGTCATTGTTCTTATTCCTTTACGCAGGGAAGGTTCGGTGGGGCTTCAGCAGTAACCGCTAGGTCGTCCGCCTGAAGGAACGGAAGAGTTCAGGATGATCTGTGACTGGATCGGACCAAGCAGGCCGATCACCGTGACCCTTCCTGGATCATTGTTTGAATGGCTCGGCAGTCCGCCATTCCATTCCGGCGTCGAGGCTGAGCAGCCGGAATGAAACCAGCTGCTTTTCCCGAGGCCGAAGTCCGATGAGGCTGGCTGAGAAGCACCTCGCGTGAGGTTTTCCGACCTACCGGATGACCATAATGTCGACGGGTAGCGGCAACCGGCGGAATCGACCGGCTTGCGCCCACGCCGATATCTCGTCGCAAGCTGGGGCTACGCTACGCGTTTCCGCCATGCCTGTCCGAAAACGGCGTTTGGGTAGGACTGAGATCTATTGGAAATCCACCCCTGGAACGGGCCCCGCCTGGAAAGGCTGGCCAAGCGCCAGGGCTTAGGAGCCTGCTTGCAGACTGCCCGCACGCCCCAGGAGGCGAATGCTTTGTGAAAGGTTTGACATGATGGCGCGGAGCATAGGCTAAGCCGTACGGGTGTCAATCGACGCTGTCAGCAGGCCGGATTTCCCGAGACGGAAGGTGCGGCGAAACGGGAATTGACAAGCGGGTGGACTTCCGGGAGGATCGAAAGATCATGCGCAAATCTTGGCCTCCCCATCGGGACCTGCTCCGGGCAGGTAGACTTATCGCGGGCGAGTAGCCCCGAGCCGGAGGTGCCAGCGTGCACTGACCGCTCGGGGATTGCGTGCTGGCTCAAGCCAGAGCTACCCAATATAATCAAATATTTGACCGGCGGGAGGAGCCTATATGGCTTACCCCTCGGCTGACCTGCGTCGCGTCCTCGCTTTTCTATTGGCGATGGGCCCGTACTTGCGGAGTAACAGCTATGGAAAATTCCAAGTCCGCCCCGACATCGCCTTCCGCGACCGAGATCCGCGATGACAAAGCTGGGGGGAGCGGGGCGGCACCTGCGCATGATGTGGTTCCGCTGGCGCGCACCGTGATCCCCTTCTCGCGTGGGAATTACCCAAGGCCGCAATCCGGGCAGGGCAACGACCGGTCCGCCGCGGCCAATTCAGACAAGGACGACGATCCCGGACCAAGCGCCGCTTGATCGTCCGGGGTCGAAATACAGCAAGGATCGACGACTATGTCGCAAAAGATGACGAAGCCACAAATCAAGATGACGAAGGACGATCATGAGCGCCTGTCGCAGCTGGCTTCATTTGCCACCGACCGTTCGCCCGAGGTTGCCGACGTTCTCGCCGATGAAGTGGATCGTGCCAGAATCGTCGGTCAAAGGGCATGCGTGGCAGACCTCGTCCAGATGGGGTGCATGGTCGAATTCAGGGACGACGCAACGGGAAAGGTTCAGGCCGTGACTCTGGTCTACCCGGGCGAGGCGGACATCGAGCAGGGAAGAGTGTCCGTCATGACGCCCATCGGGGCGGCCTTGATCGGGCTTAGTCTCGGCCAGTCGATAAATTGGCGAACCCGCACGGGCATCGTGAAACGACTTACGGTCCTCGACGTGAAAGTGCCGGAGACGGTGTAGGGGGCGTCCTGCCGGTCGACTTACTCCGATACTGGACCGAACCATTCGATCTTAACTTACCTCATACCTCAGAGAAGGGAGCTTTTACGCAATGACGGGTCACATCGTCCTCGGAGGATCGCCCCACTTGATGATCCCGGACACGGATTTCCTCGACCTGCGCCGGGTCGCATCCGGTCATCCTCAAATGGATGCGAAGGCCACCGCACCTGATCTTCTCGCTGCCGAGTTGGATCGCGCTGAAATCGTCAGGCCGGAGGCGTTGCCTTGGAACGTTGTGACGATGCATGCGCGCGTCGAGTATCGGGACGACGTCACCGATCATGTCGAGCGCCTGACGCTGGTCTATCCCGATGAGGAGCAATGGGACGAGACTTGTGTCTCGGTCCTGTCACCTCTCGGCGCAGCTGTGTTGGGCTTGTCCGAAGGTCAATCCATACAGTGGCGTACACCCACGGGCGGCATTCGGGGCGTAACGATCCTGCACGTCATCTTCCAGCCCTATCAGTTCGAGCCAAGCTTGTGCGGCGAGGGTCTGATGAATTGCTTCCTTGATAGGAAATGACACCGCGCCCATCCGAGCGAAGCCCGTCCGACCCATTCCCACGACGTATCAGGAACAGCCTATGTGCCTCAACGCACCCACATTGATTGCAAGCTAACGAATTACCTGGCGTGCCGCTCGTTTAGGCGATACATCAGTGGTCAAGTCATCTATCGACGAGCGGGAGAGAGCCGGTGTGAACCGGCCGCCGAAGGAGCAACCGCCCCGGAAACTCTCAGGCACCCGGACCGCCCGTCGTTCAACACTCTGGAAAGCGGAGCGTCAGCTCCCGCCGACGGTGTAAGCCCATGCCTTCGCGAAGGCCCGGGTGAAACTCTCAGGCCAATGACAGAGGGGGCCGCATGCATGACGCATGCGGAGCAACCTTTGGAGGCCTGCGCAATGACGTCCCCATAGCCTGACACGCCGCGAGCCCATGAGCTTGCCGCCTCACCCTCCGCGACCGGCCGGCTCATCCCGCGAGCCGCAACGACGACGCACGCCCGGCATCGACCGCGCGGCGCCCTCGAACCTGCCTAGAGCCGCGCCACTTTCGAACGTCCAATCAGGATACACGACGATGTTGGCTACCCGCCGATCCCTGCTCCTCGCCGCAGCCGTCCTCGCACCCGGTCGGGCGCAAGCCTTCTTCTGGGACACGGAGCCCGAACCGCCGAAGGCACCAGTACCCATCGATCCCGCGTCGAACCGCGACGCCTGGTTCACCGGCGCGATCCCAGACGATCCCTTCGACGTCCCTACGGTCGATCTGACGCTCGTACCCCCGGAATTTCGCAAGCAGCTGGTGAATTACGACGAGCCGGAGCGCGCAGGCACGCTGGTCATCGATACGCACGCCCGCTTCCTCTACCTCGTGCGCGAGGGTCGGACCGCGATCCGCTACGGCATCGGGGTGGGCCGGGCTGGCTTCACTTGGTCCGGCACCGCCGTGATCAAGCGCAAGGCCAAGTGGCCGGGCTGGCGCCCGACGGAGGCCATGCTGAAGCGTCGGCCCGGCATCCCACGCTACGTCGAGCCTGGCGTCGAGAACCCGCTCGGGTGCCGCGCCCTCTACCTCTACCAAGGCGACAAGGACACTCTCTACCGCATCCACGGCACCAACGAGCCTTGGACGGTGGGCGGCACGGATTCCTCCGGCTGCATCCGCCTGCTGAACGAGGACATCTACGATCTCTACGGTCGCGTCCCGACCGGTACGACCGTCGTCGTGAAGACGTCGATGCCGGAGGCGATGGTGCAGCGTGAGTGGGATGATCACCCCCGTTCCGACAACCAGGTACTGCTCTTCCGATGAATGCCGTGGTGCGAAGGCACCGCGACGAGACCGCCTCCGACCGCCAGGATGAAACCCGATGTTCGAGACTGCGACCGCCACCCTGGATTGGCTCGGCGTGATCGTCTTCACGGTCGCCGGGGCCCTCGTTGCATCGCGTAAGGAGATGGATTTCGTCGGGTTCGCCGTGTTGGGCACCGTGACGGGTGTCGGGGGCGGGACGCTCCGGGACCTGCTGCTCGGCCAGCCGGTGTTCTGGACGCAGCAACCGGCCTACCTCCTGGCCTGCGTCCTCGTTTCCTGCGCCGTGTTCTTCGTCGCGCACATCCCGCAATCCCGGTACCGATACCTCGTGCGCCTCGATGCCCTCGGGCTGGCGCTTTTCACCGTGGCGGGGGCGGAGAAGGCCTTGCAGGCTGGTGCGAGCGCCACGGTAGCCATCGTCATGGGAGTGGTGACGGCCACCTTCGGAGGCCTCCTGCGCGACCTTCTCGGGGGGGACAGTCCGGGTATCCTCAGCAGGGAAATCTACGCTTCGGCAGCCGCGGCCGGTGCCGCGGCCTTCGTCGCCCTGTCCATCCTCGGCGTCCCGCGCGAGCTTGCGTTGGGCGCCGGCTTCCTCGTCGCCCTGCTGGTGCGGGCCGCTTCGCTCCGCTTTGGTTGGACGCTTCCGCGATATCGCCCCCGCGCCGGCATCCCCTATAATTGACAGGGCCGATCCATCGCGGCTCGCCGACGTCGAGACGCCTCGCAACGACGGACATCGTCGCAGCATCGCTGCCGCGGTCCGACCAAAGGGAAACACCAAGATGGTTATCGGCAAACGCTGCAGCCGGCTCGCGCTGGCAGCCTTCATATCGCTCTCGACCATTCCTAATCCGGCTTTCGCTCAAGGCGGCCCGAGGGCTCTGCCCGGACCGACGGAGGCGCAACTCGCGAAGCTGAAGGGCATCTACGAGGACCTCCACGCCAACCCGGAGCTCTCGATGCAGGAGAAGCGCACGGCCGGCATCGCCGCGAAATGGCTCAAGGACCAGGGCTTCGAGGTCACCGAGGGCGTGGGCGGCACGGGCGTGGTCGGCCTCCTGCGCAACGGCGACGGCCCGACCGTGCTTCTGCGCGCCGACATGGACGGCCTGCCGATGAAGGAGAACACCGGCCTTCCCTATGCCAGCACGAAAAAAGGGACGGATCCGGCGTCCGGCCGTGAGACGGCCATCGCGCATTCCTGCGGGCACGACCTGCACGTGACCTGGCTGATGGGCGCGACCCAGATCCTGGCCGCCAACAAAGAAAAATGGCACGGGACCGTGATGGCCGTGTTCCAGCCTGGCGAGGAGATCGGCGAGGGCGCCAAGGCCATGGTCGACGATGGCATGGTGAAGCGCTTTCCGAAGCCGGTCGTCACCTTGGGGCAGCACGTGCTGCCGTTCCCGGCCGGGCAGGTTCGCCTCGCCAGTGGCCCCGTCCTCTCCCGCAGCGACAGCATGAAGGTAACGTTGTACGGACGCGGCGGGCACGGCTCCGGGCCGGAATCAACCATCGATCCGGTGGTCATGGCCGCCGCAACGGTGATGCGCCTGCAGACCATCGTCTCGCGCGAGGTCTCGATGTCGGACAGCGCCGTAATCTCGGTCGGGTCGATGCTGGCTGGGTCGAGCGCCAACATCATCCCGGACGAGGCGCAGCTGCAGCTCAACGTCCGCACCTACGACGATGGAGTGCGTGATAAGGTGCTGGCCTCAATCAAGCGGGTCATCGACGGGGAGGCCGCCATATCCGGTGCTCCGAAGCCGCCTCTTCTGACGATGCTGGGGCAGTTCCCCCTGACTGTGAACGACGAGGAAGCGACCGCCAAGGTGACCGAGGCCCTCAAGCACCGCCTGGGGGCCGACACGGTGCGGCCCGCCAGCAGCGCGAACGCCAGCGAGGACTTCACTGTCTTCGCCCGCGCCTGGGACGTGCCGTCGGTGTTCTGGTTCGTCGGAGGGACTGACCCGAAGCTCTACGCCGAGGCGGAGAAGGCCGGGACCCTGAACGAGCTTCCCTCGAACCACTCCCCTGAGTACGCGCCTGTCCTGACACCGACCCTTCGCACCGGCGTGGAGACGATGCTCGCGGCCGCTGGTCATTGGCTGGCCCCTGGCGCCGCGGAATCGCAAGCACGCTGAACCGAATGGCGCCGGGTAGAAAACCGGCGCCATTCCGAAGCTTCAATGCTCCGACGTGAGCCGTAGGTGTGTTCCCCACGGATCGCGCAATACGAGCGTTTCCCCGTCCTCGACGAGGGACGCACCGGCAACATTGCAGCGCCTTCGTACCGATGCCAGCGTCTCACCGTTCGCGATCAAGGATACCTCCGCGAGGCCGGTCGTCCCCTCGAAGCGTACCGGAGCGCCACGGCTGTTCCAGATGTTACCGGCAAGCTGGTGATGATAGCCGCCAGAGCCGAGGAACAGGGCGCCTGGATAGCGGCACATGACATCGAAGCCGAGCAGGTCCGCATGGAAGCGCTCCGTCGCGTCGAGATCGCCGACTTGCAGGTGGACATGTCCGACGCAACTGCCGGCCGGCATGCCGGCCCAGGGCCGAATGGCGGCACCGACGATGCCGGCGCGATCCAGACGCTCATTGCGCATCACAACGGAGCCGTCCTGCGCCCGTTGCCATTGCTGGCTGGGGCGGTCGACGTAGATCTCGATGCCGTTGCCCTCCGGGTCGGAGAGGTAGACCGCCTCGCTGACAAGGTGATCCGCCGCGCCCGTGAGCGTGACGCCGTTCCGGTCCGCGTGCAGGAGCCAAGCGCCAAGATCGCCGCGGGTCGGCAACAGGAAAGCGGTGTGGAAAAGCCCCGCTTCCTGCTGTGTCCACGGCCGGGCATCCGGGTCCGCCCGTAGGACGACGAGCGTCGTGCCGCCCGTCCCGAGCCGTACGGTGTCGCCGGCCTCCGCCTCGACGCCAAGGCCGATCACGTCCCGGTAAAAGGTCCTGACGGCGTCGAGGTCGCGCACGACAAGGGTCACCGCACCAACATGGTAGGGTGCGTTGGCTAGAACGCCATCCGCCCCGTCATTCGCTAGGCTCAATGCCGGATCAGTCATGGTGTATCTCCGTGTCTGGATAACAGCTTGAGAGGAGTGGGATTGCCCACGGGGCTTCAGCGTGCGGTGGTCTCCCCGGCGACCGGGGGCGGGGCCCCCCGCCAGGAGCCGAACAGGCTGAAGTGCGAAGTCTCGCCCTTCGGTTCGACCGCGACCGTCGCGGTGCGGCCCGAGACCAGCCGGGTCTCGTCGGGAACGCGATCGAGCTTGATCCGCACCGGGATGCGTTGCGCCAGCCTTACCCAGGCGAAGGTCGGGTTGACGCTGGCGAGTAGGCTAGACCCGGCGGTGCGCTCGCGATCCTCGATGCCCCCGGCGAAACTTTCGACATGGCCCGTCAGGGTCCCCGCCTCGCCCATAAGGCGGATGCTGGCTCTGTCGCCGACATGGATGCGCGGCAGCTTGGTCTCCTCGAAGTAGCCCTCGACCCGCAGGGTGTCGCTGTCGATGAGCGCCATCACCCCGCGCCCGGTGGAGACGTAGGTGCCGGGGCGCAGGCCCATGTTGGTGATGCGTCCGTTCACCGAGGCCTTCACCTCGGAACGTTCGAGGTTGAGCTTGGCGGTGTCTCGGTCCGCCATGGCCTGCTCATAGGCGGCCTTGGCCTCCAGGTCGGCGGCCTGGGCGGCCTCGACTCGCTGCTGGGACGCCGCAGCGTCGCTCAACTTCAGGTAGCGGGAGTAGTCGGCTGCGGCCTGTGCGGCGGTTGCCTTCTTGCCCTCGACCATCGCCTCCGCCTGACGGAGCGACAGGGCGAAGCGGTCGGGGTCGATCCGGAACAGCACGTCGCCCCGCTTCACCACCTGGTTATCGGCGATGAGTACCTCAGTGATGAGGCCAGAGACGTCCGGCGCAACCTGCACCACGTCGGCGCGCACGCGCCCGTCCCGGGTCCACGGCGCCTCCATGTAGTAGTCCCACAGCGCCAAACCGACGACGACGGCGGCGGCGGCCATCCCGAGGGTGATGAGGATGCGGAACGAAAGGGCGAGGAATCGAGGCATCGGGGATTCCGGAAGGTCTGGACATGGATGGAGCGGTCGAAGGGTGTTGGCCGCTTAAGAGGTGAGTGGAACCGCCACCGAGACGACGAGACCGAGGAGCACGACGTAGAGGGCGAGGTCGAACAGCGGCCGGTGCCAGACGAGGCGATAGAACCCGGTCCGGGCCAGGACCCACCGCAGGGGTAGGCTGACGGCGAAGGCGATCAGCATCCAGGCCGCTAAGCTCGGAACGAAGACGCCGTAGAGGTCGAGTTCACCCGTCATGCCGCGAGCTCCGGTTGCGTGGTCGAGTTCCGGGTCGAACGGTAGGGGACCGCGTCGGGAAACAGGCCACGCCGGATGCCGACGAGGGCCATGAGCGCGACGCGGCCCGAGGCTTGGCGAGCCGGATCGGCCGAGACCGCGTCAAGCGCACCATCGATGGTGTCGAGCAGGTCCGACGGCGGCTCCTCACGCTTGGCTCCGAAGTGCCGTGACAGCGCGCCGAGCAGGAGCTCGACCGCTTCTCGGCCTTCCTTCGGGAGTTCCCGCCGATCACGCCGCAACTCGACCACGTTAATGCCGACCCGGACCTCGGCGAGGAGGTCGGTGGTCCACTCGGCATCGTCGGGCGGCAGGGAGGCGAGGCGCGGCGCGATCAGCCCGACCCGGTCCAGCATCAGGGCCGCGAGTTCGAGGCCGTTCTGCGCCCCCTGGCGCTCGGCTGCCCGGGCCAGGCTGCGGCGGTTGACGGCCCGTAGGCGCCGCGCCGACCACCCGGCACCCACCGAGCGCACAAGACGCGTGACGATGGCGGCCACCCACATCCCGACGATGACGGCGATGGACGAGTTCGCGAAGGCGGCGAAGTCGGCGCTGTAGCTGCCCTGGATGGCGATCATCGCCGAGCCGTTGACCGCCGCGCCCATCGCCAGGGGCGCGGTCTTTGGCTGGGCCATGAAGACCCCGCAGATCAGCAGGGCAGGAGCCAAAGCTAGGACAAGCATCTCGAACGTGGTGGCGAGCGGCAGGACCGCGAACAGATAGGTCCCCGCTCCGAGGGCGCCGAGGATCGCCGAGTTGGCGAAGCTGACGATGAACGGCGCGGGATCGTCCTGGGCGGCGAAGAAGCTGCAGCCCACCGCCGCCATCATCGGGGCGGCCGAACCGTGCGGCCAGCCGGTGGCAATCCAGATCGCGCAGGTGATCATAATGGTCAGGAACACGCCCACGGCCGACAGCAGCGCCATGCCGTGATCGCGGTGGCGGATGGTACGGGCGGCGGCAGTGTACCGGAATGTCAGGTTCTCCGTGACCGGGGTGCCGTCGGCGATATGCCGCTGCAGGATGCGGGCATCCTGGCGCAGGTCGATGAAGTCCCGCAGGCGCGCTAATAGGCTCGCGAGCACAAGGCCGTCCCAGGACGGTTGTGTGCCTAGGCCGGGTTCGAGTGCATCAGCAGCCGCCTTCAGCCGGTCGGCCTCGGTGCGCTCGGTCGTGCCCGAGGCGAGCCAAAGAGCCATTTCGTCGAGCAGGGTGCGCAGACGCTGCGGCAGAGCCCGCGCGCGCTCCAGCGTTTCGATGCGGTCCGAGATTGCCGAGGCGATGGGCAGGAACATCAGCATGTGTTGGCGCAGCGTCGCCATCGCACCGGCCGAGCGCTCGGCCCCAGTCATGTCGTATCGCAGCGGTGTCGCCAGGGCGTCGAAGGCGACCGCGTCCGAGGCGAGCTTCAACCGAGTCGCCTGGGTGTCCTTCGTGGTGCGGGCGCGGCCGAGGACGTCGATGACCCAGCCGCGCGCATCACGCAGCCAAAGGTCAAGCCGGCCAGTGATCACGGGCACCACGGATTGCGGCAGCACCACCGTGTTGACGAGGCTGGCGCAAAGGATGCCGAGGGTGATCTCTTCGGCCCGCGCCACGGCTGTGTCGAACATCGTCCCGGGGTCGCCGACGGCCGGAAAGCCGATCAGGGCCGCCGTGTAGCCGCCGAGCATCATGAGGTAGCTGCGCGGGGTCCGGTCGAGGAGAGAGAAGTACAGGCAGGTCGCGACCCACAGTGCGATGGCCAGGGTCAGGAGTTCCGGCGAGTTCACGAGATTCGGCACGAGGACGACCGTCACGACGGCCCCCAGCAGGGTGCCGATGACCCGATAAAGCGCTTTCGAGCGGGTCGCGCCGGCGAGCACTTGGCTGGTGATGTAGACGGTGCCGAGCGCCCAGTACGGGTTCGGCAGGTCGATCCAGAACGCCAGGAACAGGGCCAGCATGCCGGCCCCGAAGGTCTTCAGCGAGAAGACCCAGTCGCGCCAGCCCGGAAGGGTCATTCCGCAGCCTCTCCGCGCTGAGCTCTAGCTTGAGCATCCTCCGGTTCCGAAACACCACGGATATGGTCTTGCATCGCCCGAAACACTCGAAGGCTAGCCTCCAGGTCGGCAGCGCTTACCTTTGCGAAGGTCGCATCCCGCAGCCGTTCTAGGTCTGCCTCAATCCGGGTGACAATTTCTTGACCCGCGGGCGTAAGCGCTAGCACCTTCGCGCGGCGATCGGTTGGGTCCTCCTTCCGTGAAACGAGACCCGACGATTCCAATTGGTCCAGAAGGCGGACCAACGACGGCCCTTCGATGCCAACTGCCTCGGCCAATGTAGTCTGACGCGGCTCGCCGCCCATGCGCGCGATCAACACGAGCGGCAGTGCCTTGGCTTCCGAGATGCCATGCGTTTCGGTCGACCCATTGGCGAGCCGCCGCCACTGTCGCCCCGAGAGGAGAAGCGTGTGGGTGAAAGCCAAGCGTAGCTGGCGCACTGTCTTTGTCGTCATCTCTCCCATCCGTATCAGCCCAACGCCCTAACCGAAGCGCAGCACCGTAAAAAAGGTAGCCTCCTATCAATTAGTAGGTAATCTCTCGATTGTCATCGGCCTGTCCGTGAAAGCCGCCGGAGCCATCGCTCTCAAAAAACGGCAACGTTAGGCTTTGACTGCGAACCGGGTTGATCCGGCATGTTCAGGGCGAAGGCGGTCGGTCCGCTTCAGAGCCAGGCCGCGTTGGTTCCTGGCCATCCATTCACCCACAAGCCTTCGGCAAATCAAACGCAGCAACCCGTCCGTAGTCGATCAGATGCGGTGTGACCGAGCTTTGGCGGACCAAGGGACTCTGAGGGGCGGACTTGCTGCCTTTGGCTGGCCCCCCGTCGGGTATGACAGCGTCACCCCGGCCAGGACCGGTGTCGCGGACAGAAATCTCCACTTGCGCTCCGCCCTCACCGGTGCTTTAAACAACCAGATGGTTGAATATCAGAAACAGGATCTGGATCAGGTGTTTCACGCCTTGGCGGACCCCACCCGCCGGGCGATGGTGCGGCAGCTTGCGTCCGGCCAGCAGACCGTCACCGAGTTGGCGCGACCCTACGAAATGTCCCTCGCGGCCGCATCCAAGCACCTCAAGGTGCTTGAAGGCGCGGGCCTCATGACCCGCATCGTCCAGGGGCGAAGCCATCGCTGCTCGCTCGACCCGCGTCCCTTGGCACAGGCCCTCGCCTGGCTCCGCTCCTACTCGGATTTCTGGGACGAGCGCCTCGACGTCCTCGACGAGCTTTTGAGTACCCGCGCCGCGCGGAAGGACCTAAATGAACGAGATTGAGCCTGCCGTCGTCCTTGTGCGAGTGTTCCACGCGCCTTGCGCCGAGGTCTATCGCGCCTGGACCGATCCGACGATGCTTCAGCGTTGGCTGGTTCCGGGAGCAAACATAGTCGAGCACGCGGAGACCGACCTGCAGGTAGGAGGATGCTTCCTGCTGCGAACCCGTGGCCCTGACGGTGCCCAGCATCGCATCACGGGCCGTTATCGAGCCCTTCAGGCAGGCCGACACATCCTTCAGACCTGGATTTACGACGGCCCCCTCGATCTGCTGCGAGGCGAGAAGACCCTCCTCCAGATCGATCTCACGCCTCTCGACACCGGCTCGACCGAGATGCGCCTGACGCACAGGCGGATTACGCGGGCGGATGTTCGAGAGGCCTACACGCAGGACTGGCCGAGCTGTTTCGACAAACTCGATTCCATTCTTCACTAAAACAAGAACCCGAGGATACGCCATGCCGACCAAAGGATCACCTGCGCCGTTCCGGCGTCGGATCGTCAAGCTGTGGTTCCTACTTGACGCCATCGTCGCTCTGGCACCACCGCTCTACTGGGCCGCCGACGGACGCACGAACCCGATTGCCGGCGTCCCTGCAGCGCTCTTCTACTTCCTGGCCGTCAGTCTCTGCATCACGGCGAGCCTCATCGCCGCCTATTTCCTCGACGATGCCATGGCGGGGAGCGGAGCATGATCGTTACCTTCGGTTTACTGGCCCTCTTCTTCGCCGCCGTCGTCTGGGTGCTTCACCGCAACCGTACCGTAGACCAATCCTTCACTGATTACGCTGTGGGCGGACGCTCGTTCGGAGCGCGCTACCAGGCAATGTCGTTCCTCAACACCTGGTATCCCGGCTCGATGTTCACCGCCTTCGGCGCCCTCTCGGTGACGGCCGGCGTGATGTCGTTCTACGTCCTGTCCTACTCACTCCTGACCGTCGTGCTGCTCTTCGTCCTGGCCCGACCGGTCTGGATCTGGGGCAAGACCTACGATCTGCGTACCCAGGGCGATCTATTCGCGCTCCGCTACGACTCTCGCCACATCCGAACGATCGCGGCCCTCATCGGCATTGTCTCGGGCCTGCCCTGGCTCGTGCTCGGCATGCAGGCCCTCGGCAACCTGTTCCAGGCGATGTCGCTTGGAGCCTTGTCTTTCTCAAGCTCCGTTGTCGTGGGCGTCGTCGTTATCGCGATCCGTCAGATCTGGACCGTCCGCATGGGCATGCGCGGCGTGGTGATCTCAGACTACCTGCAGGGCATCGTCGCCTACATCGGTGGTGGTTTGATGCTCGTCGGGCTGATCGTCTGGCTGGTAGTGGTGAAGGGGAGCACGCTCGCCACCCTCGATCCGAAGATGTTCGCGATCCCGAGCTTCGGGTCCAGGGAAGGTCCACTCTACCTGTTCGCGCTGATGTTCACTGGCGCTCTGGGAGGGTGGTGCTGGCCCTACATCTTCGTCCGATTGTTCACCGCCGATGGGGTCCACAGCCTCAAGAAGTCAGCGGCGCTCGCCGTGCCACTGACGCTTTTCTTCGGCGTGGCCCTGCTGCTCTTCGGCATGCTCGCCTCTAAGATCCCCGAGGCGGTCGCCAAGCCCGACGACGTATGGTTCATCGTCTCCGAGCAGGCCGGCGGTCTCGTCCTCCTAGGGCTTGCGGGCGTTGTCCTTCTGGCCGCCTCGATGGGCCATACGGACGGTAACATCCAGGCCTACGGGGCGCAGCTCGCCAACGATCTGGTTGGCAATTACGTTGAGCTTGACCAGAAGCGGATGATTGTGATCGCCAAGATCGGCATGCTGCTGCTGACACTCCTGGCCTCATGGCTTGCCACCTTGACCCTCCCGGCGCTCTTCTCGCTGGCGGTTCTGGCCTACCAAGGGATCATCCAACTGAGCATTCCGCAGTTCCTCGGCATCTTCTGGAGACGGGGAAATCGTCAGGGCGCGATTGCGGGCATGGTCGTGGGATTCGTGACGGCCGTGGGCCTGGAACTCACCTTCGGAGGCCAACTCCCGTTCGGCTACGGACTGACCTCGGGATGCTTCGGCCTGGCGATCAATCTCGTCGTGTACGTTGTGTGCGCCTATCTCCTCCCGCATTCCGTCGAGGAGCAACTGAGGGTGGAGGAGCTGTTTGCGATCGTCGAGTCAAGAACCGAAGGACTGGCAAGCGCTACCTTGCAGAACCGACCCATACCTGCTTGACGCGAAGCCGGAAGCGCGCATCCGTGCTTCCGGTCTCGGACCGTTGTGAACGTTGTACGATACGTCCGCTTTCGGATGCAATGGGATAACCTCTGCGCGACTAGGCCAAGTTAAAGTCCGACCCCGCAGCGGGATATTGAAGTTTAACTTTGTAATTAATCATGATTGAATTGCGAGCCAACCCTTGCCTTATTTCCTGAACTTGTCACGTCGCGATTCCATCCAGTCACTGATCTGGCTACCGGAGAGACGTAGCTCCTGCCCTAGCTTCGGGGCCAACCGCTTGGCGAGGGCCGCCGGGGCCAGCGGGAAGCCGTAGTCGAGCAAGAGGGCGTGGACATCGGCCATGACCCGGGCCTGAAATGCGGCGCCTGCGTCGGCGGTGCGGGAGGCCAGTTCGAACTTGCTCTTGTGCTCGACAAGGCTACCGGCGGGGCCGGTGAACTCTCGCAGCCAACGCCGGAGCCATCCCGCGGCCAACGGCATTTCGAGCTCGTCCGCGCGTTGCCGGATGGCTTCCAGCAGATGGTAGTAGATCTCGGCGGCCCCCAGTGCGCCTTTGTCCCTTAGAGCGCCTAACAGAACGGCACCCTGAGCGTTGATGTGCGTTGGTGTTTCATGGCCCGCGCACTTCTTCCCGACGATCTCTGGAGCGAGATCGCCCCGCTGCTTCCGCCTCCCCGACCCCGTCCGAAGGGCGGTCGACGGCCTATCGAGAACCGGGCGGCCCTGACAGGCATCCTGTTCGTGCTGCGCTCTGGATTACCCTGGGAGATGCTGCCGGCCGAGATGGGCTGTGGCTCGGGCATGACGTGCTGGCGCCGCCTGCGGGACTGGCAGGCGGCGGGCGTCTGGACCCGCCTGCATCAGGTGCTGCTGGGGCGACTTTACGAAGCCGGCCAGCTCGACTGGAGCCGGGCCAGCCTGGACAGCGCGTCTGTCCCGGCGAAAAAAGGGGCTCTGCCATAGGCCCGAACCCGACGGATCGCGGCAAACCGGGCACCAAGCGCCACCTCGTCGTCGATGCCCGCGGCACGCCCCTCGGCCTGACCTTCACGGGGGCCAACCGCCACGACAGCGTGATGATGGCCCCGACCCTCGATGCGATCCCGCCCGTGGGCAGCGGCCGGCGCGGTCGCCCACGCCACCGTCCCCACAAGCTTCATGCCGACAAGGCCTACGACGCCCGTGCCCGTCGCCAGGAGTGCCGCGCCCGTGGGATCGTGCCACGCATCGCTCGGCGCGGGATCGACAGCAGCGAGAAGCTTGGGCGTCACCGTTGGGTCGTCGAGCGCACCCATGCCTGGTTCAACCGTTTCCGACGCTTGCCCGTACGCTACGAGCGCCGCGCCGACATCTACGAAGCCTTCACCAACCTCGCCGCCAGCCTCATCACCCTCAACCAAATCAGGTAGTTCTGTTAGGCGCTCTTAGTAGTTCGTGGATCACGAGGCTGAGGTCCGCGAGCATGTCCTCTGGTTTCGCGCTTTCCGCCCGCTTGTCCATCAGGGTCGCGACACCGGCGGGGATGGGATCCAGGTCGGTATGCAGGGGCGGTACCGAGGGGGAGGCTTTGGTCAACCGCCTGCACGCCAATCAACGCGGCGGCGCCTCACCCAGAATTGGCAAGCGCAGTCGTTCTGTTGATGCACGGATGGGCTCAGAGAAGGTCTGCGCAGCCAGCCCGTACGTACCAATGATCAAGGCCGTCGTTTGGGTAGAGGCTCAGCGGGATCATCGCTCCTCAGCCACCAGGGCAACGGAAGCAGGCCCACTTTTCAATGCAAGCGTCCACGACGTGGACCATCTCGCCCATCGCCACGTGGTCCTTGCGCGGATAGGTGGTAACCCGCCGCACATGCAAGTCGTACCGAACGATGCCGACCGCTTTCAGTAGCCTCGCTAAGATCATGCGCATGGCCGTCACCCGAAGCGATGCGGGAAAGGATCGACGTCGGCGAGACTCCAGACCCCGGTGCCCGCGCACATCTCGCATTCCGGTCGCGGGTGAGCCGTAGTCAGCAAAGTAAAGTCATCACTCGGACGGGTTCCTAGCCCGTCTTATTCACCGGGGCTTGGCTGACGCCGTGTTTTGGGCTGACGGCGCGCGGGATTGCGCGTCCACCGTGACGCGTATGGATTCGGAACGTTGCGTCGGTGCTTGAGGGATAGGAGCGGGTTCGTCGGGGCGTCTCGGCCCCGCCGTTCAAGCCGGGGCTGTGACGAGCGCGGTCGCAAGGTGGCGTAGTAGGTCGGCTTCCGGACACGCCGCGGCGAAGGCGAGGCGGACGCGGGCAGCGGTCTCGCGGATCCGAGCGCCGAGCTTGAGCAGCCGGAGGCGGATCGTCGCGAACTCGGCCCTGGCGAGGCGATGGGCCGCCGGGATGGCGTCTCGCACGGTGAGCATCAGCCAGTAGGCTGCGGTGTGCAGGACGAGCCGTATCTGGTTGGCGGCCGGGTGCCGGCAGGAGGTGCGGTCGGAAGCGAGCTGGCCCTTGTGCAGCTTAATTAGGTTCTCAGCCTGGCCGCGGGCGCAGTAGAGTTCGGTGTAGAGCCATTCCGGCGTACCAGTGGCGATGTTCGTGACCACGTAGCGGATGTCGAGGCCGAGGCGGGTGGCCTCGATGCGGGCGGCGACGCGGCGCTGCTGCCGCCAGGACTTGGCGGCGTGGGTGGTCTCGGCAAAGCCGCGCACCGCATCCTTGTCGCCGAGGGCCCGCACCACCCGGATGTGGTCGGCGGTCGGCTCGACCTTGGCCGCGAGCGCCTTTGCGCCGGTCAAGCCGAAGACGTAGGTGACGCCGTTGTCCTCGCACCAGTCCATCGCTTCGTGCCGCCCGTAGTGGCCGTCGCCGCGGATGGTAATCGCGGTCGTCGGCCAGTGACGGCGGATCGCCCGGACGAGCCGGCGCAGATGGCCGCGGACCTCGCGACCCGAGGGCGTCTTGCCCGGCCGGAGGATCATCGCGACGGGACGGCTGGTGGCGGTATCGTAGACGTGGATCGGCAGAAAGCAGCGCGCGTCGTGGTGGGCGTTGAACAGCGACAGCTGCTGCTGGCCGTGCACCACGTCGCAGGTGTCGTCGATGTCCAGGGTGACCGCGGCGGGCGGTACGACGTAGCTGGCGCAGTACACGTCGACCAGCACCCGCCCGAGCCGGATCAGGTCGCGCAGGCCGGGGGTGTTCTCCATCCGCGAGACGGTGGGCTGGCTCATCAGGTCCGCGCCGCTCTCGGGCAGCCGCCCGCAGGCGAGCTTGAAGGCGGGATCGGCGCGCAGATGGTCGAGGTCGTCGGCATCCTCATACCCGCAGGCAATCGCCAGGATGCGAGCCAGCAGGATCTCGGGCAGCGGGTGCACGATCCGGCTCGGATCGCGTCGATCCGGGATCACCGCAGCAAGCTTCTCGGCGATACCCAATCGACGGGCGGCCTGGGCGAGCAGCATGACGCCACCGTCCGAGGTCAAGCGTCCGCCATCGAAGGCGGCTGTGAGCTTCTTGCCCCTAATGGATGGAAACGCGAACGGCAGACACGTAGGATCGGTCATGGCGGGCGTGGCAGGCTCGGTGCGCGTTGAAGGCTTGGCGTCAGCACCCAATCCCTAAGCCACATCAATGCCTTACGCTACGCTCGCCACCCCAGATCCACCGTCGTGATGAATAAGACGGGCTAGCGTTTGGGACAGAAAGCGTTCGGTGGTGGAGTACTAGTAGGCGAAGCGCGTACAGATGATCATATGAGACGTTCGACGAGGCCCCGCGGGATGGGCTGACCGTCGCCCTTCGGATGATCCGGGATGACTTGTATCCCGTACGGGAACTTTCCGATGGGGATGCGGCGGTTCAGGCCTAAAAAGGTCCCGTACGGGATACTGGCCTTGCGTTAACCTGGAGGCGCGAGGCCCCTGTATCAGGATGACCCAGACGGGCC
>NZ_JADIJP010000022.1:0-89729 GCF_017355285.1 Methylobacterium sp. SD274 | reverse complement strand
CAGCCGACCTGCGTTGGCAGCCCTGGCCCGACCAGGCCATCACCATCGGCTACATGACGCGCTCTGTGTCGCCCAACGCCATGGAAACCATCATCGGTTCGATCACCCGCAGCGCCTTCCTCGCGGGCGAGCCGATCCGCCCGCAGAAGATCGCGCGGTCCGACGGCGGCTTCATGGCGGCGATCCTGCCCTCCGGCATGCGTGCCGTCGCCATCGTCACCGATACGCGCGGCTCGAGTTCGGCCGGCGGCTTCATCCTCCCCAACGACCATGTCGACGTCATCCGCACCTATCGGGACGAGGATGCTTCGCGGTCCGGCGGTGGCGAGGCGCAGATCTCCGAGACCCTGCTCACCGACATCCGCGTGCTCGCGGTCGGCCAGATCGTCCAGGAGAAAAACGGGACGAATGTCGTCACCGGCGAGACGGCGACCCTCGCCTTGACCCCGTCCCAGGCCGAAACCGTCACCCTGGCGCAGAAGGTGGGACAGCTCTCCCTATCCCTGCGCAGCCTCGTGGATGCCGGCCGAACCGTGGATGCCGTACCCGAGACGCAGCAGGATTCCGCGATCACCGTCGTGCGCTTCGGCGTCGCCAGACAACAACCGCGTCGCTGAGATGCCGAACCGCGCGATGTTCAAGGATTCTTCGATGACCACGAGACATCGCGTCCGCGTGGGCAGCCTGGCCGCGTTCGCGGCCCTCGTGGGGCTGGCATTCCCGGCCCCGCCCGCCGTGGCGGCGCCGAGAGACAGCTTCACGCCCGCCCCGATCGTCGATGTCGGGGGCAATGAATCCGGCACCTCGCGCCGCGTCGAGCTGACGACCGGGCGCTCCCTCGTGATCGACCTGCCGCGCGACGCCAAGGAGGTCTTCGTCGCCAATCCGAAAGTGGCCAACGCCGTGGTGCGCTCGACCCGCAAGGTCTTCGTGATCGGCATGGAAGACGGAGCGACCTCGATCTTCATCATGGATGCCGAAGGCCGCCAGATCACCGCCCTCGACGTCACCGTGGCGCGCGACCTCAAGCTCGGAACCCTGCGGCAGATCCTGCTCCAGAGCATCGTTGGCGGGCGGTTCGACATCCGGACCGCGGGGGATTCCCTCATCCTGTCCGGCACGGTCGGTTCCGCTGCGGAGGCGGCCCAGGCCATGGACATCGCCACTGCCTTCGTTGGTCAGTCCGGCGGCGGTGCCGGCGGTCCTGGCGCGAAGGGCGCGGTCATCAACAACCTCACCATCCGGGGCAAGGATCAGGTGATGCTCCGCGTCACCGTGGTCGAGGTCGCACGGACGGTGCTCAAGCAGTTCGGCGTCAATCTCAGCGGCAACTGGTCCGGTTTCAACCTCGCGAACGTCGCGCCGTTCGGTCTCAATGGCGGGCAGTTCCCGAACGGGAACGAGATCAGGGCGACGATCAATGCAGGCGGCGGGGCGAGCGTCTCGGCGACCTTGCGCGCCTTCGAGCAGGCCGGCGTCTCGCGCATTCTCGCGGAGCCGACGCTCACCGCCATTTCGGGGGAATCCGCCAAGTTCACGGCCGGCGGCGAGCTTCCCGTACCCGCCACCCAGAACTGCACCGGCGGCGTCTGCACCACCGGCATCACGTTCAAGACCTATGGCGTGACCCTGAACTTCACGCCGGTGGTGATGGCCGAGAACCGCATCTCGGTGCGCGTCGCGACGGAGGTCTCCGAGATCGACCAGACGAACTCCTTCACCTTCACCCAGGGCGATTCCACGGTCTCGGTGCCCGGTTTCACCTTGCGCAAGACCGAGACCACGGTGGAGCTCGCCTCCGGCGGAACCATGATGACCGCCGGTCTGATCCAGCAACGCAACAAGGCCTCCGTCGGCGGTCTGCCCGGCCTCGTGAACCTGCCCATCCTCGGAGCCCTGTTCCGTTCGCGCGACTACCAGCGCCAGGAAACCGAACTCATGATCATGGTGACGCCCTACATCGCCAAGGCGATGGAGGCGAAGCAGGTGGCGCGGCCAGATGACGGCTTCATCGATGCCCAGGACGGCCAGGCGATCCTGCTCGGACGCTTGAACCGGGTCTACGGTTCGGCTCGCACAGCGCCGCTCGGCGCCACGTATCGCGGACGCGTCGGCTTCATCACCGACTGACGCCCCGTGCGAGATCCGCGCAGCCACGACATTGCAGGACGAAGCGGCCCCGGCCCCATCAGGACCCGACCCCCATGTCACTCATCCCGTTCCGCTCCCCCCTCGCCGTGCTCGCCTCGATCGCCCTGGCCACGACTTTGGGTGCCTGCCGCGCCGACCGCGCCGAGACCACCGGTTCGCTCTATCCGGCCGATTACCGGACCCGTCATCCCATCGTGCTCGCCGACGACACGCGCTCGCTCGATGTCTTCGTCACCGGTACCGGTCATATCGATCCGCGACAGCGCGCCGATATCGAGGCCTTCCTGCTGGAATTCCGCCGCTACGGGCGCGGCACCGTGATCCTCGACATGCCGCGCGGCGTCTCGCCGTCGCTCGGCGCAGCCGTGGAGCGGACCGGTGCCGGTATCCGCAGGCTGGGTGCAGAGAACGGTGTCGGCGGAGGGCAGATGGTGGTCACCGGCTACGCGGTGGCGGACCCATTCCTCGCCTCGCCCCTGCGCCTCAGCTTCCGGCGCCTGGAGGCGAAAGTCGGCAACCAATGCGGCCTGTGGCCCCAGGATCTCGGGGCCGGAAGCCCTGCCTTCTCCGCGCGCAACGAGACGCATTGGAACCTCGGCTGCGCCATGCAGTCCAATGTCGCGAGCCAGATCGCCGATCCGGTGGACCTCGTGCGCGGTCGCCCTGAGGGGCGCATCGACGCGGTCCAGCGCACCATGGACATCAACAAACTGCGCGAGGGCAAGGATCCGTCAACCATATGGCGCCAGGATGGGAAGACGTCGGTGAAGGCAGCCATCGATAACTGATCGACGCTCCCCTTCCGTCGTTCGACAGAGCTTCGGCCTTCGTTTCCAACCAGAGACCGGACCCCGCCCCATGCCCGATATCAACGAGTCACCCGAGCGCATCATCGCTCCGGTGCCGCGGATCACGATCCAGGCATTCTGCGAGACCGGCGAAACGGCCGCGACGATCGAGGCCGCCGGGAGCGACAGGCGGCTGCAGAAGGCGCAGATCAAGATCCAGATGGGCGGCGGTCCCGCCGCCGTCGAGGCTTTCCGTCACGCGCCCACGCCGAACGTCGTCATCATCGAGACGCAGAGCGCGAAGTCGCGTCCCCTGGAGATCCTCGATTCCCTTGCGGAAGTCTGTGACGAAGGGACGAAGGTCGTTGTCATCGGCCATGTCAACGACGTGCAGCTCTACCGCCAGTTCATCCAGCGCGGCGTGAGCGAGTACCTGATGGCGCCGGTGGAGCCGGTCGTCCTGATCCAGGCCCTGTCCGACCTGTTCACCGCGCCCGGAGCCCGCCCGGTGGGGCGCACCATCGCGGTGGTGGGCGCCAAGGGCGGCGTCGGCTCGTCCACCATCGCCCACAACCTCGCCTGGACCGTGGCACGCGAGCACGCGATGGCCACCGTCATCGCCGATCTCGACATTGCCTTCGGGTCGGCGAGCCTCAACTTCAACCAGGATCCGCCGCAGGGCATCGCTGAAGCGGTCTTCGCGCCCGAGCGCCTCGATTCGAATCTCCTCGACCGGCTGCTCTCGAAATGCAGCGACAATCTCTCTCTTCTCTCCGCGCCCGCCACCCTCGACCGGACGACGGACCTGAACGAGACCTCCTTCGACAACCTCATCGACCTGATGCGGGCGGCCGTGCCCTGCGTGGTCCTCGATGTCCCCCATACTTGGTCGGCCTGGACCCGGCGCCTGCTGATCTCGTCCGAAGAGATCATCGTCGTCGCCCAGCCTGAACTCGCCTCCTTGCGCAACCTCAAGAACCTGCTGACCCTGCTGCAGCAGAACAGGCCGAACGACGCCCGTCCGCGCATCGTCCTCAACAGCGTCGGCGTGCCGAAGCGGCCGGAAATCTCGGCCGGCGAGTTCGCGAAGGCCCTGGACGCCACGCTGACGGCGACGATTCCCTATGACCCGGCCCTGTTCGGCACGGCGGCGAATAACGGCCAGATGATCGCCGAGGTCCAGGCCGGCGCCAAGGCATCGGATGTGTTCTCCGAGCTCGCCGCACGCATGATCGGCCGCCCCGAGGCGCGCCGCCCCCGCGGGAAGCTGTTCGAGCCCCTCTTGTCCCGGTTGTCCCGACGCAAGGCGTCCTGATGGCCCCGAACCGTGAGGAGCCCTGTCATGTTCGGTAGGAGGAGCACCGGCACGGCGGTCGCGGCCACCATCGCGGTTCCGTCGGCACCCAAGCCATCGGCCTCCATCCCGGTCTTCGACGACCATGCCGCCGAGGCGAAGAAACCGCAGGCGGAGCGGCCCGTCCCGGTCCGGGAGACGGTGAAGTCGGAGGATTATTTCCGCACCAAGAGCATGATCTTCGGCGCGCTGATCGAGGCCATCGATCTGGCGCAGCTGTCGCGTCTCGACGTCGAGTCGGCGCGCGAGGAGATCCGTGACATCGTCTCGGAGATCATCGGCCTCAAGAACATCGTCCTGTCCATCGCCGAGCAGGAGGAACTCCTCGACGACATCTGCAACGACGTGCTCGGCTACGGGCCGCTGGAGCCGCTTCTGGCCCGCGACGACATCGCTGACATCATGGTCAACGGCGCCAACCGGGCCTTCATCGAGGTCGGTGGCAAGATCCAGCTGACCAATGTGCGCTTCCGCGACAACCAGCAGCTGATGAACATCTGCCAGCGCATCGTCAGCCAGGTCGGCCGGCGCGTCGACGAATCCTCACCGATCTGCGACGCCCGCCTGCCCGACGGGTCCCGCGTCAACATCATCGCGCCGCCGCTCGCCATCGACGGGCCTGTCCTCACCATCCGCAAGTTCAAGAAGGACAAGCTCACCCTCGACCAGCTCGTGACCTTCGGGGCGATCTCGCCCGAAGGCGCGCGGATCCTCCAGATCATCGGCCGCGTCCGCTGCAATGTGGTGATTTCCGGCGGTACGGGGTCCGGAAAGACCACCCTGCTGAACTGCCTGACGCGCTACATCGACGAGGACGAGCGGATCATCACCTGCGAGGACGCGGCCGAGCTGCAGCTGCAGCAGGCCCACGTGGTCCGCCTCGAGACCCGGCCCGCGAACATGGAGGGGTCGGGCCAGGTCACCATGCGCGACCTCGTGAGGAACTGCCTGCGCATGCGGCCGGAGCGGATCATCGTCGGCGAGGTGCGCGGCCCCGAGGCGTTCGATCTGCTCCAGGCCATGAATACCGGCCATGACGGCTCGATGGGCACGCTCCACGCCAATTCCCCGCGCGAGGCCCTGGCCCGTATCGAATCGATGATCACGATGGGCGGCTTCAGCCTGCCGTCGCGGACCCTGCGCGAGATGATCGTTGGATCCATCGACATCATCGTCCAGGCGACGCGCCTGCGCGACGGCTCGCGCCGCATCACGCACATCACCGAGGTGCTGGGCCTCGAAGGTGACGTCATCATCACCCAGGACCTCTTCGTCTACGACGTGCTGGGCGAGGACGCGAACGGCAAGCTTCTCGGACGCCATCGCTCCACCGGCATCGGCCGTCCGCGCTTCTGGGAGCGCGCGCGCTATTACGGGGAGGAGAAGGCCCTGGCGGCCGCCCTCGACGCGGCTTCAGACGGCGCCGTCACCCCATGAACGGGCTGCAGATGCCCCTTGCCGTCGGGCTCGCGGCAATCGCCGCCGGGGCTGTCGCCTATGTGGTGCTGACGCCGCTCCTGTCGGGCGAGAGCCGCGCGGCCAAGCGCAGGCAGGCCGTCAGCGTGGTGACGTCTCCTGCCCAGCGCGTGGCGACGGCGAGCCGACGTGAGCAGGTGGCCAGGAGCCTGAAGGAGGTGGAGGCCAAGCGTGGCGGGACGAAGGTCTCGCTCGAGCTCAAGATCGCCCGCGCCGGGCTGGATTGGTCGAAGCAGAAATTCTACGCCGTCTCCGCACTCATGGCCGTCGTCACCGGTCTCGTCGTCTTCGTCCTCACCGCAAATACGCTCGCGACTCTCGCGGGCCTCTTCGCCGGCGCCTTCGGCCTGCCTCTATGGCTGCTGAGTTTCCTGCGTAAGAAGCGCATCAAGGCCTTCATCACCGAACTACCCACCGCCATCGACATCATCACCCGCGGCGTGCGCTCCGGCATCCCGGTGGGCGACTGCTTCCGGATCATCGCCCGGGAAGCTCAGGAGCCGATCCGTGGCGAGTTCCGCCAGGTGGTGGAATCCCAGACCATGGGTCTCACTCTCGGCGACGCCATGGTGCGGATGTACGAGCGGGTGCCCGTCTCCGACGTCAATTTCTTCGCCATCGTCATCGGCATCCAGGGCCGGTCCGGCGGCAATCTGTCGGAGGCTCTCGGCAACCTGTCGAGGGTCTTGCGTGAACGAAAGAAGATGGAGGGGAAAATCCAGGCCATGAGCATGGAGGCCAAGGCGTCGGGCGGCATCATCGCGGCGTTGCCCTTCGTCGTGGCGGTCCTGACCTACCTCTCCAGCCCCGATTACGTCGCGCTGCTCTGGACGACGAATACCGGCAAGATGGCCCTCGTCGCCTCTGCGATCTGGATGTCGATCGGGATCTTCGTGATGAAGAAGATGATCAGCTTCGAGGTCTGACGCCCATGTTGTCCGTCATCGGCGAAAAGCTCATCGACCCGCGCTTCATCGGCATGGTGTTGGCCGGCGTGGCGGCCGCCGCGACGGCTTTCGCCTTGCTGCAGCCGCTTCTGGAGCCCGACAAGCTCAACAAGCGCATGAAGCTCATCGGCGAGGAGCGCGAGGAGTTGCGCCGGCGCGAGCGGGACCGGTTGAACAACAGGTCGACGCTGCGGGTGGCGCCGAAGGCCTACATGAAGCGGGTCGTGGACCAGTTCAACCTGAGCCGCTGGCTCGGCACCGACACCGCTCGGCAGCAACTGGTGATGGCGGGATACCGTTCGCCCGGCGCCGAGACCGGGTTCCTGTTCTTCCGGATGGTCATGCCCATCGCGGTCGGGCTCGCGGCGATCGTCTATCTCTTCGTCTTGAAGATCCTGGATTACTCCGTCACCGTCCGCCTCATGATGGTCATCGCCGCCCTGCTGGTCGGCATCAAGGCACCCGAACTCTACCTCATCAATGCCACCAAGAAGCGCCAGGCCGAGATCCGGGCGGCATGGCCCGACGCCCTCGACCTCATGCTGATCTGCGTCGAGTCGGGCATGTCAGTGGAGCACGCCATTCGCCGGGTCAGTATCGAGACCGTCACCCAGTCGGTGGCGTTGGCCGAGGAGCTCGCCGTCACGGCAGCGGAACTGTCCTATCTGCCGGATCGGCGCATGGCGTTCGAGAACCTCGCCAACCGCGTGGGCCTCGATGCCGTCAAGGCGGTCGCGACCGCGCTGATCCAGGCCGAGCGGTATGGCACGCCCGTGGGTCAGGCCCTTCGCGTGCTCTCACAGGAAAGCCGGGACCAGCGCATGAACGAGGCGGAGAAAAAGGCAGCCGGCCTGCCGCCGAAGCTGACCGTGCCGATGATCCTGTTCTTCCTGCCGGTTTTGTTCGTCGTCATCCTGACGCCGGCAATCATCCAGATCTACCGCTGAGGCCGTATCCGCGTCTCAGGGGAGCGTGGTCCGCCGCTCTGCTCGGAGCGATCGGGATGTCCCTCAGCCCGGCGGGAACTCGCCGGCCGGCGAGCGTCCGGGGTATTTCGCGGCTCTGGGCTGTCGCACCGGGGCGGACATGGCCCGCAGGGAGGCGGCGTTGGCCGCCGCATCTTCCGGAGACAGGTCACCGCGGGTGACCTCTTCCGCCTCCGCGATCTTGCCCCGTAATCCGAGGACCAGAGCGAGGTTCTGGCGCACGCGTGCATCCGCGCGCGGCTGGGCCACGGCGACGCGCATCACTGCCTCGGCCTGGTCGAGCTGCTTTGCCAGCGCGAAGGACAGTCCGAGATTGGAGAGGACGGTGGGGTCGTTGGGCTGGATCTTGAGGGCGGCCTCATAGAAGCCTTGCGCGCGGGCATGGTCGCCCATCTGGTCGGCCACCGCGCCCTGTGCGGACAGGACACGCCAATCCGGCCGCGCCGGGGTATGGGCGTTCTGGAGCACTTCGGCGGCTTCGGTGAAGCGCCCGACCTCCCCCAGGACCTTTCCGTAGGCGGCCAGAACGGCCGAATTCTTCGGGTTGCGCAGAGCCGTCTGCTGAAGCACCGCCACGGCTTGGGGCTTCTGGTTCGTGGCCCGGAGTGCCTGCGCATAGCGCAGGGCGAGGCCGACATCGTTCTGGTCGGCATTGTATTTCTGACCGAGCGCGTCGACGTCGCCCAGACTCACGACGTTGCGGTCCGGCGCCCGTCCGAAGTTCTTGAGGGAGAAGCCGCCGATGGAGCCCGTGGTTTCCGGAGAGCGCGACTGGCAGGCGCTCGCCAGAAGGCCGAGCAGCGCCACGCCGGCCAGGCGTAGCGGCAACCGCATGGGAGTCGGCGAACCTGGATGAGGCTGGTCTGAACGCAACGACACCATGACGTGCTCCGCACGAGCCTGCCGGTCGACGCTTCACGCCACCGGTGGCGCAGTGATAGACCGTTAACCCTAATCGCCGGTTAACCCGACTTTAGGGCTTCAGCGGATCAGCCGGCCGCGCCACGCAACGCCCCCGAGAATCCATCCTGTCCCATCTCAGCGCCGACGATCCCTCCGCCCTACCGATCTGCTGCCTCCGGAGCGACGAGTGGAGCGGCTTCGAAGCGGAGCTCGGCCCGAGGCACAGGGCCTTCGCCAAAGCGACCGACTTCCTGCCGAAAGCCGGGCGGGTGGCGCTTCTTCCCGCCGAGGATGGGACGATCGAACGGATCCTGTTCGGCCTCGGCGACGGGGCCGATCCCTTCCTCGCTGGCAAACTGCCCTCGCTGTTGCCGCCCGGAACCTACCGTCTCGAACCGAGGGCTTCCCTCGACATGCAGGCCGCCTCCCTGGCCTGGCTGCTCGGAAGCTATCGCTTCGCGCGCTACCGCAAGCCGATGCCGAAGGGACCGCTCCTCGTCTCGCCGGAAGGCGTCGATGCGGCCGAGATCCATCGGATCTCCCAGGCCGTCGCCCTCGGGCGCGACCTCGTCAACACTCCCGCCAACGATCTCGGCCCCGGAGAAATCGAAGCCGTCGCCAGGGCCCTGGCGGAGGAACATTCCGCACTGATCTCGGTGACCGAGGGGTCGGATCTCGCTCGCGAATTTCCCCTGGTCCACGCGGTCGGCGCGGCCTCGCCCCGCGCGCCCCGCCTCATCGACATGAGTTGGGGGGATGAGGACGCGCCGAAAGTCACCCTCGTCGGCAAGGGCGTCGTGTTCGATACGGGCGGCCTCGACATCAAGCCGTCGAGCGGCATGCTGCTGATGAAGAAGGATATGGGCGGCTCGGCGGCCGCCCTCGCCGCCGCCGCGATGATCATGGGGGCCGGTCTGAACCTGCGGCTGCGCCTCATCATTCCGACGGTAGAGAACGCCATCGCGGGCAACGCCTTCAGGCCGGGCGACGTGTTCAGGAGCCGTGCCGGGCTGACGGTGGAGATCGGCAACACCGATGCCGAGGGGCGCCTGATCCTCGCCGACGCCCTCGCTTTGGCCGATGAGGACAAGCCCGATCTCCTCATCGATTTCGCGACCCTCACCGGAGCGGCGCGGGTCGCCCTAGGGCCCGATCTCCCGGCCTTCTTCACGGAGGATGACGCACTGGCCACGGCCGTGTCGAAGGCGGGTGACGAGGCCGTCGACCCGGTCTGGCGGCTGCCGCTTCACAAGCCCTACGCGAGCCTGCTCGATTCCAAGGTGGCTGATCTGAACAACGTGTCCGGCGGACCCTTCGCAGGCGCGATCACCGCGGCTCTGTTCCTGCGGCGGTTCGCGCCGGCGACGCGGGCGCATGTGCATTTCGACCTGTACGGCTGGAATCCCTCGACGAAACCCGGCCGGCCGGAAGGAGGCGAGGTCCAGACCGCCCGCCTCGTCTATACCCTTCTGAAGGAGCACTATCCGGCCCGTTAGCGGGCGCCTTCAGGCCGCGAGTTGTGCCTTCTCGGCAATGTAGGCGACGCGCACCACGTCCTTGCCATAGGTCCGCTCCAGGCGGCGCACGGTGAAATGTGCGCGCGCCATCGCCTGGAAATGGTTCATGAAGGCGGTGTTCACGGCAGCACCGCCGACGGCGCCGAGGATCGGCACCGCTTGCGCGGCGACCTTCTGCGAGACCACCAGCCCGAACCGCGCGGCGATCTGCGTGGAGAACCGGATCAGGGCCGGAGCCGCCTCGTCGAGAAGGGCGCGATTGCCGGCATAGCGCGCCGCTTCCGACATGGTCTTGGCCAAAGCCGCGCGCACCGCGAAATATCCGCTTTCCGTCAACGCCGTCTCGGCGCCGCTGCGTCCGCCGAGCGCGAAGACCTGGACGCAGGCCAGCGCGTTCTCCGGGTCCGACAGGTCTTCGCCCTCTTCGCGAGCGATCTCCGCGATGGAGCGCAGCATCAAGGTCGTCGAGACCGGCAGTTCCAGCGGCAGCGTCGCGATGCCGAACGCGCCGCCGACCGCGCCGGACAGGGCCGCCATCGCCTTGTGCCCGAAATCCCCGGTGGGCAGGAAGCGCGCGAAACGCTCGCCCGCCGTGGAGGCTGCTGGGGTGGGGAGGTCGTCGACCACCGCGGAGCCGGTCGCTCCGGCGGCCGCTGCCGGGACGATCGTCTTCTCCGCCTCGGGCAGGGTCGCGAGGGCCACGCGCAGGGCCGTGCGCATCGCCCCCTCGGTGGCGCGCGAGACCGCTTCCGTCACGGGAGCCGGAAGGCTGCGGCTGATCATGTCGAGGGGCGCACCGGCCACCGAGGACAGCCGCGCGGCGAGGCCCGGCGTCTCCAAGGTGCGGACGGCTCCGACGAGGGCCGCACGGTCGGCATCACTGAGGTTCGAACCGGTGGAGGTCTCCGCCGGGGTGGAGCGGGTATCGTCGACGAGGGAGATGTTGCTCACGACTAGGGTCTCATCCGTGTTTCGGGTGCCGGCGCGCCGGGCCGATCGCCGGAAGCAAGCGTGAGGCCCGCAGAATGGTTCCCGCTCACGGTCTCGGTGTCGCCCGAGGCCGCGGTCTCGGCGGCGGCGCGGGCCGCGCTGCGCTCGCCGGCGCGTCCGACGAAGAAGCACAGGATCACCACCGGAATGCCCACGGCCGCGGTGAAGGCGAAGAAGACGGGATAGCCGTAGCTGGCGACGATGAAGCCCGACGTGCCGGCCACGAGCTTGCCTGGAAGCGCGTAGAGCGACGAGAACAGCGCGTATTGCGTCGCCGCGAAGCCCGGTGCCGTCAGGCTCGACATGTAGGCGATGAGCGCCATTCCGGCGAAGGAACCGCAGAAATTGTCGATGGAGATCGCCGCCGTCAGCCGCCACACTTCAGGCCCGCCATAGGAGAGCCAGGAAAAGGACAGGTTCGACGCCGCCCCGAGGAACGCCCCGATGACGAGGGTGGGGAACAGGCCGAGCCGGGTCATCGCCCAGCCCCCGACGAAGGCGCCGGCAATGCCGACCCAGATGCCGTAGAGCTTCGACACCGCGCCGATCTCGGTGAGGGTGAAGCCGATCTGCCGATAGAGCGGGCTCGCCATGACGCCGGAGATGAAATCCGGCATGCGATAGAACGCGACCAGGATGAGGATCGCCCACAGGCTCGGGCCGAGGCGGGTATGGAGTTCGGTCAGGGGTTCGAGCACCGCGCCACGGAAGGACCAGACCTTCGCCGGTGCACCATCGGGCCGTGCCGGTTTGGCCTCCGGATCCTCGTCATGCTGTCTGTCGAAGGCGGGGGCCAGGAGAGCGGCGATCATGCCCACACCCATGAGCGCGGCCATGCTGAAATAGGCGACCGACCATCCCGCCCAGTCGGCGATGAACAAGGCCCCCGCCCCGGCGCACATCAGCGCCAGGCGGTAGCCCAGGTTCGAGGTCGCCGCCATGACGCCCTGCAGATCGGTGCCGGCGGCATCGATGCGCCATCCGTCGATGACGACGTCCTGGGTTGCGGCGCAGATCGCCACGAGGAAAGCGCCGAGGCCGAGGAGGACGAGGCTGCTCGCCGGGTTGGCCGTGGCCATGAGCGAGAGCGCGAGGGCGACGGCGACCTGCGTCGCGATCATCCACGAGCGCCTGCGGCCGATGCGTGCGCTGAGGACCGGCACGTCGAAACGGTCGATGAGCGGTGCCCAGAGGAATTTCAGGGTGTAGGGGAGCGCCAGATAGCTGAAGAGGCCGATCGCCTTGATGTCCACGTCCGAATAGGCGAGCCGCGTCGAGAACGTGCCGAGCACGAGCAGCAGCGGCAGGCCGGACGAGAAGCCGAGGGCCAGCATCAGGATGATGCGGGGATCTTCAAAGATATCCCGCATGGCGAGCTTGGAGCGCGCCTTCCCCGCTACCGCTGCACTTTGAGCCATTCGTGGAACTCCTGAAGGCTTATGACCCTTGAAGGTCGGCTGCCATGCTCGTCGGTGGGTGGATCGTCCGGTGGGTTGCCACGATGCGTCGCGGCGACAACGGCCCCGTGTGACAGGGATGAAGAATGGTCACCAGGAACTTAAAGAGTGCATGGTCTTTGTAGGTAGCTATTGGCTTGCAATGGGACATATTTCGACCTGACGAGTCGAAGTGACGGGGCAGATCGGCCTCGATTTATCTCTTGGGGCGGTCGGGTCGGTCAGTACCGTCGAAGTGCTGTCATCGTTCGAGCGGCGGCGTAGGCGTGATGTCAGGATGATGGACAGCAGCAACAACCCGGTTTCGGCCGAACTCCGTCCGGTGGGTAATGCCCTCATGGATGCCAAGATGTTCGCCATGGCCTTCGCTGCCAGTCCCACGCCCATGGTGGTGACCGACCCCCGCCTCGCCGACAACCCCATCGTCTGGGTCAACGACGCCTTTCTGAATCTCACCGGTTATACCCGGCAGGAGTTGCAGGGCCATAATTGTCGGATGCTCCAGGGACCCGATACCGACCCTCGGGCGATCGATCGCATTCGGGAGGCCGTGCGCCGGCAGGTTCCAGTCGAAGTGGAGCTTCAGAACTACCGCAAGGACGGAACCTCCTTCTGGAACGCCATGACGATCACGCCGGTCCGCAACGATGCGGAAGAGCTCGTCTATTTCTACGCCGCCCAGGCCGACATGACCGAGAAACACGTGCTCGAACTCGCCATGAAGGGGACGAACGACGAACTCGAGCGGCAGGTCAACGAACAGACCGCAGACCTGAGGGCCGCCCTGGACGAGAAGACCGCGCTGCTTCACGAGGTCGATCACCGGGTCAAGAACAACCTGCAGGTCATCTCCTCCCTGGTCTTGCTGAAGGCGCGGCGAACCCCCCAGGGCGAGGCGCGGGACGCCCTTCAGGGAATGGCGGAGCGGATTGGGGCGCTCTCCATGGTCCATCGCATGCTCTATTCGGCCGGAGACGTCACGCGGTTCAACCTGGAAGAGTTCGCCGACGACTTCCTGTCCGACCTCACCGCCAGCATCGATCCGGCGCGCACCGCGGTCACGGCCGAGATCGATCCGATCTCATTGCCGGCCGCCATCGCGGCGCCTCTGGCGCTCATGCTCCACGAACTCGCTACGAACGCCGTGCGCCACGCCTTCCCAAACGACCGGGAGGGGCGCGTCTCCATCTCCGCCCGCCAATGCGAGACCGGCTTGCGTCTCCTGATCGAGGATGACGGTGTCGGTCGGACGGCGGGCGTGTCGAACCCAGCCGGGTTCGGCTGTTCCCTGGTCGAGATGGTGGTGAAACAGTTGCGCGGCGTCATCACCTGGCACGAGCCCGGAACGGGGACGCGCGTCGAGATCGTCATTCCGTTGCAGCACGAGATCAGGAAGCCGACCGCAGCCCCACCGCGCGAAGCCGCGATGGGACAGGCAGGGTGAGCCACGTACCCGGATTGCGCATTCTCGTCGTCGAGGACGAGGCGCTCATCGCCCTCGAACTCGAATGTCTGCTCGACGACCTCGGCTATGTCACGGTCGGCGTGGCGGGAAGCTCCTCCGAGGCCATCGAGCTCGGACGTACCACGGTGCCCGATATCGCCCTGGTGGACATTCACCTCATCGACGGTCCGACAGGCATCGATGTGGCGAGGACGCTCAGTTCGGACCCGCGCACGAGCGTCGTGTTCATGACCGCCAACGACAAACGCATTCCGGCGGATTTCGCCGGGGCTTTGGGAGTCATCGCCAAGCCCTATTCCGAGCGCGCCGTCGCCGGCGCGTTGCGTTACGTGGCCGCGCTACGGGCCGGCGGCCAGCCTGAAGCGGACGGGCTGGATGGGTTCCGGCTCGCCACCCATGGTGCACCGGGCCACGAGTTGTAGCCGCCTCGGCCGCCGCCGGGACCGAAGGCTCGATCCGTTTCCGGTCTCGTCGTCACGCTTCGCGCGCCGCCTTCTTCAGGCGGTAGAGAACCTCCAGCGCCTCCCTCGGCGTCAATGCGTCGGGATCGATCCCATCGAGTTCCCGACGCAAAGGGTCTTCGCGCGTCGGAACCTGCACTTCCGGCATGGGCGGCGGCGCGAGGCTGGCGAAGAGAGGCAGATCGTCGATGCGGGGACGGGTCGGACGGTCGCGCTCGGCTTTCTCGAGGTTCTTCAGGATAGAGCCGGCCCGGGCGATGACCCCGGCGGGCAGGCCGGCGAGACGGGCGACCTGCAGACCGTAGGACCGCTCGGCCACGCCCGGCACGACTTCATGCAGGAACACCACTTCGCCCTTGTGCTCGGCGACCTTGAGCGTAGCGTTGTCGAGCCGCGTGAGACGCTGACTCAGGGCCGTGAGTTCGTGGAAATGGGTCGCGAACAGCGCGCGGCACCCGTTCTGCTCATGCAGGTATTCGAGGCAGGCCCAGGCGATGGAGAGGCCGTCGAAGGTCGCCGTGCCTCGGCCGATCTCGTCGAGGATGACGAGGGAATGCCGGCTCGCCTGGTTCAGGATCGCGGCCGTCTCCACCATCTCGACCATGAAGGTCGATTGCCCGCGCGCGAGGTCGTCGGCGGCCCCGACCCGCGAGAACAGCCGGTCCACCACGCCGAGATGCACGCGGGTCGCCGGCACGAAGGCGCCCATCTGGGCGAGGACGGCGATGAGGGCGTTCTGGCGCAGGAAGGTCGACTTGCCGCCCATATTCGGCCCGGTGATGAGGCGGATGCGCCCGCGCCCTTCGCCGGAAAGGTCGCAATCGTTGGCGATGAACGGCTCGCCGGATCGCCGCAGGGCCGATTCCACCACCGGATGTCGGCCGCCCTCGACGACGAAGCTGAAACTGTCGTCGACGAAGGGCCTGCGCCAATCCCGCTCCACAGCCAGTTCGGCATGGGAGGCGGTGACGTCGAGGCTGGCCAGGGCGTCGGCGATGGCGGCGACGGTCTCGGCCTGGGCCATGATCCGAGCGGCCAGTGCATCGAAGACCTCTGTCTCGAGGGCGAGAGCGCGGTCGGCTGCTCCCGAGATGCGGCTTTCGAGATCGTTCAGTTCCACGCTCGAGAACCGCATGGCATCCACCATGGTCTGGCGGTGGATGAAGGTCTCGCGCATCAGGCCCTTGAGGCAGCTTTCGCCGACGGCCTGCGGCACCTCGATGTAGTAGCCGAGCATGTTGTTGTGCTTGATCCGCAGGGTGCGGCAGCCGGTCTCCTCGGCATAGCGCGCCTGCAGCCCGGCGATGACCTTGCGCGAATCCTGACCGAGAAGCCGGGCCTCGTCGATCTCGGCATCGTAGCCGGCGCGCACGAAGCCACCGTCGCGGCGGTTGAGGGGAAGGTCGTCGGCGAGCGCCGCGCGCAGATGCTCGACGAGATCGGCATCCACCGTGCCGAGGCGCTGGACGATGCCGGCGAGATCCTCCGGCAAGGCTTTCACCTCTCCGCAACGCTGTGAGATCGCCAGGGCCGCGTTGAGACCGTCGCGCAGGGCGGCGAGATCGCGCGGCCCCCCGCGCCCGAGGCCGAGCCGAGAGAGGGCGCGGGCGATGTCGGGCGCCCGCGCCAGGGCATCGCGCAGGCTCCGGCGAAGGGCGCCGTCTTCCACCAGGAACGACACTGCCTCGTGGCGGCGCATGATGGCCGAGAGGTCGGTGAGAGGGCCGGCGAGATGCTCGGCCAGCAGTCTCGCGCCGATGGCCGACACCGTGCGGTCGATGGCGTCGAGCAGGCTGCCGGTGCGCTCGCCCGAGAGGGTTCGGGTGAGTTCGAGATTGGCGCGTGTCGCCGCATCGATGGCCAGCGTCGCGCCGCTCGTCTCCCGCTTCGGCGGAGACAGAGCGGGCCGCGCGCCGATCTGCGTGCGCTCGATGTAAAGCAGGGCCGCTCCGGCGGCGGCGAGTTCGGCCCGCCCGAACTGCCCGAACCCGTCGAGGGTCGAGACGCCGAACTGTTCCTTGATCCGCCGCTCCGCCGAGGCGGGTTCGAGCTCCGCCTGCGCCAGGGGCGTGACCGGGGCTCTCACGTCGCGCCAGAGCGCGGACAGCGATGGGTCGGAATGGATCGCCTCGGATAGTACGATCTCGCGCGGATCGTGCCGGGCGATGGCTGCACCCAGCTCGCCTTCGGGAACCTCGCTCAAGGAGAACCGGCCGGTGGAGATATCGACGGCTGCGATGCCGTAGGCGTAGCCGGATTCCGAGAACTTGCGGCGGCCGAGAGCCAGGAGGATGCTCGCCCGTGACGGGTCGAGGAGACGGTCCTCGGTGATCGTACCGGGGGTGACCAGGCGCACCACCTCGCGCCGCACCACGGATTTCGGGCCGCGCTTCTTGGCCTCCGCCGGGTCCTCGGTCTGGGCACAGACCGCGACGCGATGGCCGAGGGCGATGAGGCGGCTGAGATAATCGTCGGAGCGCTCCACCGGCACACCGCACATCGGGATATCCGCCCCGCCATGCTTGCCGCGCTTGGTCAGGACGATGCCAAGGGCGCGCGATGCGATTTCCGCATCCTCGAAGAACAACTCATAGAAATCCCCCATCCGGTAGAACAGGAGGCAATCCGTATTGGCGGCCTTGATCTCGATATACTGCGCCATCATCGGCGTGGCGCCGGCGATGTCGAGGGGCGAGGCGCTCACGGTTTCTTCCGCCGTGGTATGGGTCTTCGGACTGGAGCGGACTGCACGCTGGGACATGCCCCATCATAGCAGAGCAGGCCGGACCGGATCAGCGCTCCCTTCCGCATCATCTGGGGAGAACCGTCGAGCGACGAAAAAAGGCCGATGCGTCTCCGCACCGGCCCCTCCGACGAAAATACCGCCGCTCGGCTTAGTAGCGCGGGCCGCCCGACGTGGTGCCCTTGCGCTGCATGTAGCCCGGCTGCTGCGGGTTGCGGGAGTTCGGATCACCGTGGCTGTAGGCGGCGGGGGCGCGGCGATGGCGCATGCCGTGACGATGATGGTGGTGGCGATGGCGCATGCCGCGATGGCTGGCGTAGCCCGGGTGATGACCGCGGGTGACGATTTCGGTGGTCAGTGCCTCACCGGCGATCACGGGAGCGCTCGGCATGGCCGGGGCAGCAGTGGCGGCGCCGAGGCCGAGAGCGCTGAAAAAGGTTCCTGCTGCAAGAGCAAGGGCAATCTTGGTCATCAAGTCCATCCGTTAGGATCGCGCCGCGCGCGTCGAGGCAATAAGTCGTTCGCCCGGACTCCGTTCCCATTCTTTTTTAACGCATGTTTGTCCACCGAAAGGCCGGTAAATGAGCCGGAACGAGGGGATGATTCCGGTATCCCGCACGTGATCGATCACGCCGCACCGAATCGGGGTTGCGCATCTCACCGCTTGCCCGCACCACCCCATCCGCGATGGCGACGAACCCCTTCTTCTCTGCTGCCCTCCCGATCGATGCGGCCCTGCCGCGCCTTCTCGCGGCGCTCGAAGCCGGTCCGTCGGCGGTGCTCGTGGCACCTCCCGGAGCCGGCAAGACCACTCGCGTCCCGCTGGCGCTTCTCGATGCGCCATGGCTCGGCGCCGAGGGCCGCATCATCCTCCTCGAACCACGGCGCCTGGCTGCCCGCGGCGCGGCCGAGCGCATGGCCGCCACCCTCGGCCAGCGCGTGGGCGAGACCGTGGGGCTGCGCGTCCGCCTCGGCTCGAAGATCTCGCGGGCGACGCGGATCGAGGTAGTCACGGAGGGGGTCTTCACCCGCATGATCCTCGACGACCCGGAATTGTCCGGCATCGGCGCGGTGATCTTCGACGAGTTCCACGAGCGCTCCCTCGACGCCGATCTCGGTCTCGCCCTCGCGCTCGACGCCCAGGGTGGTCTCCGCGACGACCTCCGCATTCTCGTCATGTCCGCCACCCTGGACGGTGCCCGGGTCTCGCGCCTGATGGGCGACGCGCGCATCGTCGAATCCGAGGGGCGGGCCTTTCCGGTGGAGACACGCCATACGGAGCGCGATCCGAACCGGCGGATCGAGGATGCGATGGCCGACGCCATCCTTCGCGCCCTGCGGGCCGATCCCGGCTCTGTCCTGGCCTTTCTGCCCGGACAAGGCGAGATCCGCCGCGTGGCGAGCCTTCTCGCCGAGCGGATCGACGAGAGTACCGAGATCGCGCCGCTCTACGGTGCCCTGCCCCCTGCCGAACAGGACCGCGCCGTGGCGCCCGCTCCGCCCGGAACCCGGAAGGTCGTGCTGGCGACCAGCATCGCCGAGACGTCGCTGACGATCGAGGGCGTCCGGATCGTGGTCGATTCCGGTCTGTCCCGCGTGCCGCTCTACGAGCCCGGCATCGGCCTGACCCGTCTCGTCACCGCCCGCGCCTCCCGCGCCTCGGTGGACCAGCGGCGCGGCCGCGCGGGGCGGACCGAGCCGGGGATCTGCTATCGACTGTGGTCGGAGGCGGCGACCAGCGCCCTCGAACCCTTCACGCGGCCGGAGATCCTGGCCGCCGACCTCTCCGGCCTTCTGCTCGACTGCGCCGCCTGGGGCGTCTCCGATCCCACAACCCTCTCGTTCCTCGATACCCCTCCCGCCCCTGCTCTGGCGGAAGCGCGCTCGATGCTGCGCGACCTCGCCGCCCTCGATGCCGATGGACGCCTCACCGAGATGGGACGGGCCTTGCGTGCCATCCCCCTCCCCCCGCGCTTGGCCCGGATGGTGGTCGCGGCGGCCGAATTCGGCCGGGCGCGGGAGGCTGCCGACCTCGCCGCGATCCTCGTGGAGCGCGGGCTCGGCGGCGACGATGCCGATCTCTCCATCCGGGCCGATCGGTTCGCCCGCGACCGCGGAACCCGTGCCTCCGACATGCGGCGTCTGGCGCGAGGCTGGGCCGAGCAGGCCGGGGGATTCGTTCGCGCAGTCAGGAACGTGGATGTCTTCGGGGCCGGGCCGCTCCTCGCCCTTGCCTATCCCGACCGCGTTGCCCGCTCGCGAGGCCGCGACGGCGAGTTCGTCATGGCGAACGGACGCGCCGGACGGCTCGATCCGGCCTCGGCGCTCGCACGCGAACCTTTCCTCGTGGTGGCCGATATCTCCGGGACGGCGGCTGCCGGGCGCATCCTCGCCGCCGCCGCGATCACGCTGGAGGAGATCGAGACGCTGTTCGCGGAGCGGATCGAATCGGTCACCCAGGTCGTGTTCGATAAGGGAGCCCGGTCCCTGCGGGCACGCGCCTCCCGCCGTCTCGGCGCGGCAACCCTCGGCGAGCGGATCCTGCCGGTGAAACCGGATGCCTCCTCGGCCGCGATCCTGGCGCGGGGCATCGTCGGGCTCGGCCTCGACAATCTGCCCTGGACGCCCGCCCTGGCTCAGTGGCGGTCCCGGTTGGCGTTTCTTCGCGCTGCCGAGGGCGAGACCTGGCCCGATCTCTCGGATGAGGCATTAGGCGCGTCGGTGGAAGACTGGCTCGCGTCGGAAATCGAGGGCCGTGTGAGTCTGGACTCCATCACGGCAGACGATCTCGGCCGCGCGCTCGGCACGCTCCTCCCCTGGGAGATGCGTCATCGCCTCGATACAGAGGCCCCGACCCATTTCGAGGTGCCGACGGGATCGCGCATCCCCATCGACTACGATGCCGAGGGCGGGCCGGTCCTGGCCGTCCGGGTGCAGGAATTGTTCGGCCTCGACCGCCATCCCGCCATCGCGGGCGGTCGTGTGCCCTTGGTCCTCCACCTGTTGTCACCGGCTTCGCGTCCGATCCAGATCACCAAGGATCTGCCCGGCTTCTGGCGCGGCTCCTGGGCAGCCGTGCGCGCGGAGATGCGCGGACGCTACCCGCGCCATCCCTGGCCGGACGACCCGCTGACCGAGCCGCCGACCCGGCGGGTGAAGCCGAGGGGGACATGATGACGGGCTTTTCTCGATGACGGGCTTTCCTTGGCCTGCGGCGCATTTCGATCCGCGAGGCCGCCTGTCCCGCCGAGCCTATCACCGTCAATTGATCGGCACGCTGCTGCTTGTCGTCGTGTCGGGCAGCATTGCCATCCTGGTCGCTTCGATGGATGCGCGGTCCGCGGCGCTGATCGTGGTGGGAGCAGGCCTCATCGGGGCCGGGGCTTTCGTGACGGTCGCCACGGTCCGGCGTCTGCACGACCGGGGGCGGACCGGATGGTGGCTGCTCCCCAACGCCTTCGTGACCGTCGCGGGTTTTGCACCGATCGAGACTCTCGCCGACGCCTATCCGGTGGCGGTGATCGTCGCCACCCTGACGATGACCGGGTTCAATCTCTGGTTCCTCATCGAGACCGTGGGGCTGGCGGGCATGGCGGGCCCGAACCGTTACGGGCTCGAGCCGGAGCACTGAGCCTCGTCAATGCACCCGCGCACGGTCCACCACCGCGCGCGCCGCCTCGAAGGCTTCGTCCGCATCGAGATCGGTGGTGTCGAGAAGAACGGCGTCGGGAGCGGCTTTGAGAGGGGCTGTCGAGCGTTGTGCGTCGCGTGCATCGCGGGCGACGATGTCGGACAGGATCGCCCCGAGGCTCGCCGGCTCTCCCCTGCGGAGGAGTTCGAGATGACGGCGGCGCGCGCGCTCCTCGGCGGCGGCGGTGATGAACAGCTTCACCTGCGCCTGCGGGCAGACCACGGTGCCGATATCGCGCCCGTCGAGGACGGCGCCGCTGGCGCCGCCGGCAAAGCGCTGCTGCCAGGCGAGCAAAGCCGCGCGCACGGCCGGGATCGACGAGATGCGGGAGGCCGCGTCTCCCATTGCCCGCTCCCGGAGGCGCGGATCCGCGAGGCGGTCGGCGATCAGCGTCGCGGCGGCCCGAGCCGCGGCGGCATGGTCGTCGAGGTTGCGCCCGGCATCGATCACGCTGAGGGCCACGGCCCGGTAGAGCAGACCCGTATCGAGATGCGGCAGGCCGTAATGCGCGGCGAGGCGCTTGGCCAGGGTTCCCTTGCCCGAGGCGGCGGGTCCATCGATCGCGATGACCATCGGCATGGGACCTACTCCGCGATGCGGCCGCCGAGCGCCCGCATCGTCGGCAGGAAGCTCGGGAAACTGGTGGCGATCATGGCACCGTCATCGACGGTCACGGGTTGCTTCGTCGCGAGGCCCATCACCAGGAAGGCCATGGCGATGCGGTGGTCGAGATGGGTGGCGACGGTGCCGCCGCCGCGCGCGGCGGAGCCGTCGCCCTCGACGATGAGATCCTCACCCTCGATCCGGTAGGTCACGCCGTTCTCGCGCAAACCATCCGCCACGGCGGCGAGGCGGTCGGATTCCTTCACCGTCAGCTCGTGCAGCCCGTTCATCCGGGTGACGCCCTCGGCGAAGGCGGCGGCGACGGCGAGAACGGGATATTCGTCGATCATCGCCGGGGCGCGCTCGGCCGGCACGTCGACGCCCTTGAGCCGGCTGGCGCGGACATGGAGATCGGCCACGGTCTCGCCGCCCTCGTCGCGCTCGTTACGACGCTCGATATCGGCGCCCATCTCCAGCAGCGTGGTGATGAGGCCGATGCGCAGGGGGTTCATCATCACGCCCTCGATCGTCACCTCCGAGCCGGGGACGATGAGCGCCGCCACCAGCGGGAAGGCCGCGGAGGACGGATCGGCCGGCACGATCACGTCGGTGCCGCGCAGGATCGGCTGGCCCGTGAGGGCGATGGAGCGGCCGTGGCCGCCGGGGCCGTGCGGGCTCACCGCGACCTCGGCGCCGAACAGGCGAAGCATGCGCTCGCTATGGTCCCTGGTCGCCGCCGCCTCGATCACCGTCGTGGTTCCGGGCGCGTTCAGGCCGGCGAGGAGCACCGCCGATTTGATCTGCGCCGAGGCGACCGGGGTCTCGTAGGTGATCGGAATGGCTTCCTTCGGCCCGCGAAGCGTCAACGGCACGCGGCCGCCCTCCTCTTCGCTCAGCACCTGGGTGCCCATGCGGATCAGCGGATCGAGGATGCGGCGCATGGGGCGCTTGCGCAGGGATGCGTCGCCGTCGAAGGTCGCGGTGACGTCCTGCCCGCCGACGACGCCCATCATCAGGCGCGAGCCTGTGCCGGCATTGCCGAAGTCGAGCACGCCGGCCGGGTCCATCATCCCGCCGATGCCGACGCCTCGCACCGCCCAGCTGCCCTGCCCGAGGCGGTCGATGCCCGCACCGAGGGCTCTGGCGGCGTCGGCCGTGCGCAGCACGTCGTCACCTTCGAGCAATCCCTCGATACGGGTCTCGCCGATGCTAAGGAGACCAAGGATCATCGCCCGGTGGGAGATCGACTTATCCCCCGGAGGCCGCAGCGCGCCGCGCAAGGGCGCGCCGGCGGAAGCGGTCAGGGGCTGCGGTTCGGAGTGATGCGACACGGGATCGACAACTTTTCGGCTTCTGGCGCGGTCGCGCCGTCAGGGGCCGGCCTTGCAGCCGGCGAACATCGTAGCGCCGGTTACCACGCAGGCGGGGCGGCGTCATCCGACCCGGAGAGGCCTCCGGGCGGTTGAATTCGGATAAACCGGAGGCCCAGGTAGTCGGGGTGTCCTGACGAGAGTATTTGACAGGACGGTTTCACCCGACTAACGGGGCGCCTCTCCCAAAACCCTATCAGAGGTTCGCCCGTGGCCAGACCGGAACTCGGCTTGAAGCGTCAATGCATGAGCTGCGGCGCGAAATTCTACGATCTCGACAAAGATCCGGCGACCTGCCCGAAATGCGGGACGATCTATCAGGCCGCCGCCACGTCGCGCATGGCCGCTCCCGCGCTCGCCTCCCGCTCCGCAGCCGTGCCGGCTGACGACGACGAGGATACGGATGCCGAGAAGGGCGGTCCCGAGATCGTCTCCCTCGACGAGGTCGAGGCCGCCGAGGACGAGGCGGATACCACGACCGGCGACGACGATGCCGATTCGACAGATGCCGACGACACCTTCCTCGAGGAGGAAGATACCGGCGACGACGACGTGGCCGACCTCATCGACGGCGATATCGAGAACGACGAGGAAAGCTGAGGCCCGACCTCGGCACCCTTTGCGTCCCCGAGAGCGATCGCAGCAAAATCCTATGCCGCGTAAAATTCTCGGCGGTGAATGCGAATAGGGGCTTGAGTCCGGGCAAGCGCCCGAATATAGAACCGCCTCCGCCGGACGCCGCAAGGCAGGTTGGCGGAACGACCACCGCGAGACATTTTGCGGTGGTCCCAGAAGTGGGGCCTTAGCTCAGCTGGGAGAGCGCTTCCATGGCATGGAAGAGGTCATCGGTTCGATCCCGTTAGGCTCCACCATTTCTTTTCGTCCGAGTCGTCGATGTTGTCGCGAGATGCGGCCTTCGACGAGCCGGAAAACAGCAGATCTCGGTGGTGTTCACCGATGATGACGACGATCGTGAGACGATGTCACGATTGTTCCGGAATGTGGGGCCTTAGCTCAGCTGGGAGAGCGCTTCCATGGCATGGAAGAGGTCATCGGTTCGATCCCGTTAGGCTCCACCATTCGCTTCCTTCGATAGTCCGGCCTCATGCGCCGCGAGCGTACGAAGTACGACATCCCTCAAGCTCATCTGGGATATCGGCATACCGGCCGCGCCGTGTAGGACGACGCGCCCGGCAGGGAAGATACGTCCGTTCAGGCGATGTGGAAATCGAGATTGGTGAGCGCGATCGGCTGATCCAGGACGGCGAAGGTCACCGCCAGGGCGCTGCCGTTGCCATCCTTGTCGTAGGACACGGTCCCGGTGGTCCGGTCGTAGAGGATGCGGTCGTCGGCATTCACCGCGCCGGTGGACAGGTCCTTGAACGCGGCGGCGGTCAATGTCCCGATGGGCAGTGCCGGCACGATCGTCCGCGCGATCTCGATCGTATCGGCGGTTGCGAAATCCGTGATGTGGTCGAGATTGGCCGCGGTGAAGGCGGTGCTGAAACGGAACGTGTCGCTTCCCGCCCCTCCGGTCAGGATATCCTTACCCAGCATTCCGTCGAGGCGGTCGCCGCCGGCATTGCCCACGAGCGTGTTCGCCACCTTGCTACCGGTCATCGTGTCGGCGAAGACCGATCCGGAAACCGATTCGATCGAGATCAGGCTATCGCTGCCGCCATAGGTGTCGGTGGCCGTGCCGGCACCGAGATCCACGACCGCGCCGTGGGTCGCCCCGGCGAGATCGTCGTTCCGGAAATCGATCGTGTCGAGCCCGGCTCCGCCATCCAGGACGTCGTTGCCGCCTTGCGCCGTGAAGCGGTTCGCCAGCCCGTCGCCGGTCAGACGGTCGGCGGAAGCCGTGCCCACGACTGCCTCGATCCCCGATAGCGTATCGGTATTGCCGAAACCGTCCGTCGCCGTGCCGGTGGCGAGGTTCACGACGACACCCCTGGTGCCGCCATTATCCACGTCCCGGTCGTAGCGGATTTCGTCGAGCCCCCTACCGCCGGCGATCGTGTCGTTACCCCCAAGTCCGTAGAAGCCTTCGTAGGCGGCACTCGCCGTATTGCCGCCCGTCAGTATGTCCGCGAACTGCGTGCCTCGCACGACCTCGATGCTGATGAGCGTATCGCGATAGCCGAACCCATCCGTCGCGATGCCCTTGGCGAGATCGACCGTGACGCCCTGGGCTCCGCCGAAACTCGCATCCCTGTCGTAGCGGACCGCATCGTTGCCGCCGCCGCCGTCGAGGGTGTCTCCGCCGCCGAGGCCGATCAGGCTATCAAAGCTCCGGTCGTTCGAATCGTTACCGTGTAGGGAGTCGGCGTATTGCGTGCCGCGCACGCCTTCGATGTTGCGGAGCGTGTCGGTCGCTCCGAACCCGTCGGTGGCTTTTCCCGCGGCGAGGTCCACGATGACCCCACGCGTGCCACCGAAATTGACGTCCTTGTCGTAGCGTACCTCGTCGTAGCCCGAGCCGCCATCGATGACGTCATCCCCGCCGAGACCGAGGAAGAAGTTGTTCGGACCGACGGGATCGGTGTCCCCTCCCGAAAGCCGGTCGGCAAAGGCGGTGCCCCGCACCGATTCGATGTTGCGCAGCGTATCGACGGTTCCGAACCCGTCGATGGCCTTGCCGGTCGTGAGGTTGACGGTGACGCCCTTCGTGCCGCCGAACCCGGCGTCCCGATCGTACCGAACCTCGTCGAAGCCGCTGCGGCCATCGATGATGTCGTTGCCGGCGAGCCCGTAGAAATACTCTCCCGCGCTGTCGAGGGCTTTATTGCCTCCCGTGAACCGGTCGGCGAGCCGCGATCCCATCGTCGCCTCGATGCCGATCAGCGTATCGGTATTGCCGAACCCGTCGGTGGCCTTGCCGGTGGCGAAATTGACGATGACGCCCTTGATGCCCTTGGCCTCGTAATCATCCATGTAATTGGCGATGTCGAAACCCGCCCCACCGTCGATCACGTCGTTCCCGTCCCGACCCGAGATGATATCATCGCCGGATAGACCGTTGATCGTGTCACTTCGCCCGAGCGGGTTGCGGTAGACGTCGAAGTTTTGAGTCAGGTTCACCACCGCCATTTGAGTCTCTCTGGGTTGATAAAAATTTGAGTTATGGATTCGTGTCACTATGCGGATATAAACTGTTATCAAACGATGAGATCAAATTCAGTTAAATAAAACGTGGATCGGCGCCTCTGGCGATTTCTGTCGATCCGTGGTGTTCGCAGGTCACGGGCCTCACGGTCATCGGCGCGGGCGGGATGTGACGATCCCACATCGAGGCGCTTCCCGCCCTGAGTAGCAGGCCTTCCCTTCCACCCCGCCAAGGATGCCGAGACGCTGATGAGTTCCTGCGCGCCCGCTTTCCCAGCGGGGACAGGTGCCCGATCATGGCGTGTGTCGGTTTCGGCCGCATGATAGGTCGAAGCCATGACCCTTCCCGCCGGACCGCATGCCCCCCTCGCCTCCTGCTCTACGGAAACGGCCGAGGCGCTGATCGAGACCCTGAGCGCGCGGCTCCTTGGCGGCGACAGTGCGACATCCGTGCTGGAAGGCTGGTGCCGGGAGCGTCGGCTCGCCTCAAGCGCCCATCTGGTGGCGACGCGGGTCGTGGGTCCCGAACGACAGCCGAGCCCTGTGCAGGGTCAAAGGCTCGACCTCTCCGACGGGGAGGTGGTCCGGTACCGGCACGTCCGGCTGAGCTGGGGAGGCCATGTTCTCTCCCAGGCCGAGAACTGGTACGTCCCGGCTCGTCTGACGAGAGAGATGAATCTGCTCCTCGACGAGACCGAGATTCCCTTCGGCCGGGTGGTCCACACCCTGTTCCCCAGACGGCGAAACCTGCGACTGCTTCGATTATGGCCCCAGGATGCAGGTGTTCCCGGCCCGTCCGATCAGGTCTTTGCCATCGAGGCGATCCTGTCGGATCGATCCGGACGCCCGATCTGCGAAGTCAGCGAGACCTATACGGGCGCCATCCTGGCAATCGGCGACGCCTAGCCGCTCACTCGTCGAGGCGGGATTCCGGGTCGAGCTTCGACAGTTTCAGGAGGTTCTGGCCGTAGGCGGTCTTGGCGAAGAGTTCGCCGCGCGCGATCAACTGCGCCTTGTCGATGAAGCCCTGGAGATAGGCGATCTCCTCCAGGCACGCGACCTGGAGGCCCTGCCGGTTCTGCAGCGTGCGCACGAACTCGCCCGCTTCCAGCAGGCTGTCATGCGTCCCCGTATCGAGCCAGGCATAGCCGCGCGACATGCGCTGCACATGGAGTTCGCCGAGGTCGAGATAGGCCTGGTTGACCGAAGTGATCTCCAATTCGCCGCGAGCCGAGGGCTTCACGGCGGCGGCGATGTCGAGCACGCGATTGTCGTAGAAGTAGAGGCCGGTCACCGCCCAGGGGCTTTCCGGCACCGATGGCTTCTCCACGATGCGCAGCGGCCGCCCCTCGCGGTCGAGGGTGACCACGCCGTAAGCTTCCGGGTGATCCACGTGATAGGCGAAGATCGTCGCGCCGGTCTCGCGTTCACGCGCCTGTTTCAGCATGGCGCTCATGCCCGAGCCGAAGAACAGATTATCCCCCAGAACGAGGGCGACATCGTCCGAGCCGACAAAGTCGCGACCGATGGTGAAGGCCTGGGCGAGGCCTTCCGGACGGGGCTGGACCGCGTAGCTGAAGGAGAGGCCGAACTGTTCGCCGGTGCCGAACAGGCGTTCGTAATTGCCGAGATGCTCGGGGCTCGAAATGATGAGGATCTCGCGGATGCCGGCGAGCATCAGCACCGAGACCGGATAATAGATCATCGGCTTGTCGTAGACGGGCAGAAGCTGCTTGTTGATCGACAAGGTCGCCGGATGGAGCCGCGTGCCGGACCCGCCGGCGAGAACGATGCCCTTCATGACTGTGCCTCTGCTGAATGATGCGCGGGGCCGACAAGCCGGTCGAGAATGTCGTCCAGGGCGGCCTGCCAAGGGCGCGGAGTCAGCCCGTAGGCTTTCGTCAGGCTCTCCGTCGACAATTCCGAGTTGGCGGGCCGCCGCGCCGGCGTCGGATAGGCGCTCGTGGGGATGCCGTTGACCGGAACGTTCCGGCCCCCGCGCGCGACCGAACCGGCGACGATGGCTTGCGCGAAACCGTGCCAGGTGGTGGCACCTGCATTGGCGAAATGGTGCGTGCCCGTGGGCGCGTCGCTGTCGGCGGAAAGACGCAGGGCGATATCCGCGAGGGCGGCGGCGAGATCGGCGGCGGAGGTCGGGCAGCCGCGCTGGTCGTTCACGACGTTCAGCGCATCCCGCTCGGCGGCGAGCCGCAGCATCGTCTTCACGAAGTTGCCCCGGTGCGGGCTCACGACCCAGGCCGTGCGCAGGATCGCGTGACGCGGATTGGCGGTGCGGACCGCCATCTCCCCAGCGGCCTTGCTGGCGCCGTAGACGCTCGTCGGGCCGATCGGCGCGTCGGACGTGTAGGCGCCCGAACCGTTGCCGTCGAAGACGTAATCGGTGGAGACGTGGACGAGGGGGATGCCCCGCCGCGCCGTCTCGGCCGCCAGGATGGCGGGAGCCAGGGCGTTGAGGCGCCAAGCCTCCACCACCTCCGACTCGGCCTTGTCCACGGCCGTGTAGGCGGCGGCGTTCACCACCGCCCCGATCGGGCGCTCGGTAAAGATCCGCGCCACGGCCGCAGCGTCCGTGATGTCGAGTTCGGTACGGGTCGGGGCGACGAGGGTCACGCCCGCGCCCCAATGCCGGGAGGCCTGCAGTTCGGTGCCGACCTGGCCCGCCCCGCCGAGGATCAGGATATTCATCTCAGGCCTTCGCGGCAGGTGTGCCGAGGCCGAGGCGCTCGCCGGTATAGCGGCCCTCGCGGATCGGACGCCACCAGGCTTCGTTGTCGAGATACCAGCGTACGGTCTCCTCGAGCGCGTCCTCGAAGGATTTGGTGGGGGTCCAGCCGATTTCCCGCTCGGCCTTGCCAGGGTCGATGGCGTAGCGCCGGTCATGGCCCGGACGGTCGGCGACGAACGAGATCAGGCGCTCATGCGGGCCATGCTCGGGCCGCAGTCGGTCGAAGGCAGCGCAGAGAGCCTTCACCACCGCAAGGTTGTTGCGCACCGACCGGCCACCAAGAAGGTAGGTCTCCCCCAGCGACCCACGTTCCAGCACCGCGACGAGGCCGCGTGCGTGGTCCTCGACGTGGACCCAGTCGCGCTCGTTAAGCCCGTCGCCATAGACCGGCAGCGGACGGCCTTCGAGGGCGTTGAGGATCATCAGGGGGATCAGCTTCTCCGGGAAATGCCGGGGGCCGTAATTGTTCGAGCAGTTCGTGATCAGAACCGGCAGGCCGTAGGTCTCCCCCCAGGCCCGCGCCAGATGGTCGGAGGCGGCCTTGGAAGCCGAATAGGGCGAGCGCGGGTCGTAGCGGCTGTCCTCGGTGAAGAACCCGTCCGGCGGGAGCGAGCCGTAAACCTCGTCGGTGGAGACGTGGAGGAACCGGAATGCCGCCCTCGCCTCGCCGTCGAGGCTTTCCCAATAGGTGCGGGCGCCATCGAGCATCACCTGCGTGCCCACGACATTGGTGCGGATGAAGGCGCCCGGATCGGTGATCGAGCGGTCCACATGGCTCTCGGCGGCGAGATGCATCACCGCGTCGGGCCGGAACTCGGCGTAGAGGGCATGGACGGCGGCGGGATCACAGATGTCTCCCGTGACGAGCCGGTGACGCGGATTGCCGTCGAGGGACGCCAGCGAGATCGGGTTGGCCGCGTAGGTCAGTGCGTCGAGCGTCGCGACCTCACGGCCGAGATCCTCGACGAGGTGCAGGACCAGCGCCGATCCGATGAAGCCGCATCCGCCCGTGACCAGGATGCGTTGGGGTTTGGCCATGTCGACAAATCCTGGTGGTCGCGCATCAGCGGGCTCGTATCCTGTCGCTGAAGCTGCGGTCGCTGAAATTGTGGAAGGACCGCCGATCAGAAGACCGTGCCCAATTGGGCGAGGGACGGCGCCACCCGGTCCTTGTCGGACAGGATTGCTGCTTCCGCGCTGACCGGCCAGGAGATCGCCAGATCCGAATCGTTCCAGGCGAGATTCCGGTCATGCGCCCGGCTGTAATAGGACGACACCTTGTAGGCGACCATGGTGTCGGGTTCGAGGGTACAGAACCCGTGGGCGAACCCGACGGGAACGTAAAGCTGCTCCCCCTCGGCCGCGTCGAGCCGGACGGCGACATGCCGGCCATAGGTCTCGGACCCATGCCTCAGATCGACGGCGACATCGAGGATGGACCCGGAAAGCACGCGGACGAGCTTGGCCTGCCCTGCGGGTTCGAGCTGGAAATGCAGGCCGCGCACGGTTCCGGTCTGTGCCGAAAAGGATTGGTTGTCCTGCACGAAGGCGACGTCGATGCCGGCCTCGGCCAGGATGTCCGCCCGGAAGGTCTCCGAAAACCAGCCCCTGTCATCGCCGAAGCGGTTGGGCACGACCCGTTTCACCGCGGGAATTTCTGTCTCAATCACACGCATCGCTGGATACAACCCTCGCCAGACAGTGCCTGTAGGCGCGTGGACGGCTTTCCTGTCAAGGGATGCCCCAGCCCTCGATCGACTTGCTCCCCCCGTACCGGAGGGGTAACTCCCGCCTCCTTCAGAGCCGGGCCGATCCGACGGCCGCCGTGACCATTCGAGAGCAGAAAGGATCATCATGACGTCGAGGCAAGTCACCTCACGGCCCACCGCTGCGCTTTTGATGGTGCTGGCCATGACCGGGGCGGCCTTCGCCCAGAAGGGCATCGACCCGAGCGGGGTGTGGTTGACGGAGAACGGCGATTCGAAGGTGCGGATCGCGCGTTGCGGAAGCGGCTATTGCGGCACGCTCGTCAGCGTTCCCGGTCCGGGGCTGGATTCCAAGAACCCCGATGCGTCGCTGAAGTCCCGTAGCCTCATCGGGATCCAGATCATGAATGCGGGCACCCCGTCGGGCGACGGCTATGACGGCTCGCTCTACAACCCCAATGACGGCAAGACCTATTCGGGAAGTCTCACCGTGAAGGGGCCGAACGTCGTCGAGGTCGCCGGCTGCGTAATGAGCGTGTTCTGCAAGCGGCAGACCTGGAAACGCGTCAACTGACCGACAGCGCTTCGCGGATTGCGTCGATGGCGGCCTGGGCGCCCGATCCCTCCGGTCCGCCGGCCTGTGCCATGTCGCGGCGACCGCCGCCGCCCTTACCGCCCAGATGCCCGGCGCCCGCCCTGACGAGGGCGACCGCGTCGTAGCGGTCGGTGAGATCCGCGGTCACCCCGACCACGAGACCGGCTTTTCCATCGGCCGACAGCCCGACCAGAGCGACGATCCCGGAGCCGATACGGCTCTTGCCGGCATCCACCAGGCTCTTGAGATCGCGGGTCTCCACGCCTTCCACGACCTTGGCCATCACCTTGATGCCGGCGATTTCGGTGACGCCGTCATCGCCCCCCGACGTTCCGCCCATCGCCAGCTTCTTCTTGGCTTCGGACAATTCGCGTTCCAGGCGACGGCGATCCTCGATGAGGGCGCTCAGTCGCTCGGGTACGTCGGCGCTCTGGGACTTCAGCAGGCCTGCGATCTGGCTCAGGGTGCGGCTTTCCTCGGCGCGGTGACGCCGGGCCGTCCCCGCCGTCAGGGCTTCGATCCGGCGTACGCCGGCACCGACCGCGCTCTCGCCGAGCACGGTGATCTGGCCGATTTCGCCCGTACGGGCCGCATGGGTGCCGCCGCAAAGCTCGATGGAGAAGGCCGGAAGCCGGCCCGCTTCGGCGAGTTCACCCTGGTTGTCGACCGGACGCCCCATGGAGACGACGCGAACCTCGTCGCCGTATTTCTCGCCGAACAGCGCGCGGGCGCCGGAGGCGACGGCCTCGTCCTGGGCCATGAGCTTGGTCACTACCGGCGTGTTCTGCAACAGCACGGCGTTGGCGATGTCCTCGACGGCGCGAAGTTCGGCCTCGTCCAGCGGTTTGGGGTGGCTGAAATCGAAGCGCAGCCGCTCGGGGGAGACCAGGGAGCCCTTCTGGGCCACGTGGTCGCCAAGTACCTGACGCAACGCCTCGTGCAACAGATGCGTCGCCGAATGGTTGGCCCGGATGGCCGAGCGTCGGGCATGATCGACGGCAAGCTCGACCGGCTGGCCCATGGTGAGCCGACCTTCGTCCACGGTGACGTGGTGAACGAAAAGATCGCCGAGCTTTTTCTCCGTGGCGGTGACGTGTGCCTTGAGGCCGGTAGCAGAGAGAAGGCCGGTATCGCCGACCTGACCGCCGGATTCCGCGTAGAAGGGGGTCTGGTTGACAAGGACGAGGCCGGTCTCGCCCGCCGACAGGCCGTCGACCTCGCTGCCTTCACGCAGGATCGCGGTGACGATGCCTTCGGCGCTCTCGGTCTCGTAGCCCAGGAACTCGCTGGCGCCGACGCGCTCCTTGATGCCGTACCAGACGGTCTCGGTGGCGGATTCCCCGGAGCCGGTCCAGGCCGCTCGTGCCGCTTGGCGCTGGCGCTCCATCGCTTGGCCGAACGCCTCCGTGTCCACGCCGATGCCGCGCGCCTTCAAGGCGTCCTGCGTCAGGTCGAGAGGGAAGCCGTAGGTGTCGTAGAGGGTGAAGGCGGTCTCACCGGACAGGTTCTGGCCCTGAACCAGCGAACGGCTTTCCGAATCGAGGATGGCGAGGCCACGCTCGAGGGTACGGCGGAAGCGAGTTTCCTCAAGGCGGAGGGTTTCCGAGATCAGGCTCTCGGCGCGGGTGAGTTCGGGATAGGCCTGACCCATCTCGCGGACCAGGGTGGGGACCAGGCGGAACATCACCGGCTCGCGGGAGCCGAGGAGTTCGAGGTGGCGCATGGCCCGGCGCATGATGCGGCGCAGGACGTAGCCGCGGCCCTCGTTCGACGGCAGCACACCGTCGGCGATGAGGAACGAGACCGAGCGCAGGTGATCGGCGATGACGCGGTAGGACGCGACGTTTCCTGCCTCGGGGGGACGGCCGACGGCGTGGCTCACCGAGTCGATCAGTGCCTTGAACAGGTCGGTGTCGTAATTGCTGGTGACGCCCTGGAGGATCGCCGCCATGCGCTCCAGCCCCATGCCGGTATCGATGGAGGGGCGTGGCAGAGCGAGGCGGTTGCCCGGCTCGATCTGCTCGTACTGCATGAAGACGAGGTTCCAGAATTCGAGGAACCGGTCGCCATCCTCGTCCGGCGAACCGGGAGGACCGCCCTGCAATCCGGGGCCCTGATCGATGAAGATCTCCGAACAGGGACCGCATGGGCCGGTATCGCCCATCTGCCAGAAATTGTCCGAGGTGCCGATGCGGATGATCCGGTCGTCGGAGAAGCCGGCGATCTTGCGCCAGAGCCCGGCCGCGTCCTCGTCATCCGCGTAGACGGTGACGAGGAGCCGGTCCTTCGACAGGCCGAACTCCTTCGTGATCAGGCTCCAGGCCAGTTCGATCGCCTGCGGCTTGAAATAATCGCCGAAGGAGAAATTGCCGAGCATCTCGAAGAAGGTGTGGTGGCGCGCGGTATAGCCGACATTGTCGAGGTCGTTGTGCTTGCCGCCGGCACGGACGCATTTCTGCGCCGTGGTGGCACGGTTGTAAGGCCGCTTCTCGACGCCGGTGAAGACGTTCTTGAACTGCACCATCCCCGCATTGGTGAACATCAAGGTCGGGTCGTTACGGGGAACGAGGGACGACGACGGCACCACGGCGTGTTCCGCCTTGGCGAAATAGTCGAGGAAGGCCGACCGGATCTCGTTGACGCCGCTCATCGTGAAATGACTCTGTCGTGCGCTTGGGGCGGTCGAGACGACAACCCGAGGCTTCTTCGTGGCTTGCGCCCTCATAAGGAGGCCGGACCGTCGAGTCACGCCCGCTCCGCGATCGTGCGTTCCTGTTTCTTAACGCTGCACCCTTCGAACGCTCGACGGCGCTCGTCTCTGGACTTGGCGATCGACCAAAGAGCGAGCATCGGGCCGATTCGCACCGATAGGATAGTCCGAACATGAAAGAGGCCGCCGCGATGGTCCGCGACGGCCTCTTTCATGACTTACGAGGCGATCAGGCCTCGCCTTCGTCCAGATCGTCCGCCGTGGGCTTGGCGGTCTCGAGGATCTTGTCGGCCAGCAATCCCGAATTCTGCCGGATCGCGGCTTCGATCTTGTTGGCGATGTCCGGATTGTCGCGCAGGAACCCCTTCGAGTTCTCGCGGCCCTGGCCGAGGCGCTGGCTCGCATAAGAGAACCAGGCGCCGGACTTCTCCACGATCCCGGCCTTCACCCCGAGGTCGATCAACTCACCGACCTTCGAGACGCCCTCGCCGAACATGATGTCGAACTCGACCTGCTTGAAGGGCGGCGCGACCTTGTTCTTGACGACCTTGACGCGGACCTGGTTGCCGATGGCCTCGTCACGATCCTTGAGGGTCGAGATACGACGGATATCGAGGCGCACCGACGCGTAGAACTTCAGTGCATTGCCGCCGGTGGTCGTCTCCGGGCTGCCATACATGACGCCGATCTTCATCCGGATCTGGTTGATGAAGATGACCATGCATTTCGAGCGCGAAATCGAGCCCGTGAGCTTGCGCAGGGCCTGGCTCATCAGGCGGGCCTGAAGGCCGGGCTGGCTGTCGCCCATCTCGCCCTCGATCTCGGCGCGGGGCGTGAGCGCCGCCACCGAATCGACCACGAGCACGTCGATAGCGCCCGAGCGCACCAGGGTGTCGGTGATCTCCAGGGCCTGCTCGCCGGTATCGGGCTGCGAGATCAGGAGATCGTCGAGCTGCACGCCGAGCTTGCGCGCATAGACCGGATCGAGAGCGTGCTCCGCATCCACGAAGGCGCAGACGCCGCCCTTCTTCTGGGCCTCGGCGATGGTGTGAAGGGCAAGGGTGGTCTTGCCTGATGATTCGGGGCCGTAGATCTCGATCACCCGGCCACGCGGCAAGCCGCCGACGCCGAGCGCGATGTCGAGGCCGAGCGAACCGGTGGAGACGGTCTCGACCTCCGCCACCTTATCGTTCTTGCCGAGTCGCATGATCGAGCCCTTGCCGAAAGCACGCTCGATCTGGGACAGCGCGGCATCGATCGCCTTCGCCTTGTCCTTGTCCACCATCGGGGAATCCACAACTTTCAGCGCGGGCTGAGCCATTCGTCGGCATCCTTATGCATGGGGAGAGCTCAAGGCTCAATGTGCCTCGGATGCGAATGATGTACTTGTTTTGTTCTCTTTTTGCAAGGTGCCGGGTGCTGATTTCGCATCATTCGGCGGGAGAACGTCGCCCTAACGGGCGATCGTCTCCTTCACCGTTTCCACGAGCTGCTTGAGGCTGAAGGGCTTGGGCAGGAAGTTGAAATCCTCGCCGTCGGGCAGGTTCTTGCGGAACGCGTCCTCGGCATAGCCGGATACGAAGATGACCTTCAGATCAGGACGGTGCTTGCGCAGTTCGCGTAGCAGCGTCGGGCCGTCCATCTCCGGCATCACCACGTCGGAGACGACGAGGTCGATGGTTTGGTCGACATCGCTGATGAGGGCCAGGGCGTCCAGGCCCGAGGCCGCTTCCAGCACCGTGTAGCCCCGTGCCGACAGGGCCCGGCTGTTGACCGCGCGGACCGGGTCCTCGTCTTCCACCAGCAGGATCACGCCCTGCCCGGTATGATCGGGCGAGGGTTTGCGCGGGGTGGATTGCCCGCTGCCGGGCTTTTCGAGGTCGCGCGCGCCCCTGAGACGGCTCGCGGCGATCTCCGCGTTGCTCTGAGGGGCGGCGGCGGCGGCGATTTCCGGAACGGGCTCGGCCGCGGGTTCGTGACGCGGCAGGTAGATGCGGAACGCCGTTCCACTGCCCACGGTCGATTGCACGTCGATGGTGCCGCCGCTCTGTTTGATGATGCCGAACACGGTGGAGAGGCCGAGGCCGGTCCCCTTGCCGATATCCTTCGTGGTGAAGAAGGGCTCGAAGATCTTCTCCATCACGTCGGGCGGGATACCCTCGCCGGTATCGAGCACCTCGATCAGGACATGATCGCCCGCCGGTGCGCCGGGTTGGCGCTCGTTGGTCTCTTGGCCTTCGAGGATGTTGGCGGTGCGGATGAGCAGCTGGCCGCCATTCGGCATCGCGTCACGGGCATTCACCGCAAGATTGACGATGACCTGCTCGAACTGGTTCACGTCGGCCTTGATCGGCCAGATGTCGCGCCCGTGCTTGAGGTCGAGATCGACACGCTCGCCGAGCAGGCGCTTCAGCAGCAGCGTCAGATCGGACAGGGCTTCGCCGACATTCATCACTTCCGGGCGCAGGGTCTGACGCCGCGAGAAGGCCAGCAGCTGCCGCACCAGGCTCGCGGCCCGGTTGGCGTTCTGCTTGATCTGCATGATGTCCTGGAAGGCCGGATCGGTCGGCCTGTGACTGGCCAGCAGAAGGTCCGAATATCCGATGATGGCCTGGAGGACATTGTTGAAATCGTGTGCGATGCCGCCGGCGAGCTGGCCCACCGTGTCCATCTTCTGCGTCTGGGCGATCTGCTGTTCGAGCTGGCGCTGCGCCGTGGTGTCGAGGGCATAGAGGATCACGCGCTCGCGATCGGCCGGCGTGGCCGCATCCGCTGCCGCCGAGGTGTCGCCGCCGGCCGGGCTGAGCCAGACCCGCGCGGAACGGTTTCCCGGCCCCGCCAGCGCCACCTCGATCGGTTGGACCTCCACGGTCCCGTCGGCGGCCTTCACCAGGGCGCCCTCGAGGACGGCCCGGTCGCGGTCGAGAAGGGCTTCCCACATCGTCGGCTCGGTGCCGAGCTCGCCACGCCCATCCGGCACGGCCTGGCGTGGGGTGCCGCCGAACAACCGGGCGAAGGACGCGTTGGCGCGGGCGATGCGCCCGGTCCGGTCGAGGGTCGCGATGGCGATGGGGCTGTTGTTGAGGAAGCGGGCGAGCCGCACCTCGGCGGCGCGCTGCGGCTCGTCGCTCTCGGCCCCGGCCGAGCGGTTGAGCACGAAGGTGCGCGACGGGCCCGGCTTGCCGTCCTGGCCGAAGGCGACGCGATGGTAGAGCCGGGTCGGCAACGGCTGGCCGTTGCGGCGCCGCAGGTCGAGGTCGAACCGGTCGGTGCGCACCTCGCCGGGCAATCCCTCGGTGGCGGTGAGCACGTCGGCGCTGGGCGCAATATCGGGCAGGCGCAGCCCGCCTGACCCCACGGTCGCGAGGTCGTAGCCGAGCCAGAAGGCCAGCGTCGCGTTCATGTAGACGATGGAGCCTGCCGGATCGATGGACAGGAAGCCGGCCGGCGCATGGTCCAGATAATCGATCGCGTGTTGAAGCTCCTGGAAGACGTTCTCCTGGCGCTCGCGCTCGTGCGTGATGTCGGTGACCGTCCACAGGGTCGCCGGGAGTCTCGGCCTCTCCACCGCGCGCACGGCGATGCGGAACCAGGCGAAGGCGCGCTCGGTCTCGCCCTGAGGCGGGGGCGCCATGCGAATTTCCTCCACGTGGCCGCGCCCGTCATGGGCTGCCTGGGCGAGGCGGTAGACCGCCTCCGACACATCGGGCGAGCCGACGAAGACGCGCTCCACCGGCCTCAGGTTCGAGAAGGTCTCTCCACCGGAAATACGGAGATAGGCTTCGTTGGCGTAGATGAGGCGGCCGCCATCCTCCACCACGATGGCGCCTTCGGGCGACGCGTCGACGATGGCTTTGGTGATGTCGTCGCGCCCGGTCTGTCCCGAGAGCTGGAGCGCGCCGATCGCCAGGGCGAACAGGCAGAACACGCCCGCCATGGCCAGCAGCGCGAGGAGGCCGAGGATCAGCGGCTGCGCCTGTTCGTTCGCGACGAAGGACAAGCCTACCGCCGCGCCCACGAGAAGTCCGGCGAGAACGAGGAGCAGTCCGACCCGCCCAGGCCTCTCCGACCGGTCGATGGCGCTCGACACCGGTTTCGTTGGTCCGCTCACCTCAGCCATTTCGGCGCCATTCCACCCTCGACCGATCCCGGTTAGCGCCCGGGCCGCGTCGGCAGCAAGGGTATCCTCAGGACGTCACGGACCAGTCTCGTCAAAAAAGGTGCATAAAGCGTGGCGTTTTCACGCCGCGCGGCGCTTCAGCCGCATGACGAAGCCGATCACCTCCGCCACCGCGCGGTAATGTTCGGCCGGAATCTCGGAATCGATCTCCACCGTGGCATGGAGCGCCCGGGCCAGCGGCGGGTTCTCCATGATGGGAACATCGTGCTCCTTGGCCACGGCCCGGATGCGCAGCGCGAGGGAATCGACGCCTTTGGCGACGCAGATCGGAGCCGCCATCCCGGCCTCGTAGCGCAGGGCGACGGCATAGTGGGTGGGGTTGGTGAGAATGACCGTGGCGGTCGGGACGTCGGCCATCATGCGCTTGTTGCCCCGCGAGGCGCGGATCTGCCTCATGCGCCCCTTCACTTCCGGATTGCCCTCGCTCTCCTTGTGCTCCTGTTTCATCTCCTCCTTGGTCATGCGCAGCTTCGAGCGCCAGCGGAAGCGCTGATAGAAGGCGTCGCCCATGGCGATGACCACGAACATGGCGAGCATGCCGCCGAGAAGCTTGAGGGCGATGCCCAGGATGGCAGGCAGCATCGCCGCGGGGTCGAGCCGGGCGAAGACCTCGAGCCGGTCGCGCTCGTTCCACAGGATGGTGCTGGCGACGACCCCCACCAGCATCAACTTGGCCAAGCCCTTGATGAACTGGACCATGGCCTCCACGCCGAAGATGCGCTTGACGCCGGCCATCGGCGAGATACGATCGAATTTCGGCATCAGGGCATCGGTGGAGAAGACCAGGGGGTGCTGGACCAAACCGCCGGCGAGGCCCGCAATGACCACGAGGCTGACGGGAATCATGAGCGCCTGGCCGCAGATCAGCAGCATCCTCATCCCCATCTCGGTATAGGCGGTGGGGTCGGAGGGGACCTGATGCGCGTTCATCAGGAAGGCGCGCAAGCTGACGAGGAGGTCCTTGGCGATCGTTCCCGATGCCAGCAACAGCGCCATCGTGAAGGCGGACAGGATGAAGAAGGTGTTGACCTCGATGCTGTTGGCGACGTTGCCCTGCTCGATCGCTTTCTCGATGCGCCGCTGAGTCGGCTCTTCTGTCTTGTCTTCCTGATCGCTGTCGTCGGACATGGCTCAGCGCTCCCCTGTCCGCTGTCTCACAGGTCCTTTCGACACTGCCGTCACCGCCCGGTCAACTCGCCGAGATAGCGGCCGATGTCGTCGAGGAAGACACCCATCATGATGCCGAGGCTGCCGAACAGGATCAGCATGCCGATGAGGACGGAGGCCGGCACGGCGATGAAAAAGACCTGCATCTGCGGCATCAGGCGCGAGAGCACACCGAGCCCGACATTGAACAGGATGCCGAACGCGATGAACGGCGCTGAGATCTGGACCGCCAGGAGGAAGCCCCGCGCCATCGCCCGAAGGGCGAGCTGGGCCGCCTCCCCCATGGCCAGTATGCCGCCGGGCGGCAGCATCACGTAGCTTCGCCCGATAGCGTCGAGAGCCACGTGGTGCAGATCCGTGGCGAGGATGAGGGTGATGCCGAGCATCATCAGGAAATTGCCGAGCGCCGCCTGCTGGCCGCCCTGCGTCGGGTCCACGGTCATCGCGTAGGACAGGCCCAATTGCTGCGAGACGATGACGCCCGTGGTCTGCAATGCGGCCAGCACCATGCGGACGGTGAGGCCGAGGACGAGCCCGATCAGCAATTCGCCGATAAGAAGCGAGATCAATCCGGGGGCCGCGAGGGTGGCGCCCTGCATCGGCAGGAGCGGGCGCACCATCGGGAACAGGATCAGCGAGACCAGCAATGCGAAGGCGAGGCGGATGCGCGGCGAGACTGATTGTTCGCCGAGCCCCGGCAGCAGCATCATCAGCGTGCCGATACGCGCGAAGGTGAGCAGGTAGGCCGCCGCGATGCCAGGCAGAAGCAGGTTCATGACCCTGCATAGCAGCGCCCGGCCCGGCGCGTCACCCGCCGGACACGATGCGGGCGGCGATGCGGGTCATGTAGCCGGCGAGCGCATCACCCATGAAGGGCAGCATGAAGAGAAGCGCTGCGAAGACCGCGACGATCTTGGGCACGTAGATGAGCGTCTGTTCCTGGATCTGCGTCAGCGCCTGGAGCAGCGAGACCACGAGACCGACGACCAAGGCGACGATCATCAGCGGTCCTGCGACCTTGAGAAAGACGAAGATCCCGTCCCGGGAGACGTCGAGGATGGCAAGGCCGGTCATGGAAGTGAGCTCGCGGATTGTTTCAGGGCGGTGGCGATGTCGGCCGGCATCTCATCTGCGCCCTCGTCCTGAGGTGCCGGAGCGGAGGCCTGGAAGGAGGGCTCCAGTTCGCTCGCCGGGCTCTGGAGGGCTCCTTCGAGGCCCGCTGACGCGGGCACTTCATGATGAGGAGGCGGGTAGGAGGGCAACGAAAGGCGGTGGCGACTAAATCTGCATCCGCATGATTTCCTCATAGGCGGAGATCACGCGGTCCCGGACGGCGACCAGGGTCTGGAGTGCCGTCTCGCTCTCCGCCACGGCGGTCACCACATCGACGACGTTGGCCTTGCCGCCCGCCACTGCCAGGGTTTGCGCATCTGCCTTGGCGCCGCTCTCGCCGATCTTGTCCAGGGCCGAGGAAAGAAGCGACGTGAAGCCGCCATCCGCTGCCGAAGTCGGGGCGATCTTGGGCGCGCCGCCCTTCATGCCGCCGATATTCTGGACGGCGGCGTAGGCTCCTGCGGCAAAGGCGTTGGTCGGCATGGCGGCGGACTTTCGGAGGGAGAGGAGCGTCAGGCCTTGAGGATGGCGAGGGTGGCGTTGATCATCTTGCGGGTCGCGGTGACCATGTTCAGATTGGCCTCGTAGGAGCGTTGGGCCTCGCGCATGTCCATGTTCTCGATCAGCCCGTTGACGTTGGGCATCCGCACTTCACCGCGCGCATCGGCGCTGGGATTGCCGGGATCGTATTTGGTGCGGAATGGAGAGGGATCGCGCCTGACCCGCCCGGCCTCCAGCATCGACGCGCCGGTCTCCCGGTCGATGTGCTGGGTGAAAGTCGGAATCTTGCGCCGATAGGGTTCGGCGCCGACCGCGCTCGGGGCCGAATCCGCATTGGCGATGTTTTCGGCGATGATCCGCATCCGGCCCGACTGGGCCTTGAGACCGGATGCGGCGATGGTCAGGGATTTGAGGAAGTCCACGGCAGGTTCTCCGCAAGCTCAGAGGGCGGGACGATCAGCGCTTGCCGATGGCGATCTTCAATTTGTCGAGGCTCTTCTGGTACATCGTCGCGGCGAATTGATATTCGGCCTGGTTGTCACCCGCCTTCATCATCTCCTCCTCCAGATTCACTCCGTTCCCGCTCGGCCTGATCTCAAAGCCATTGAACCGGCGGGGATCGGCACCCGGTCCTTCGGGACCGCCGTTCAGGGCGATGTGGGCCGGGCTGGTGACCGCGAGGCCCGAGTTGCCGCCCATGGAGCCTGCCGGCTGAGCGAGGTCGCCGGCTCCGTTGCCGAAGCGCGGGCTCGCGAGATCACGCGGTTTGAAGCCCGGCATGTCGGCGTTGGCGACGTTCTCCGAGAGCAGCTTCTGGCGCGTCTGGTGCCATTGCATCCGGGTGCGGAGCATGGACAGGATGGGAAGGTCGGTGACGGACACGGTGCTCGAAGCCCCTCGGCGCCGCCGGAATCTCCCGGAGCGCTGGGCAAAATCTGCCGCCTCCATGGTTAATGTTCGGTTAAGAACATTCCTGGACGCGACCGGCGTTCGGGGCGGAAATTTTGTGTTAACGAAGTCTTAAGGAAGAATGCCTGACCAAAGGCTGACCGGGATATCGGCTCCCGCACGCGCCGCCCAATCAAACCGAGTTAGCAGATAGCTTCGATACGGCCTGATGTGCCGTTCGTGAACGATGACGGGTCCGTTTTCGCTCCTCCTCCAGCACATAGCTGAGCTTTACCAGGACCATGGGACATCCCCCCCCCTCTGCAGAGCGGATTATACCAGATGGCCAGACGGAGGCTGATAATATAAATTTACATTTTTACTGATTAACAGGCTGGCTGGATTTTGCTTGCGCCATTAGAGTTCTCGTTTCGGCTGGGCATAATGTATCCGCTGATCAACAGATTTAGTCTCTCCGTTCAGGCGAGGACGAAGAGCGCCATTTCGCAAGCAAATAAATGGCAGCCATGACAAGCAGAATCGGGATGCTAAACCATAGCCATCCCATATCCGGGTAATGGCTGCCCGCTGGGCTGGGGGCCGGTTGGGTCCGACCCGCTTCGGTATGTGGTTGGTCTACGGATTGTGCGAGTGAAGCGGTCGTAGTCACCACCCATATTGCTGGGGTAAGTCGTCTCGCTTTGGACATGACGGATCACTTTCACGCTGACAGTTGCGAGGACGCGACAGCCGGATACTGATCAGGGGTTCGGTACGGTTTCATCCTGCTCGACCGCGTTGGTTATCTCGTCCCCTGTCATCCATTGCACCCCTGCGGGAGAATGAATGGCATGCGCGAATAATCCCATTTGAAGTTTCGTTTTGGCGGCTGCCAGGGCCTTCTCGGAGCTTTCATGCTCCTCGTGATTCCATTGCCCGCCGGCTCGGTTGGTGCTGTCGCCCCATTGCAAGATCCACATCGCGTGCTCCTTCTTCGAGGATCAATCCTGCAATACCCCCGGCTGGTTCCGCGTACGGTGTCGGACAGTGACGGGTCGGCAATCAGATTGACCTTCGGCCTCTCTCAGCCGTCCTTCAGGCTCGAACCCGATGCGTCCTTGCGAAGAGCGCGGCCAGAGCCGCGAGGCAGGCCGTCAATCCCGCCGGGAAGATCAAGGCGAAGATACCGATCGCGCTGTAGACGGCGGCACCGCCAATGGCTCCGATCAGCAGGGCCAACCAAACTGCGGCATCACCAATCCAGCCCAGCGGCGGTCCCGTCCTCGTGAAGGCAGCGGCGATCTTCTGGCCGAGGCTGAACAGCGCTCCCGTGATGAACGTCGTTCCCGCCCGGAAGCCCTGCACCGAGCCGAGAACCGCGTTCTGTGCGCCCATGGCGAGAGCCAGGAAGAACGACACCAGACCTAAATCAGGCAGTTGCAGCCCGAGGGCGAACGCTCCGAAGACCAGGATGGCCTCGTAGGTCAAGACGATCGTCGTCTTCCAGGGCGCGGGCGTGACGATCGACAGGCCGCTGGCAATGGTCGACCCGAGCAGGAACGTGACGATCAGGACTGCCGGTTTTACGATGCCGTCCACCGCACCGTGAGAGATCGACACCCCCATCTGTGTGGTGTTGCCACTCATGAACGATGTGTAGAGCCCAGTGAGCTGAATGAACCCGATGGCATCGATGTAGCCCGCCAGGCCGGTGAGCAGCAGGCCGAAGGTAAGTTGTGACGGTCGGTTCAAGATCCCGCTCTTCGATACGCCCACACAGTTCGACGCGCTGCCAGTCTACCTTGCCGTCCTGACGGCGTCTGGCGCAAGAGCCGGATGGGTGCAGCTCCCGACACGTTAGAACGGGTCGCCGGGAGATGGGCCGGCTGGACTTTTGAAGGACGCCATGGCCGGCCAAGAGGTCATGCGGGTGTTCCTCAGCGGGAATACGACGCTGCTCATTGGATGGATGGTGACGGGAGCGCGCGGCGAGAGGGAACACTGACCGCCGCCGGCTCCCGTAACGGTGGCCGACGTGCCGCCGTTCCTGCAGGTGCCGCGCGCGAAGTAGTCGACGTGTTGAAGGAGTTCCGTGACCTTGTCACCCGGCAGACCGAGGTCACTAACCGGATCGCAAAGACCGTCCGGGTCATCCGTGACCAGCGGGGGCCTGACAGCGGGTTACTGACCGCAATCGTGTGAGAGCGAGCAATCGAGAACCAAATGCACAGATGCGATGCACGTGTTCAGCGCGCCCTTACAGCATACTGGACCCGACGCTGCGCATCCCGACTTTCGGTCATTCTGACAGCACGATCTGGCCCCGCCCGGTGAAAACCGGAGCGGGGTTTCCTTAACGCGTCTTTGCGCAGCGGTGTCTGCTGATCAGTAGCCGCGATAAACCGGGCGACCGTAGGGCCGGTAGTAGGGGCGGGCGTAAGGCCTCGCATAGCCAGGGCCATAGAAGCGGCGCGGGCCGTGATTGATGGAGCCGTTGCCGCGGCAGCGCCCGGTGAAGCGGTCAGGGTAATAGCCGAGGCCGCAATATCCCGCCGCCTTGGTCACAAGACCGTCCTCCAACGCGCCCGCAGCCGGTGCAGCGGCGAATGGGGCTGCCTGTGCGGCACTGCCAAAGCCAATGGCGCTGGCCACGATCGCAATCGCAGAGAGCATTTTGAACGTCATCGTTTTCCTCCAAAACCAACCTTAGGCTGGGCATATCGATGAGCCCAAGCCGTCGCATCAAGGAACCTATACGCCAACTCGATGAATGCGGCATGAGGGCCAGTCACCCTTCACCAGCCCGGTTCACACCACAGCGGATTCTGGTTTTCAATCGAACCAGCGACGAGGCGTGAATCCATAGACGGCCAGGAGCGCCAGCATCGCAAGTAGGAATGGCAGATCGTAGAGAAGCGCCAAGATCAGCAGGCCAAAGTAGCCGATGGCGGCCGAGGCCATGATAACCGCAACATACGGGCTCATTGCTTAGTGCCCCTTCCGAGTCTCCCGCTGCCTGTTTTCACAGCTTGTCCAACTTGGTCATCAATCAGACGGTTCGGTGCATTCGGCACGATAATGCTGTTTCAGCCTTGCACAAACGTATGGTAGCCCATACAAGACTATAGGTAAATGAAATCTATAGTTGTATAATTCACGATCCAATGAAAAAATCAGTTGGCCGCCTTATAAACAATATCTCCGGCGTCGTATTATCTGCTTGGCCGGGTCGAAAGCTGCGAAGAATAGAAACTGAGATCGCCAGAATGGAGCGGATCATTGAAAAAGAAACAATGATGAGTTCGCCTAAACATGATTTAATTAGAAATGCAGAGATGGTTCTTCTAAAACTCAATGGCGACAAAACAAAGTCGCGAAAGAAAAGCCGTCATACCGCATAAATATTGTAGGATAATAAAAATTTTTCTGCTGTAGTGGTACATAACACGTCAGAATCTTACGTAAACATGATTGCCGCTACCGTAAGAGTTCCTGCTTTGCTTAGTCAGATGCATATCGGTGGAACGCCTCATCCGATTAAGGAAGTGCAGAGTAAGGCGGATCGAAACTTTGCCTTGTCGAACGAGGCGACGGGAACCCCTACGTAAGATCCCATCTTTCGGACAAGATGCGATAGGTTTCTGGCGTCCTTACTTGATACATCTACTCCGCAAGGCCGCGTGAGAATGAAAGCCCGTAGTCTGACTAGATATGCCCGCGAATACGCTAGGCTGATGCTACAGCCGGCCTTTCGATTTCCGAATTGGATTTGAAGCAGCGGAATATCCAGCGGATCCCTAGCGCGCCAAGTGCCGTCGCTGCGCTCCAGCCCAACGCGCTATCACGCGGTAGGTACGTTATCAGCCCAAACCATATCTGATAGCTCAGCCATAAGAGTATGAGGCCCGCGATGCCCTTGAGGGGCCTTACGACATATCGAGATTGTGTCGGCACCATTGCTCTTGGCCCCCAAGTCCTGCCCATCCAGGCAGTTCGAGCTTCACCGTTAATATCTGCGCGCTTGCACAGATGACGTGAGACAAGATCCTGCTCGAACATCCGTCTCGCCCAGTCGTTGGTCTCGTTCAAGACGCCAGCGAGGACACCATGACCGAGAAGAAAACGCCCCAAACCGATGAGGCAGGCCCAATGGCTGCGCCGGACCCTCAGGATCCGCTGAACGTACCAATGGATCAGGTCATCACGAAAACCTCGAAGATCGAAGGCAGCCATACGCAGGAAACCATCGATCCGGCGGAGCGGCTGTCTGATGATCCCGAGGAGCAGAACGATCTCGCTTGACCCTCTGCGTGTTGCGAATTCTACCCCGCATGGCTCCGGCCACGCGGGGCATTTCGCTCATCGCTCAACGGGTCAGGCAGCCCCAACCTCGAATTCCATTCCCCGCCCGGGACCCTGGTCGGTATAATCGACTAGTACGTACCCGCGCTCAGCCAAGTCCGCTTCGAGGATATCGCGGTGCTTCCGGTACATCTGGCCGATCGCCAGGGGGGTCAGCCGGGGGTTGCCGCGTCGCAACTGCTCGACGCCAATGCTGACCGGCGCTCCTTCGCGGTCGGCAATCCGAGCAAGGGCAAGCGCCAGTTCGGCGGCCTTCGTCTCCGAGGCGGATTTTGCTTTGAACGCCATCGCGGTCCCCTTCCCTCAAGCCACCCGCAGGGCTGAGCCGGCATACTCGAACCTTAGGCTTCGACAACTGATCGAGGAAACCCCGCGGGCCTTATCGGCCAGTTCAATCGCAAACGCAGCGCTTCTTCGATGATCGCGAAGGACGAGTGCAATCGTCGCCCCGAACGTGAGGCCGTCGTGCCGGCTCAAGCCGGCCTGCAGAAGAAGCGGACCCGGTCGACGAAGTTCGAGATGCTCAGTCCGCGCTTCACGACACAGATTCGGAATAACCCAGCGCGCGTGGTCGAAAGATAGGTCCGTCGTGGCGACCAATCCGCGGGCCTTAACCCCTCGGCCTAATCCGAAGCACGAAGGCTGTTGATGAAACGCCTCGCTATCTCGCGCACAGCCTCATCATCTCGGGTGTCGTCATGAGCCTTGTCCCAAAGATGATCCACGCTGCGGTCGAGTTCGTCCAGTAAGTCCGGGTGGCGCTGGGCGACGAACCGAATCGTGCCAAACAGCAGATGCTCAATCGCGATTTCCCGGCGGTTCGCATCCGCGATCTTGTCCGAGGTCGGGGTGTGAGGCGTATTTGTCATAAACCCACAACGTCACGCACCCTCGCTAGGTTCGCCACGCGAACCCGGTACGAGTGCCGCAGCACCGTGCGTTTGCGGCACGCGAGACGAGGCAGATATCTCGACACAGGACTCGTGGCTCGAACGGTCATCCGGTGCGTCTAACGCTTCACCGCCCAGATCGGCACGGCACCGTGCGGTCGCCCCGGCACAGTCCGAAAGTATCGCGTCCGCTCAAAACGGATGAAGTCCGGCTCGACCTTCGACACGAGATCGCTACTCAGAACGAGGGCTCCGCAGAAATCGGAGCGGATCACGCCGAGTTCGGGGTGCACGCCGAACAAGTCCAGCGTCGTCCAGCCGAGACGGCCAGCCTCGTCGGCGTACTTGTCGAGGAAGTCCAGGGCCGCGGCATGGACGCCCTGCCAATTCTGTACCGTCAGCCCAGGGCAAGGGACCACATTAGGCTTCATGCTGAGGAAGGCTTCACGCCACGATTGGGGGCTGCCCGGTTCGATCTTGAAGGCGGGTGATGCAGACATGGGGCCCGGCAGTTGTGATGGGCCGGACGGAATAGGGGGCGCGGGGCGGAGGCGCTATGCCCGATGCATCACAGGTGACGGCCCAACGTCATCATCCAATCAGTCCGAAGCGGTGTAGGAGCTTCTGTCCATCAAGGCCGCGGCGAACGATTCCCGATGGCGGGCGTTTAAGGCCATGCTTGCGCGATCGCCCCTTCGACAGTCTCATTCCAGGGCATCGGCTATCGCCGATCGTTTCGAGGCTGGAGACGTCACGGCGGGGCTGACGCTCGCAGGCGCCAAGGATCATCCGGCCGTTCGAGCGCTAGGGCTAGCGAGCGAAATCGGGAGTTGGAAGTCGCTGCTCGCTCTGTCGGCTGGTGCTTTGGCCTTGGGCATCGTGAAGCGCGATCGCCGCCTCGCACAGGCAGGCCGACACATGCTCCAGGCCGGTATTCTGGCGAGCGTCGTGAAAACGAGCTTGAAACGGACGGTGCATCGAACGCGCCCAAACGTCCTCATGGATGAGGGGATTTACGCGCGAGGGTGGCCCGGAACCGGCAACGGACCATGGCAATCCTTCCCCTCGGGCCATTCCGCCCTGAGTACTGCGGTCGCTTGTGCCGCCGCTCGAGTCTATCCTGAGGTCAAGGGTGCCGCGTATGTCACCGCTGCCGGGGTTGTCGCAGCTCAAGTTCTACGCGGGGCGCATTTCCCCGCAGATGTGTTGACAGGCGCTCTGATAGGTCTTGCCGCAGAATCGGTGGTCAATAGGCTCACGACGCAAGGCCCGAGGACGCGTTCCTAGCCAAGTTCCCCCACAAATAGGTCGGCTCGCTCCGGCTGTCTCTCGCATCTCAACCTGTGCATGCAATGTGCAGGCTCGTTTAGATTATTATCGCGACGGATCTGTTTTCAGCACCGAGACGACCGGCACGCGATAGTCATTCCGCCGGATCGCGCCGGGCTCCAGCCGCCACAACCTTCATCATGGTGTCGGGCAGCGGGCGCTGTAGCTCGAGGGCGATCTCGGTCGGCGCCTCGAGCCACGCCCGCCACTCCTCCGGTGTCGTCAACAGGACCGGCATGGCCTTCGGGTGAACCGGGCCGACGATCCCATTGGCCTCTGTCGTGAGGAACGAGAACAGCCGGTGCTCGGCCTCCTCTCGGTCGGGGTTCTCGGCCTTGGTACCGCGCACGCCGGTCCAGGGACGCCAGATGCCGGCGAAGGCGAAGAGCGGACGGTCGTCATCGAGGGCGAACCACGTGGGCGTCTTCTTCGGCTTGGTGTCCGCGTACTCGCTGAAAGAGGAGACCGGGACGAGACAGCGGTATTCCGGCTTCAGCCAGGGCCGCCAGTGCGGGCTCTTCACGTTCCGGACGTTTGTGACCGGATGCTCGCCGTACTGCTTCGGACCTGGGATGCCCCATCGAAACATCTCGAGGGCCTGCCTGCCATCCTCGATCCGCACGATGGGCGCCATCTGGTCGGGGAAGATGCCCGGCATCCTCGGGAGGTTTCCGGCGCGATCCTCCGCAACGCCGAATGCATTACGGATGTCTGCCTGCGAAGTGATGAGGCTGTAGAGGTTGCACATTCCAGCACCATTCTGCCGCAGCTACGAACGGCCTTCTGTCACGTTAGCCGAGGCCCTCGGAAGGACAGACGATGACCTCAGACCCACGCACCGCCGGCCCCCGCCCGCCTTTCCCCGGAGACCAGCAGCAGGAACGACCTGGCTTGACCTCGAAGATGACGCCCGTGCCGGACCATGGTGAGGAGAGCTATGTCGGCAAGGGGTTGTTGATCGGCAAGGTCGCCTTGATCACGGGTGGCGACAGCGGAATCGGACGCGCGGTGGCGATCGCCTATGCCCGTGAAGGAGCGGATGTCGCAATCTCCTACCTGCCGGTTGAGCAGTCCGATGCGGAGGAGACCGCTCGGTGGATCGAGAAGGCCGACCGGCGTGCTCTGTTGCTGCCGGGCGATCTACGCGACGAGGCGCATTGCCGTGAACTCGTCGCTCGCACCGTCGAAGCGCTGGGTGGCATCGACATCCTGGTGAACAACGCAGCTGCGCAGACGGTCAACGAAGAGCTCGACGACGTGACGTCGGAGGATCTCGAAGGGTCGTTCAGAGCCAATGTGTTCGCCATGTACTACCTTTGCCAAGCAGCGGTACCACACATGAAACCCGGCTCCGCGATCGTCAATTCGACCAGTCAGCAGTCCAAGATCGCCGATAAGACGATGCTGATCTACGCAGCGACAAAGGGCGCCATCGCGAGCCTCACCATTGGCTTGTCGAACTTGCTCGCCCCCAAGGGTATTCGGGTGAATTGCGTGGCGCCCGGCCCGATCTGGACACCCATCCAACCCATCGTGAAAAGCCCGGAGCAGATCGAGAAGCTCGGAGAGGACACCCCCCTTGGCCGAGCGGGTCAGCCTGCCGAGCTCGCGCCGGCCTATGTCCTTCTGGCTTCGCGCGAGGGCAGCTACATGTCCGGCGCGTTGGTGCCGGTGACAGGAGGCACTCCCATGTTCTAGGCGGGCGGCACATCCCGGCATCGTCGAAAACGGCCGACACGTCACTGTGGGGCTGGACGAGTTCCGTGAGGCGGCGGCTTGCCGGTAGCGGGGTGCGCGATCGACCTACAGACCTCTCTGAGCTGATTTCTCCTCTGTACAGGATCGCACCAAGTCGGAACCAGCACGGCCTCTTGGGCATGACCTCGTGTTCCTCCCCTGAACGGACTTCGCCCGCCCGGCTCATGCCGCGGCGGGCTTTTTGTTTCAGATGAACGTCTCACCGGTCATCGACGACTGGCTGGATGGTCACAATAATTCCATCGACCTCAGCAATACGCTCGCCAAGCACACGATCACTGGCGTATTGCCGCTCCGCTGCTTGAGCTCGTGCGATCGCTCGCTTCTTGGGTGACCAAGCATTTCTGTAAGCTCGGTCATACACGTCAAATAGCACTGGTCGCTGGCGGTCCCGGTTGCTCTTGGCCCTACCGCGGTTATCGCGTGCCGGGCTTTTTCTGTGGGCAACGGCATTCCTGCAATTTCAGCGAGCAGGGGAACGTGCGTTAACCAAATCAACGAGTTACCTTAAACGAAATCTTAACGTTATTGCCTGTGACCGCCCCAAGCGTGATATCAGGACAACCTGTGCGTATGGCCTCGGCCAGAAACCCGAAAGAGCCCGATCTTGTCAGCGTTCTTTAATTCGGACGGCTCGTTTCCGCTCCAGTTCCTGATCATCTTCGCCGTCATCTTCGCCGTGCTGGCCGCGATCGTGCTGGTCTTCCGGCGATTCTCGGGAAGGGGCATGGCGTTGGCCAAATCCGGCCCCCGCGGACGACAGCCCCGCCTCGGTATCGTCGATATCTACGAACTCGACAGGCAGCGGCAACTGATCCTGCTGCGCCGGGACAATGTCGAGCATCTGCTTCTCGTTGGTGGCCCCAACGACGTCATCGTAGAACGCAACATCCATCGTGGCGCCGGCGCCCGCCTCCCTGTCGACGAAGTGGCCAAGGTCGATCCGCTCCAGGAGGAGTCGACCTTCGAGCCTGCGCGGCCGACCGAGCCTCCGATGTTCCAGGCGCCGGTCTTTCAAGTGCCGGATCTGCAGCCGCCGACACCCCAATCTCAAGTCTCGAAAGCTCAGGCCTACAGCGAGCCGAGTTCACCGGCAGCGGCGCCGGAACTGGTGGCAATGCCCAGGCCGCGCAGCGATGATCCCGAAGAGCCGAAGACCGCTCCAAAGCCCAGCAAAGCCGACATCATCGCCGCAAAGGCGGCCCGTCGGAATCCGCCGCCGCTCGCGAACCTCAAGGCCGAAGCCCCCGACCGTCAGCGCCCCACGGAGACACGCTCGGATGCGGCCGATGGACCGGTGTCCTCCGCGGCAACGCCGAATGCCAATGAGGTCGTTGAAGCCCCCCCGGCCCCGGTCGCGCCACCGATGACCGAGCCTGCGCGCACCGAGCCGCCGGTGCGTCCACAACCCACGGCGAAACCCGCCCCGATGGTCGAGCAGGTTCCCGCCGTTCCGCCGCCGCTTGCGCGGCCGACGAGTTCCCGTCCGGTGGACGCGGCGATCCTGTCCGACATGGCAAGGCAGCTCGAAGAAGCTCTTCGCCGGCCATCCGCCGCGATTTCTCCGTCGCCGCAGGCTGTGCCGCCGAAGGCACCCACGCCGCCGGCGGAACCCAAGCCTGCGCCGAGGCCTGAGCCGGTTCTCGATCCGATGACGACAGAGAAATCCGCCCCTGATCGGCCCGTGGATCCGATTGCGGCCGCCATGGCCGAGCCCGCAGACGCCGAACCGCCGCAGGCCGCGGTGCCTCCCAAGGCCGATCCATCGACGGTGAAGCCGAGCCGGGACGAGCCCGTTCCGAGTGAGCCTGCTCCCGACGGTCAGGAAAAGAGCGGACCGGAAGTATTCTTGCCGACACCACCACCTCCTCTCCCAGCCGCTCGGGAACCGGCGAGCAAGGAGCCGCTGGCCCCGCGTCGCGCCACTCCCGCCGCGCAGAATCCATTCTCAGTGGAGGAGATCGAGGCCGAGTTCGCGCGGCTGCTGGGGCGTCCCCTCGATAGGAAGGGCTGAGACCAGCGCCTACTCGGCCGCGGAGCGTGACGGAAAGCCCTTTCCGTCATTGGCCAGTGTGGCCGGCAGGGCGAATACCCCCTCGGTGGGTTCGTCCTTCCGCCCGATAAAACGGCCGAAGAGTCGGACGAAAAGGTGAGACAGGTCGTCGACCAGGACGAAGATGGCCGGCACGAAGATCAGCGACAGGCCGGTCGAGACGATGAGGCCGCCGATGACCGCGACGGCCATCGGCGCGCGGAATTCGCCACCGATGCCGAGCGCCATGGCCGACGGCACCATGCCCGCCGCCATGGCGATGGTGGTCATGACGATGGGGCGGGCGCGCTTACGCCCCGCATCGATGATCGCGGTGGCGCGATCCACGCCCCGCGCCATTTCCTCGATGGCGAAATCCACCAGCATGATCGCGTTCTTGGTGACCACGCCCATGAGCATCAGGATGCCGATGACCACCGGCATCGAGATCGGCATGTGGAAGATCAGGAGACCGAGGATCGCTCCCCCGATGGAGAGAGGGAGCGAGAACAGGATGGTGAGCGGCTGAAGGAAGTTTCCGAACAGCAGCACCAGAACGCCGAAGACCATCATCAGTCCCGCGCCCATGGCGAGGGCGAACCCTTCGAACACCTCGCCCATGATTTCCGCGTCGCCGGTCTGGCTGATGCTCACGCCCGGCGGCAGGTTCTGCGCGGTCGGCAGCGCCATCACGGATTCGATCAGGGTGCCCAGCGCGTCCGAGCCTTCCATGTCGGCCTCCAGGGCCACGCGGATCGAGCGGTCGTAGCGGTCGATCGCCGTGGGACCGCGACCGAGGCTGAGATCGGCCACCGTGGAGAGCGGAACGGAGGCGCCCCCCTTCACCGGGACTTTCAGGCTCTCCAGCTGGGACAGGTCCCCGCGCAGGGCGAGCGGCAGCTGCACACGGATCGGCACCTGTCGGTCGACGGCGTTGAACTTGGCGAGGTTGGCACCGATGTCGCCGATCGTCCCCACCCGCACGGTCTCGGCGATGAGATCCGTGGAGACACCGAGATCGGCGGCGACGCCAGCTTTGGGGCGGATGCGGATCTCGGTACGGTCGAGCGGTGCCGTGGAAAGTACGTTGACGAGGTGGGGCACGGTGGTCGCCTCACGCTGCAACTGCGCCGCCGTCTCCGAGACGAGGCGCAGGTCCGGCCCCGAAATGATGAGCGCGAGATCGCGCTGCCCGCTGTCTCGCAGCGACCAGAACCGGATGTCGGGCTCCTCCCGCAGGATCGCACCGATGACGCTGTCGAGCTGCTTCTGGGTGCGGTGGCGGGCGTTCTTCGGCGTCAGGTTGATGGTGAAGCTCGCGAGCCGCACCTCCTTCTTGGCCGGCAACTGGCGGCCGCCATCCACGAACACGCTGCGGACTTCAGGCAGCGCCCTGATCTTGTCGACGATGCCGTCCGTGACGCGGGTGGTGTCGGCGAGGCGGGCACCGGGCGGCAATTCCACGACGAAGATCGTTCGTGCCGCATCCTCCGCGGGAAGGAAGCCGGCGGGTAGCAGCCCGGTGGACATGATCGACCCGGCAAAGCACGCGAGGCCGACGACCAGCGTGACGTATTTATGCCTGACGGACCAGGCGACCACGCGGGTATAGGCCCGCATCACAGGCCCCTCGCGCTCGTGATCGGGTCCGTGATCGCGCAGGAAATAGGCGGCGAGCAGCGGCGTGATGAGGCGCGCCACCAGCAGGGACATGAACACGGCCGCCGCGATGGTGAGGCCGAACTGTTTGAAATACTGACCGGCGATGCCGCTCATGAAGGAGACGGGTGCGAAGATCGCGATGATCGTCGCGGTGATCGCGATGACAGCGAGGCCGATCTCGTCGGCGGCTTCGAGAGCCGCCCGGTAGGCGGATTTCCCCATCCGCATGTGGCGGACGATGTTCTCGATCTCCACGATCGCATCGTCCACCAGAATGCCGGTCACGAGGGTGATGGCGAGCAGGCTGACGGCATTGAGCGAGAAGCCGAGGGTGCTCATCACCCAGAAGGTCGGCAGCACCGAGAGCGGCAGCGCGATGGAGGCGATGAGCGTCGCCCGCCAATCCCGCAGGAACAGGAACACGACGATGACGGCCAGCGCCGCGCCTTCGATGAGGCTCAGCATCGCCGAATGGTAGTTGCCCACCGTGTTGATGACGGAGGTGTCGATCAGGTCGAACCGGACACCGGGATTCTTCGTGCCGAGATCGGCGATCTTGCGAGCCACAGCGCTGGCGACCTCGGCATCGCTGGCGCCCGTCGCGCGCGAGATCGCGAAAGCCACCACCGGCTCGCCGTTGAAGCGCGCGAAGGTGCGCGGCTCCTCCGATCCGTCCACCAGCGTCGCCAACTCGTCCAGGCGGACCTTGCGGTTGCCCGGCACGACGATCGAGGTTTGGGCCAGGGTATCGAGGCTGGCGGCACCGGCCAGCGTCCGGATCGACTGTTCCTGGCCGCCGAGTTCGCCGCGCCCGCCCGCCATGTCGGCCGAGGTGAGGCGGAGCTGGCGGTTCACGTCCGCCGCGGTGATGCCGAGTGCCAGGAGCCGGTCGGGTTTGAGCGTCACGCGGATTTCGCGAGCGACACCGCCCAGACGCTCGACGCCGCCGACGCCTTTCACGCCCTGGACCTGCCGTGCGATCACGTCGTCGATGAGCCAGGACAGGTCCTCCGGCGTCATCGCCGGCGCCGAGGCGCCGTAGACCATGATCGGCAGCCCGGCGATCTCGACGCGGCTGATGATCGGCTCGTCGATGGTGCGCGGAAGCGTCACCCGCATCTTGGCGATGGCGTCCTTCACGTCGTTGACGGCGCGGTCCACGTTCACTTCGAGGCGGAACTCGATGGTGGTGGCCGAGACGCCCTCCGAGATCGTCGAGATGATGTGCTTGACGCCCTTCACCCCAGCGACCGCATCCTCCACCACCTTCGTCACCTGGGTCTGCAGCTCGGAGGGAGCCGCGCCGGCCTGGGTGACCTGGATCGCCACGATCGGGATGTCGATGTTCGGGAATTGCGTGATCGGCAGCGAGCGGAAGCTGACGAGCCCGAGGATCATCAGGACGAGGAACAGCACGATCGAGGTGATCGGCTTGCGGATCGCCCAGGCTGAGATGTTGAGGCGCATGGGCTGACGGGTCCGATTCTCAGCGCGACGTCACGGAGGCGGCGGCTTCGGCTTTCGGCTGCACCGGTCTGACCCGGTCGCCATGGCGAAGGAAGCTGCTGGCCCTCGCGACGACGGCCTCCCCGGATTTCAACCCCTCGCGGATTTCCATGAACCCGTCCGCCGCGAGGCCGGAGACGACCTTGCGGGCTTCCACCGTGCCGTCATTCACCACGTAGACGAGGGCCGAGCCATCGATCCCGTAGAGTACGGCGGAGAGGGGGACGGCCACGGAATCGCGCCGCGCCACCTCGACCTTGCCGCGCGCGAAGGCGCCGATGCGCAGGGCCGGGTCGCGGTCGAGGCTGATACGGATCTTGCCGAGGCGCGTCAGCCGGTCGATCTCGGGGTCGATCCGTCGGACCTTGCCCGTCACGATTCGCCCCTGATCCGCTTCGAGGCGGACGACATTGCCGAGCATGATGCGCGGCATCCAGGTTTCCGGCACTTCGCCTTCGAGTTCGATCTCGCCGCGCGCGATAAGCCGGAACAACGGTTCGCCCGTGGACGTCGCCGCCGCGCCGATCCGGGCGGTGCGGCGGCTGACGATGCCTCCGTCGGGTGCCTTGATGTCGGTGCGCGCGCGCTTGAGCGCGATCTCGTTGCTCTGCGCCCGCGCCGCCGAGAGATCGGCCTCGGCGAGTTGCAAGCCGCCCTTCGCCGCGGCGAGCCGGCCTTCGCCGCCTTGGGCTGCCGAGACCCGCTGCTCCAGCACCGCCGCCGTGGCGTTCCCGGTCTTGATGAGGGAGCGGGCGCGTTCCAGAGCGAGGTTGGCCTCGATCTGCGCGGCCTCGGATTGGACGATCTGGCTACGGGCCTGAACGATGGCCGCCTGCGCCTTGGCGACGGCGGCGGCGTTGGCCGCCTCCTGCGTGGCGATCATCTCCAACGAGAGCCGGGCCAGGACCTGGCCCTTCGTGACCTCTGCCCCCTCCTCCACCAGCAATTCCGTGATGCGGTAGCCCTCGATCTCAGGCGCCACCAAGATCTCGTCGCGCGGGACGAGCGTGCCGGTGACCACGGCCTGCTCGACGATTTCCCGGCGGTCAGCCGGCACGATGGTCACTGCCGGGGCTGGCGCGGTTGCGCCGCTCACCGGCGGCGCCTCAACCGCCCGAGCCGTCGAGGACAATGCCAAGAGCATGAGGATCGGGAGAAGCTGAAGCAGGCGCATGGAAACGTGGCTCACCGTTCAGCGGAGAAGTCTGGATGACTCAGGCGAAGCGAAGCCGCCGCGCTTGTCTCTTCTCTAAGACGCCGGCCTTTTCATGACGCACGATCAATAGAGGTTTCGCGCTGGCCTGAGCTTCGATCATCCGAGTCGCAGACTTGCGATGGCAGCCTGGCAACCGGGCTGCCGTCATGACTGCTTGGCGAAAGCCTTTTCCAGGAACTTCGCGGCCGAGAGCGCACGAGCATCGTCCCCGAAACGGGCGATGATCTGCACGCCGAGCGGGGCCCCCTCCCCCGGCACGGGGATGGTGACGCAGGGCACTCCCATCAGCGTCCAGAGCCGGTTGAAGCGGGAATCCCCGGTGGAGGCGTACCCCTCCGGCGCCCGGCCCGGGGCCGAGACTGTCAGCAGGATGTCGAGATCGGAATCGCGCAGGATGTCCCGCAGGCTGCGCCTCGCATGATGAGCGACCCGCCGGGCGGCATCGTAGGTAGCGGCCTCGATGGTCCGGGCGGTGTCGAGATGGCCGCGCAGGAGCGGCGGCACCGAATCGCGGTGGGTTTCGTATTCCCAGGCGAGGGCTTGCGCCGATTCGAAATCCTGGATCGTCGCGTGCGCATTGAAGGCATGGCGGAACTCGTCGGGCAACGCGAAGTCGCGGATGTCGGCAGCTGCCGCTTCCGCCATCACCCGCGCCCGGTCGAGAGCCTGCAGCGCGTCGGGTTCGGCGGCCTCGCAATACTCGGGAACGAGGAGGCCGATCCTTGGAATCGGCCCCGTCCCGTCGATCTCCGGCCGGCCGGCGATGAGGGCGAGGGCATGGGCAGCGTCGGCTGCGCTCGCGGCGAACAGGCCGAGTGTGTCCAGGGTCCAGGAGAAGCACTTCACGCCGACCGTCGGCAGCAGCCGGAACGAGGGTTTCACGCCCACCACGCCGCAAAAGGCCGCTGGCCGGATCACCGAGCCGCCGGTCTGTGTTCCCAGTGCCAGCGGCAGCATCCCGGCGGCCACCGCCGCTGCCGAACCAGCGGACGATCCACCCGGGGTCCGGCCCGGCGCGCGGGGATTTCCTGTCTCCGTGGGATCGACGAAGGCGAAGGCGGTCGTCGTGGTCTTGGCCAGGGGCACGGCGCCGAGGCGCTTCAGACGCGCCACGATCGGCGCATCGGCGCGCGGCTGCCAACCGGCATAGATCGACGATCCCATCTGCGTCGGGAGGTGCGCGGTGTCGATGATGTCCTTGAAGCCAACCGCGATGCCGGCGAGCGGGCCCGTATCGGATACCTGCGGGGTTGCATCGGCCGCCACGAAGGCACGGACCGACGGTTCGTGCTCCGCTATCGCGTCCCGGGTCCGCACGATGGCCTGTGCGGGGGTGAGCGTTCCCGCCTCGATACGGGCGCGGAGGGACAGGAGCGAGAGCATCGTCATCGGGTGGCTCGCTGGGGCACGATGAAAGGGAGAGCCGGCGGCTTGTTCCAGGAAGCGCCGTCGGGAGCGGGTGTCACAAGCGTGTCTCGGGCCGCTCGACGAACAGTCGAGGTGATGCCAGGAACGTCGGGAAGCGTCCAGCACATCACGGTGGCGCTGGTGCTGCGGCCTTGCAGCTTCTGCGAGAGTTTTCGATTCCCGCTCAGCTTTGGTCTCGCTCATGCATGGCGGTTGCGTCACCGGTGGGCGACGATGACAAGCGTGCCGGAGACACGCCCGTGGCCGAAACGCTGCGAAGAGGGATGCGAGTGGGCGATGGCGGGAATTGAGACGCAGGTGGTCAAGGATCGCGTGGGAATGATGTGCCAATCCCTGCGCCGCGCCATCGTCGAGCGCGCGCTGGCGCCCGGTGATCGCCTGCCGGAAGATGCCCTTGGCGACCGTTTCGGCGTGAGCCGCACCATCGCGCGGCAGGTGCTGGGGCAACTCGCCGGTGAAGGGCTGGTGGAACTCCGCCGCAACCGGATCGCCATCGTGGCGACGCCGAGCTGGGAAGAGGCACGCGACACGTTCGAGGTCCGCATCTCCCTGGAGCGCCTCGTGGTTCAGCGTCTGGCGGGTCGCCTGACCGCCGAACAGGAAGCGATTCTGCTCGCACATATCGACGAGGAGGACGCGGTCCGTGGCGGACCGGAAGCCCCATCGATCCGGCTCGCCACCGAGTTTCACCTCCTGCTGGCGCGAATGACCGGCAGCCCCGTCCTCGTCCGCTACGTGGCCGAGCTCGGCTATCGCTGCGCGCTGACCCTCTCGCTGTACAGCCGTCCGCACTCCTCGGATTGCGCCGTCAACGAGCATCGCGAGATCGTGGCGGCGCTCATGGCCGGCGACGTCGATCGTGCGACCCATCTGATGGATCATCACCTCGATGCCGTGGCCGTGCGGGCGCATATCGTTGCCGAGCCCCCGCGCGAGCGTGACCTCCGCCGGGTCCTGGCACCCTACGTCACCGAGAAGAGTACTTTGCGACGCCGGGCTAGTTGAAGCGGCGCAAATGCGATTCCGCGCCGGCTTGCGACATGCGCCAATCCGGCGGCTTTAATCTCTCGGCAACCCTGAAAGCCTAGGCCCCTCTCCTCGGACCGTCGGCCCTGACAGGAGAAGCCCGCCTTGCGTGAACCGTTCGTTCCCGATGCGCTGGCCGAGCGGCTGCGGGCCAAGCGGCGCAATACGAGGCCGGTGGCGGCCCTGGTCTGCGAGCCCGCGAAGCCCCTCTTCGCCGAGTTACTCGATGGGCGCGGGCATGGCACCGGGCAGTTCGTGCGTCTGTCGCAGGGAATGGTGGAGCGCATCGCGCGGGTGATGCGCGATGAGGTGGTCGGCGAAGAGGCTTGACCATCCGGCGAGGCCGCATCCCGCCGGGCAGTGTTCCGGTTCGGCGAGAACGGCCTTACAGAGCCGGCGATGGACCTGAGACCTTACCAGCGCGCCAGCCTCGACGCACTCTATGCCTCGTGGCGCAACGAGACCGGCGATGGGCTGATCGTCCTGCCCACGGGGGCGGGCAAGGCCTTCGTCATCGCGGCCCTGGTCCGCGAAGTGCTCGCCGAGCGTCCCGGCGCGCGGATTGCCATCGTCACCCATACCCGCGAGCTCATCGCCCAGAATCATCGTGAGCTCATGACCTACTGGCCGGCTGCGCCGGCCGGTATCTACTCGGCCGGCTTGAACCGACGCGAAACCGCGACGCAGATCCTGTTCTGCGGCATCCAATCGGTCTGGAACCGCTTCGACGCCATCGGTGCCTTCGATGTCGTGGTGGTCGATGAAGCCCATCTGATTCCTCGCGACGCGGAGACTCGCTACGGCCGGTTCCTCGCGGCCCTGCGTGCCGCCCGACCGGAGCTGAGCGTCGTCGGCCTCACCGCGACTCCGTACCGCCTCGATAGCGGCCGCCTCGACGAAGGCGAAGGCCGCCTGTTCGAACGCATCGTGTATGAGGCCAATGTCGGCGACCTGATCCACCAGGGCTATCTCGCCCCGCTGATCTGCAAGGCCACCGCCACGGCGCTCGACGTGTCGGGCGTGGCCAAGCGCGGCGGCGACTACATCCCGAGCGCCCTCGAGGCGGCGGTGAACCAGGATTGGATCACCCGCGCGGCGGTGGAGGAAATGGCCGGTTTCGGCCGCGACCGCCGGGCCTGGCTCGCCTTCTGCGCCGGTGTGGCCCATGCCGAGGCTGTGCGCGATGCGGTGCGGGCGGAAGGCTTCAGCTGCGAGATGGTGACGGGCGAGACCGGCAAGCGCGATCGCGACCGGATCGTGCGTGATTTCACCGCCGGAAGGCTACGCTGCCTGACCTCGGTCGGCGTCCTTTCGACCGGATTCAACGTCCCGCGCGTGGACCTCATCGCTCTGCTGCGGCCGACCCAGAGCACGGGCCTCTACGTCCAGCAGGTGGGCCGTGCGCTGCGGACCGCGCCGGGCAAGTCCGATGCGCTGATCCTCGACTATGCCGGCCTGGTACGGATGCACGGGCCGGTAGATATCGTCACCGCGCGCAGTGCCGCCGCGATCAAGGGCCGAGAGGGAGAGATCCGGGCCAAGCCCTGCCCCGGCTGCGGCGCGCTCATCGCCCTCAATGCCAGCACCTGCGAGGCGTGCTGGGTCGAGCCGGACGAGACCGAGGAGGATGGGCCGAGCCATGAGGCCGCGGCCGATGACGAGCATCCGATCCTGTCCCGCGCGGTACCGGTCTGGCGCGGCGTCTCCCGGTGGCGGCTCGGCCGCCATGCTTCATCCGGCAGCCTCGACGTCGAGTTCCAGACCGATGACGGGTCGAGCCACCGGGTGCGGATCGCCTTGGAGCAGGCCGGATATGGCCGCGAGAAGGCGGTGCAATGGTGGCGTCAGCTCGGCGGGGGGCGCGACGTGCCGATGACCGTCGCCGAGGCCCTGTCGCGGACCGAGGAACTCACCCGCCCGGCCGCCCTTCTGGTCCGAGCCAACGGCCGCTTCTCGGAGAGCGTCAGCTATCGCTTCGCGGACGGCCGGACCTTCGTCGATACGCGGCGGCTCGCCGGAGCCGACGCCTGAGCGCGCTCGCCTAAGCCGAGACGCCGTGCTTCGTGAGCAGTCGTTCGGCACTGTCGTTCCAGACTTCCATCGTCACGATCAGACCGTCACGTACGGTGAAGCGGTCGACATAGCGATTGCCTTCGAACGGCGTTCCATCCGGCCATTCGCCGTAAAGGGTGCCGAGGCTGTAGACCGTGGTGACCCCCTCTCCCGGCACCACGTCCAGACGCTCCATGCGCTTCTTCACCCAGGCATAGCGGCTCGCGTTGAAGGCCGTCACCTCGCGGGGGTGCCGGAAGACCCGGGCGCCGGTGAACACGATCTCGATCCCCGGCGCCATATAGCCCGCGGCGGTTTCCGGGTCGGGCACCATGGAGGCTTCCAGATAGGCGGTGACGATGGCCGCATCGGTGTCGGCTTTGGTTTCGGCCTCTGTCGCTTGGGTCATGCTCTGGTCTCCGTTCGATCCCCACACTGCTCTACGCTCGCCAGAAGTGCATGCAATAAGTGTATGCAGTTTGGCGTGAAAGCAGGCATCACAATCCGCGCTTTTGGAATTAAATAAGAAATATCAACGCTTTGACAAATGGCACGGTGGTTGCGGTGATGGGTGCGATTCCTCCGGAGAGCCGTCCATGCGCAAGCACAGCCCATCATCGCTGACCCGTCGCCTCGCCCTCGGGGCGACCGCGTTGGTCGGTCTCGCGTTCGTCGCGCCGGTGCAGGCGGCGGAGACAATCAAGATCGGCCTCGTAACCGCTTTGTCTGGCCAATCCGCCAAGTCCGGCGAGGCGATCTCGCGAGGCATCGGTCTCGCCATCGACGAGGTCAACGCTGCCGGCGGCGTTCTAGGGCGGCCTCTGGAGCTCGTGGCGCGGGATGACGAGGCCAACCCGTCGAAGGGCGTGCTGGCCGCACGGGAACTGATCCAGCGCGTCGGCGTCGTCGCCCTGGTCGGCGGTCTCGATACCCCGGTCTCGATGGCGATCGTGCCCATCGCCAACCAGATGAAAGTGCCTTTCCTCGGCCCCTGGGCGGCGGGCACCGGCATCACGCGCAACGGTGCCGCCGACAACTACGCCTTCCGCGTCTCGGCGGTGGATGCCCTCGTGGACGAGGCCCTCGTCGCCTATGCGATCAAGACCCATCAGGCGAAGAAGCCCGGCATGATCCTCGTCAACAATGCCTGGGGCGAATCGAACCAGCAGGGTCTGACGGCGGCCTTGAAGACAGCCGGTCTTCCTGCCGCCGGCATCGAGAAATACGAGGCGTCCGATGTCGACATGGTGCCCCAGCTGACGCGGCTGAAAGAGGCCGGCGCCGACACTCTGTTCCTGGTCGGCAATGTCGGGCCCTCGGCCCAGATCGTGAAATCCCTCGACCGGATGGGCTGGAGCGTACCCGTCGTGTCGCATTGGGGCCCCGCCGGCGGTCGCTTCGATGAGCTTGCCGGCCCGAGCGCCGCCAAGGTGCATTTCATTCAGACCTTCACCTTCGCCGGCAATACCTCGCCGAAGGCGATGGCCGTGCTCGATGCCCTGAAGGCCAAGTATCCGGCGATCAAGTCCATGGCCGATGTGACCCCGGCCGTGGGGATCGCCAACGCGTACGACGCGACGCATCTCCTGGCCCTCGCGATTGGCGAGGCCAAGTCCACAAAGGGGTCGGACGTGCGCGACGGCTTCTACAAGATCGCCACCTATCCCGGCCTGATCAAGACCTACGACAAGCCCTTCGCCCCGGACCGTCACGACGCGCTCGGCCCACAGGATTACGTGTTCACGCGGTTCAAGGACGGCGAGATCGTCGCCGTGGCGAACTGAGGAAGCGGCCATCGCCGTTCATCCCACCCGCGACCTCATCCTGTGGCGCCGCGAAGCGGCCTCGAAGGAGGTCTCCGGAACTCACTGTGCGAACTGGACGCCTCCTTCGAGGCCTCCGCTTCGCTGCGGCGTCTCAGCGATGAGGTGGCTGGGTGGGACGGACTACATGATACGGTGAAAGTGAGAGTTCCATGTTGACCGGCTCCCTTGTGAGCGGCCTCGGTCTCGGGAGCATGTATGGGCTCATCGCCCTCGGCTTCCACGTGACCTACGCCGTCTCCGGTACGGTGAATTTCGCGCAAGGAAGCGCCGTCACCCTCGGGGCGGTGCTGGGCTACATGCTCGGCGTTACATTGGGCTGGCCGATGCCGTTGGCAGTGGCCGCAGCCCTGGCCGGCTGCGCGTTTCTCGGCATCGTGGTCGAGCGCATCCTGGTGCGCCCCTTCGTCGAGCGGAACTCGGATGCCTGGCTCCTCGCCACGGTGGCCGGGGGCGTGGTGCTCGACAACGTTATTCTGTTCACCTTTGGCAAGGAGCCGCGCAGCCTGCCCTCCCCGCTCGCGCGCAACCCGGTCGATTTCTTCGGCACCGGAATATACCCGCTGCAGATCGTGATCCCGGTGGTCGGTCTGGCCGTCGCCTTCGCCATCCGCACGGTGTTCCGGCGGACCGATCTCGGTCGGGTCTTGCTGGCCGTGGCGCAGAATGCCGACGCTGCGCGGCTGATGGGCATCGACGTGCGTCGGACGGTGGCTTGCGCCTTCGCGCTCTCCGCCCTGCTCGCGGGCGCGGCGGGCCTCCTCATCGCCCCGCTGTTCTCGGTCTCGGCCGAGATGGGCACCCTGTTCGGCATCAAGGCCTTCGCCGTCGCCATTCTCGGCGGGATCGGCTCCGCCACCGGCGTGGTCCTGGCCGGTCTGCTCTACGGCGTCGTGGAAGCCCTGGTCACCGGCTATCTCGGTTCCGGCTACACCCAGATCGTCGTGTTTTCGGTGATCATCCTCGCGCTGGCTTTGCGCCCCGACGGCCTTCTCGGCCGGGCCGCCGTGAACAAGGTCTGAGCCGATGCGCTCCGGAAGCTCCGCCCTGCCCCTCGCCATTCTCGCCCTCACCGTCGCGGGGATCGGCCTCGTGGCCGCCACCGACGGGTACAGCCATTTCATCATCGCCCTCGTGGCGTTGACGACGCTGGCCGGAACGGGGCTGAACGTCCTCCTCGGCCTGACCGGCCTGATCTCCTTCGGCCATGCCGGTTTCTACGCGATCGGCGCCTATGCGAGCGCCATCCTGACCCTTTCCGGGGTGAGCTTCTGGCTGGCGCTCCCCGCCGCCGGCCTGCTCTCCGGGGTTCTCGGCGGCGTGCTCGCGATCCCCGCCATGCGGGTCAAGGGCCCCTATCTCGCCATGGTGACCATCGCCTTCGGCTTCATCGTCGAGCATGGGCTGATCGAGGGCGGCGCGCTCACCGGAGGCCAGAACGGCCTCGTCATCGCCACCGGCCCGACCCTGTTCGGATTCCCGTTCCTGGAGCGCGAACTCGCGATCCTGTCGGTCCTCGGCGCCGGCCTCGCCCTCTACGGCTTCCATCGCCTCGCGCGCAGCCGCCTTGGCCTCGCCATGCGGGCGGTGCGGGACGCGGATGTCGCCGCCGCGTCCCTCGGCTTCGATCCGGTGCGGGTGAAGACCCTGGCCTTCATGATCTCGGCGGCACTGACCGGCCTCGCCGGGGCGGTGCTGCCGCCGTTGATGCTGTTCATTGCGCCGAGTTCGTTCCCGTTCACCCAGTCGATCCTGTTCGTACTCTCGGTGGTGGTGGGAGGCGCCGGCACAGTGCTGGGGCCGCTCTTCGGTGCCCTGGTCACCGTTCTCCTGCCAGAGACCCTCTCCGGGCTCGCAGAGTACCGCCTGCTGTTCTTCGGCCTCGCGACGCTGGTGGTCCTGTGGCTGGTGCCGGCCGGCATCGTCGGGAGCCTCGCCCGGCTCCTGCCGCGCCGCGTTTCCGGGACTGCGTCTGGAACCGGCGGCGACGTCGTGTCCTACTTGGCGCAGACGCAGCCGGAAGCGCTCTCGGTGGAGGGGATCGGCATCAGCTTCGGCGGCATCAAGGCTGCGGAGGGCGTCTCGGTGAACGCCGCACCTGGCGCCGTCACGAGCATCATCGGCCCGAACGGGGCCGGCAAGACCACCGTGCTCAACATGGTCTCGGGGTTCTACCGGCCCGGTGCCGGGGCGATCCGACTCGCGGGTCGGGATCTCGCCGGTCTGCCCGCTCACCGTATCGCCCGCGCCGGCATTGCCCGGACCTACCAGACCACGCGGCTGTTCGGTTCACTGTCGGTCATCGACAACGTGGCCCTCGCCATTGCCCCCGGGCGTCTGTTCCGAGCAGGCGCGAGAAGCGATGTCGCCGCCTCTACCGCCCTCCTCGCCTTCGTCGGCTATACCGGAGCCCTCCACCGGCCCGCCGCCGAACTGCCTCACGTGGATCGCCGCCTCGTCGAAATCGCGCGGGCCCTGGCCGGTCAGCCACGCGTCCTTCTGCTTGACGAGCCCGCAGCGGGCCTCACTCGCGCTGATACCGACCGTTTGGGTGGTCTCCTGCGCCGCATCGCCGATTGCGGTATCGTGGTGGTTCTCGTCGAGCATGACATGCCCCTCGTCATGGGCATCTCGGACCATATCCTCGTCATGGATGCCGGACGGCCCATCGCGCGGGGGGACGCTCCTGCGGTACGGGCCGATCCCGCCGTCCTGCGGGCCTATCTCGGTGGTGCCGATACCCCTGCCCGGCCGCGCCCGTCCCCTTGGAAAGGTCCCGCCGACGCGGTTCTCTCGGCTCTCGACCTGACCGCGGGTTACGGCGCCGCACCGGTCCTGGACCGGCTGTCGCTGGATGTCCGTCCCGGCGAGACCGTCGCGCTCCTCGGCGCGAACGGGGCGGGAAAATCCACCGCCATGCGTGCGTTGAGCGGTCTCCTCCGCCCGGTAGAGGGCGCGGTGATCCTGGAGGACCGTGCCATCGCCGGCCTACCGGCCCATGCCATTGCCCGCCTCGGCCTCGCCCTCGTGCCTGAAGGCAGGCAGGTCTTCCCGGAACTCTCCGTGTTGGAGAACCTCCGGCTCGGCGCGCATGGACGCAAGGCCCCGATCGATCCGAGTGAGATCGAGGCCCTGCTCGACCGGTTTCCCCGCCTTCGCGACCGGGCAACGAGCCGGGCCGGGCTACTTTCGGGCGGCGAACAGCAGATGCTGGCCATCGCTCGCGGGATGATGGCGCAGCCGCGCATCCTCCTCCTCGACGAACCCTCGCTCGGGCTCGCCCCGTCCATGATCAACGCCCTCTACGCCGTCGTGGCCGAGTTGCGCGACCAGGGCGTGACCATCCTCATCGTCGACCAGATGGCCGCACTGGCCTTGACCGTGGCGGATCGCGGCTACGTGCTGGAACAGGGCTGCGTCGTCGCCTCGGGCTCGGCGGCGGAACTCTCCGCCGATGAGACCCTTGCCGCGGCCTATCTCGGTGCTGCCTGACAATTCGAGGGAATGAGATCGATCATGGAGCGCGATGCATTGACGGATGCACCGAAACACCACGGCCGCTACCGCTATAGCGCCCTGCCCGATCGTCCCGTCTACGACTGGCCGGGGGGGAAGCGCCTCGCGGTCTATGTCGCGCTCAATCTCGAGACTTTCGATTTCGGATCAGGCCTCGGCGCTGAACTGGCTCCCGGCGGTCCCCAGCCGGACGTGCTGAACTATGCTTGGCGCGACTGGGGCAATCGCGTCGGCGCCTGGCGGATGAAAGCGCTGTTCGACGAGCTTTGCCTTCCCGCCAGCGTCCTTGCCAACAGCCGGATCTACGAGGATTGCCCCGGTCTGATCGAGGCTTTCCGGGCGCGCGGCGACGAGATCGTCGGGCATGGCCGCAGCAATGCAGAGCGACAGAGCAGCCTCGACGAGGATGCCGAACGCGCCCTCATCGCCGAAGCCACGGCCATCCTGACTCGGGAGGAAGGCAAGGCCCCCGCCGGATGGCTCGGTCCCTGGATCTCGCAATCTCGCGTGACGCCGGACCTCCTGGCCGAGGCGGGATACCGCTATCTCCTCGATTGGGCCCATGACGACCAGCCGATTTGGTTCTCCACACGCGGAGGCGGGCGCATCCTTTCGGTGCCGTATCCCCAGGAACTCAATGACATCCCCGCTGTCGTGGCGAGGAAAGATTCCGCGCGGGACTTCGCCGATATGATCGTCGATGGCTTCAACGAGATGCTGCTGCAATCGGAGCGGGCCCCGCTTGTCATGGGGATTGCCCTGCACCCCTATATCGTCGGTCAGCCGCATCGGCTGCGGCCGCTTCGGGCGGCGCTTGCCCACATTGCCTCCCACCGCGACGAAATCTGGCTCACCACCGCTGGAGCCATCGCCGCCCACGTGACGAGCCAGGCGGGACCGGAGCGGGGATAGCGCCACCACTTCGCATGTTGCTCTGACCCAGAGCGCCCGCGTGGTTTGTTCCGTCAGTAAGCGATATGGCTATTAAAGGCTGGAAGGCGCGCAAGGCTTGCGCCATATAGGGGACATGACCGAAACATCGACATACCCCTACACCCTGGAAATCCTCAGCCCCCGCACCGAGGGCGCGACCTACCAATGGGCCATTCGCAAGGGTGGCAAGCTGGTTCAGCGCTCGGACCGAAGCCTGACCAGCGAGGCCAAGGCCCGCGAGAACGGTCTCGCTCAGATCGAGAAGCTCCTATCGGGTTTTGGCGAGCGATAAGCTCGGTTTTCTCCGGTTCCGCACCCGGATAGCGGCCGGTCCTAGTTGAACGCTGGACCGCCGCTAAGACCGTATCGCCGGAACGTGACGTGGGGTCGGGCCTCCCCAATTGGCTTCAGCCGATGGGGTATATGGCGTCACGGTTGACGCCTTTGCCCTTCCACGAACGCTGAACACCTTCCTGACTACCCTGGCCGCAGCGACCTAGTCCGAATGGGTCCTGCCGGCCGCTTTGCAAATTGCGTTGGCATATTATATCCCAGTATGTGTCTCTGACGCCGATTGCTGGGAGGTCGCTCGATGGTGAAGCTGGTGCAACCCGATCGTCCAATCTGGCCTCCTTTTCCGGACGAACCCAATGAGGTGCCTCCTTCGATAGAGGATGGGCTTCAGGGCGGAACGCCAAGCGAGCGGATACCGCAGGCGGAACCTGGATACAGCCATGCGACCGAACGTAAGGAGCTTGTTCGACCCGCCATATTGCCGGGTTCATAGCTGGCTGCCTACACAGGTCTTGAGTTGTGGCGAGTGTGATAGGCTGCAAAGCTTGAAACTGATCGCCCTCACGTAGGTTGACGTCTCAGAGATTCACTTGTGAATTCTGGGACGTTTCATGACGAAGATCGCCACTTTCTTCCTTGCGGTGATGCTGACTGCGTCCGCTCCCGCCTTGGCGCAATCGACAGGGCCGGCGGAAATCAAGCAACCCGGCCCGGCACGTATGACAACGCCAGGGACCACCGGCGCACCGGTGGTGAAGCCGGGGGGCATCGACAATAGTGGTCCAGGCTCTATTGGAACCGAGGCGTATGGTGCCGTAGGCGCGGAAAGCCGTTCGAATAACTCGGGTGCTGCGGGCAACGCCAACAAGCCTGAAGTCGCGATCCCCAACACGGGCGGCGGTGGTGGACGATAAACCGCGCGTCGGACGTATTCCCACAAGCGTATTGGCGCTAGTCAGTTGCTCGTGCCGACGGTATAGATCCGGGCTTTCGTTGAACGAGGGCTGTATATCGGCGGATATGACTTGGCTGATACGATGATATCATCTCAACATTAGATTTTATTCATTCGAGTGCTGAAAATTATAACGCTACGGGTGTGATGAGTTCGTGGCCTGTATGGCATTCAAGCAATCCGGTATTTGCACTTTGGCGGAAGCCGCTCCGCTTAATCGACCGTAGACCAGTTATGAGACGATCGACCGGCCCGCGCGAGGAGGGCGCCATCGCGAGCCGGTCGATGTACCGCGCATTCACCGGGTGAACGCGCGATGTCGGCATGCCCGAAGCGGTCGGGCATGATTGATGTGTCCCCTCACGATGCGGCCGGGTGAGCCATCGAGGTCGCGCCGGCAATCGTCCGGTCCTTGTCCGGAACTCGCTTCACGCGGAACCAGAGGGCATAGAGCGCGGGGAGGAACAGCAGGGTCAGAAGCGTCCCGACACCGACGCCTCCGATGAGGACGTAAGCCAGCGCCCCCCAGAACACCGAGTAGGTGAGCGGGATGAAAGCGAGCATGGCGGCGGCTGCGGTCAGGATGACGGGGCGGGCGCGCCGCACCGTCGATTCGACGATGGCGTCGTAATCCGACAGGCCCGCTTCACGGTCGTGGTGAATCTGGTCCACCAGAATCAGCGTGTTGCGCATCAGGATGCCGGACAGGGCGATCAACCCCAGGATGGCGTTGAAGCCGAAGGGCTGGTGAAAAATCAGCAGAGTCGGCGCGGCACCGACCAAGCCCAGCGGGGCGGTGGCGAAAACCATGAACATGGCCGCGAACGAACGCACCTGAATCATGATGACCGTGAGGGTCACGATCAACATGATCGGGAAAACCGCCACGAGCGACATCATCGCCTTCGCGCTTTCCTCGACCGCGCCGGCTGTGTCGATGCGGTAGCCCGGGGGTAGCTTGGCCTTGATCGGATCGAGCAGGGGCGCGACCTGAGCGTGGATGTCCGGTGGCTGCTTTCCGTCGATCACGTCGCCCTGGACGCGGATATAGGTCTCGCGATTGTAGCGCTTCAGGACCGCGTCCTCGCTGGTGCTCTCGAGCCGGGCGACTTGGGACACGGGCACTTGGCGGCCGTCCTTCGTCGCCAGCGTCAGGTCACCGATTTCGCCGAGTGAGCGCCGCTCCGGGCCGGGGCTGCGCAGCAGCACATCGACCGAGCGCAGGTTCTCGCGCACCTGCGTGGCGGGGGTGCCGTTCAGATAATTCTGCAGCTGCTGGCCTGCCTCCTTCGGGGTCAGCCCGATCAGGCGCAGTCGCTCCTGGTCGAAGGCGAGCCTCAGATTGGGGGTCTTGTCGCCCCAGTCCAGATGAACCAGGCGCAGGTTCGGGTTGGCCGCCATGACCTCTCGGATCTCGGCTGCGATGCCACGGATCACGTCGAGATCAGGGCCGACGACCCGGAAGGCCACGGGGAAGCGGATGGGAGGGCCGAACACGATCTGCAGCACGCGCACCCGCGCCTCGGGGAAGCGGCCCTCATCGACGAGTTTGCGGACCCTGCCGCGTAGGACGTCGCGGGTCGCCGCATCGGCGGTCTGCACCACGATTTGGGCGAAGGCCGGATCTGGCAGTTCGGGATCGAAAGAGAGCACGAAGCGGGGCATGCCCTGGCCGATATAGCTCGTGATCTCCCCAGCCTCGGACAGTTCGCGTACGGCCGCTTCGATCCGCTTGACGCTGGCCTCGGTGGTGGCGAAAGCCGATCCCGCCGGCAGGGTCACCTCGACGATGAGTTCGGGGCGCTCGGAATTCGGAAAGAACTGCTGTTCGACCTTCCCCATGGCGACCACCGCGAGCGCGAACAGACCTACCGTGATGCCGGCTGCCATCCATTTGTGGTCGACCGACATCCGCACGACGCGGCGTAGGCGCTGGTAGTTTTTCGTGGCGTAGATGGCCTCGTGGCCGCCTTCCACTTTCTTGATGTTCGGCAGAAGCTTGACGCCGAGATACGGCGTGAAAGTCACGGCGACGATCCAGGAAATGATCAGCGAGAAGGCTACGACCCAGAAGATGTTGCCGGCATACTCCCCGGCGGTGGAAGCGGCGAAGCCCACCGGCAGGAAGCCCGCGATGGTGACAAGCGTGCCCGTCAGCATCGGCGCGGCGGTGGCGCTCCAGGCATAGGTCGCGGCCTCGATCCGGTCGGCGCCTTCCTCCATGCGCACCACCATCATCTCGATGGCGATGATGGCGTCATCGACGAGTAGCCCGAGCGAAATGATGAGGGCGCCCAGTGTGATGCGGTCGAAGTCGCGGCCCGTCACCATCATGACGACGAACACCGCCGAGAGGGTGAGCGGCACGGCGAGCGCCACGACGATGCCGACCCGGAAGCCGAGCGCCACAAGGGAGACGAAGATCACCACGCCGAGGGCCGTGAAGAACTTGACCATGAATTCATGGATGGCGTCGTCGATGACCTTGGCCTGGTCGGTGATCTTGGTGAATGTGATGCCCACCGGCGTCTCGTGATGGATCGCCACCTCCTCGGCATTGAGGGCCGCGCCGAGGTTCAGGCCATTGAAGCCGGGCTTCATCACGAGGCCGAGCATGAGCGCCGGTTCGCCGTCGTTGCGGATCTCGAAGGTCTTCGGGTCTTCGTAGCCGCGCTTGACCTCGGCGATATCGCCGAGCTTGAGACTGCGGTCCCCGGCCGCAACGGGGAGGTTTCGGATCGCGTCGAGTCCGTCGATGGCGCCGTCCAGGCGCAGGTAGACGCGTGGACCCACCGCCTCGACGAAGCCTGCCGGTGTGACGTCGTTCTGATTGGCCAGCGCCGCCAGCACTTGCTGGCCGGTGATTCCGAGGGTGGCGAGGCGCTGATACGAGATTTCGACGAAGATCTTCTGGGCCTGCTCGCCGAGGATATTGATCTTCTCGACGCCGGGGACGCGCAGCAGGCGCTGGCGCATATCCTCGGCCCGTAGCACCAGCTGCCGGTGTGGAAGGCCCTTTGCCTGCACTGCGTAGAGGGCGAAATAGATGTCGGAGAATTCGTCGTTGAACAGCGGCCCAAGCACGCCACGTGGCAGGCTGGAGGCCTGATCGGAAAGCTTCTTCCTGGCCTGATAGAACTCCGATTGGAGCTTGGCCGGCGGCATGTTGTCCTTGAAAATGACCTTGGTCATCATCAGGCCGGGCCGGACCGTCGTCTCGGCGCGATCGTAGTAGACGAGTTCCTGCAGGCGCTTTTCGAGCGGGTCGGCGACCTGACGCTGCATTTCCTCGGCGGTGGCGCCGGGCCAGGCCGCCGAAACCGTCATCACCTTGACGGTGAAAGCCGGATCTTCTCCGCGCCCGAGCTTTTCGAACGCGAAGAAGCCGGCACCCGTTAGAGCAATAAGGAGAAAGAGCGTGACCGCTCGTTCTCGGACCGCAAGTGCTGAAAGGTTGAAGCCGCTCACCGCACGACTCCCGTCATGCTCGCCGGGGCCGGCCTGACCTTCTGGTCGGGCTTCAGAAGATGAGCACCCAGCGCCACGATGCGGTCACCCGCACTCAGGCCCGCGACGATGTCCGCGCGCTCCTCGCCCACACGAGCGACCTTCACGACTTGAGGCCGCACTGTTTCGGTGGCTGCGTCGTAGCGCCAGACGGAGGTACCTTGGCCTTGGTCGAATAGCGCGCCAAGCGGAACTTCCACCGCGGCGGCACGGCCGGCACTCAAGGTCTTGAGCAGCAGGGTCACGGTCGCGCCGAGTGGCGCGGTCTCGCCGCCGCCCGACAGAATGTAGCGCGCGCGGTAGGTGCGCGTGGCGGGGTCGGCGGTTGCCGAGAGTTCACGTAGCCGCGCGGGATAGGTGCTCTCGCCTTCGGCATAGAGGGTGGCCGAGGCTTCGCCTTGCGCGGCACGCCGGCTGCCCTCCGGCAGGAACACTTCTGCCTCGCGGGCGCCATCGCGTGCCAGTTTCACCACCGTCTGCCCGGCGGCGACCACCTGACCGGGCTCCGAGGGGACCTCCATCACGACCCCGTCCGCATCGGCCTGCAACTCGGCATAGCCGGCCTGGTTGGCGATCTGGCTCGCTTGGGCTTCGGCATTGGCGAATTGCGCGATGGCGGCGTCAGCCGCGCCTTTGTTCTGATCGTAGGTCTGTTTCGAGGTCCAGCCGTCGGAGACGAGTTTCCGGCTGCGCTCCTCGTCGGCTTTGGCCTTGATCATCTGTGCGCGGGCGGCCTCGACGGAGGCGCGGGCCGCGTTGAGCGCGAGGCTGAAATCGGTCCGGTCCAGGCGCATCAGAGGCTGGCCGCGCGTCACCCGGTCACCCGGATCGACGAGACGTTCGAAGATCTTACCTCCGACGCGGAAGCCGAGATTGCTCTCGGTGCGAGCCCGGATCACCCCCGTGTAGCGGGCCATCCCGCTGCCGCTGCGCACGACCTCCACGGTCTGGACCAAGGGCGGCTGAGGTGACACGGCGGTCTCGGCCGGCGAGCATGCCGTCAGGGCAAGCCCGATCATCCCGAGCGCAATCCTCGCATCCATTACGCATTCCCCGTCGGCGACTCACTACCAATAAGATGATGAGTAACATATATTTTGCCAGAGAGAAGCGTCAAGATGCCTCGCTGTGGAGCGCGCCCTGTCTGAGGACGTCGCTCTCGGCCTATCGTGGGGAAAGGCGGCTCTGCCGGTACTGAAGGCCGCGGCGGTTAGAGTTTCGTCGTCTCCGCCCGCATTGTGATCGGGCCGCCAGGGACTCACAGCGAAAATCTGAGAACACGGGCAACGGCATGAGCCGATGCTGGGTCACGCCGCACAAAGAGGCCTTGCGACTCCCGTTTTCAACGAAACAGCTGGCGCCGAGGCCGAAAAATAGGGTCAGCCCCGCATGGGGCGGGCTTGCAGGATGGCAGCCAGCACGAAGGGGCGCTTCATTAGGGGGCCGGCATTGCCCCGGTTGACGAAATCATTCGCGCCAGGATGCCGTCGAACGGCTTTTCCCAGATCGAGACGGTAGCCTTCCTTGAAAACGAAAGGCGGCGCCATCGAATTTGCAAGAAACACTTCGACGGCAGCCGCCACTTCCTCTTGGGAAATCAAATTCAGGTCGCACAGGGCGGCTGTCGTCAGCTTTTCGGTCATTCCGAATGGTAGAGCCGCGCCGCTTTCCGGGCAACCATTTGCGCGCCCAGTGCGTCGGCATTCTTCATCGGGCAAGCCATGCCTGACGGTGCAAGCTCGGGCGCATCATATCAGCCTCGGCCCACCACGTGCACAACCGCGACGCGGGGATAGGACAAGGTCAGAAAGCTGTAGTTTGACAGGGGTTTAATGGTTGATGGCGGAGGGAGCGGGATTCGAACCCGCGATACCGTTTCCGGTATACACACTTTCCAGGCGTGCGCCTTCAACCACTCGGCCACCCCTCCAGTCTCACACGTCGATGCCAGCCAAAGAGGCGGCGGCGATGCGCGAGTGGCGTGCTGTACAAGCCGCGTTCTCGGCGTGCAAGGGACCAGAGCACCGATCGGGTGAGGAAACGTCCGATTTCGCGCTTGCTCCGGTCTACCTGTGTCTCAATGGCACCGGGCGGGCGCATCGGAACGCGGCATGCGTTGCGCCATGCGAGGGGGGCTTGGACCGCCACGCGAGGGGGTCTTAGACCGCCATGCGGCGGGTTTTGCGCGATCAGGCGCATTGCGCATCGCGGGGGCTCGAGCGTGGCCTGTCATTGCCGGTTCCATCGTCGAGCGCCGGGATAAAACCGAGTGGTTCGTTTGGTCGTCGGCGCTCGCTTCGGCAGGCCCGGATGAACAGACCGTGTCCTGCCGTTTGCTGATGTCCCTTCCGTTGAAGGTCCGTTCCGGTTTGCCCGTCTAGCCACGGCTCGGGGGACGTGGTTTGCCGAGCATTCCATGGAGGGGCGCGTCGGCCTGTAAGACGCCTTCCCAGATAGACTAGTTGGATAGCGGCTCTCCGGTTTCTAGTCCTTTTTATGCAATTGCCGCATCACTTCGCATCTGGTTTCTAGAAACGGCAGATTGCGACGAGATCCTGGCGAGTTTTCGTCGTGCATCGACCTGAACGTTGCGATGCAGCGAGGAGCGGGACATGCCTTCGATCAAGTATACGTACGGCGTTGAATTCGATCCTAACGCGAGCCTTGCGATATCGATATCGAACGCGATCTATGACGATGACGGCGCAAAGTACAAATTTCGCGGTCAGATCAACAACGACCCCTATGGGAATGTGATTGCCCAGCTCTATAATGGCATCAACAATCTGTCGGAGGATTATGTCCTTGAACAATACAAAGTCAGTTTCAGCATAAATTTCTCGGATACTACGGGAAACGTGACGCTGAATGGGCATGATTTCGATGACATCATTCAGGGCGGCGTGGGAGACGACATTCTTCGCGGTGGTGCGGGCGACGACACGATACGCGGCATGGGCGGGGCCGACACGTTCTGGGGCGGTGACGGCGACGACCGCCTCGTCGTAAGGGAGGCGGGCGCAAGCGTTCACGGCGATGCCGGCATGGACAAACTGTTCCTGCAGGGAGGAGACAGTTTCGTCTTCACTGATGATACGCTGCAGAATGTCGAGACCATTCATCTCGGTGCGGGCTCCGAATTGGACCTTTCCGCCGTCACGGCGGGCGTGACTATCATCCAGACCAGCAAGATCGGACTTCCGGGCACGATCGTTGGCACTCAGGATGCCGACACGATCATCGCAGGTGGTGGATACGTCTCTATCAGGGGCGGCGACGGCGACGATGTTCTCAAAGGGACGACCGGATTGCCCAGCTTCGCCGGAGAGGGTGGGAACGATGTCATCACCCTCGGCATGCAGGGCGGCTACGCAACCGGGGGCGAAGGCGATGACGTACTTGTCGGAAGCTCCGTGGCACCGAGCGCACTACACGGCGATTCCGGCAACGATCGCATCAAGGCCGGTGCGGGTGGAGCGACGATCGGGGGCGGCGCGGATGCCGACAAGCTGTTCGCCAATTTGGGAGAGGACCTGTTCGTCTTCACCGCCGGTTTTGGCCGCGACAACCTCTATGGCCTCGATGTCGAGAACGATCGCATCGCTGTGGCCATCGCGGGTGTGGAGTCCGGCGATCTCATGTTCCGTTCGATGAATGGCGGGCAGGATACGCTGGTGACGTTCCGCGGCGTCGAAAGCAGCAACAAGATCATCCTGCACGACGTCCACCTCGCCGACCTCAAAATGGCCCAGGACGACCTGTTCCTTTTTGGTGCGTGACGGCGAGACTGGCCGCGAGATCTCCGCCCCACCGCACGGCTCCGTCCCGAGCCGTCGACCCGCCCGGCTCAGGCCGCGGCGGGTTTCTGGCTTCGCCCGAATGCGCCGAGCATGAGAAGAGTCGGGGATGGCTTTGGACGGGTCCATGGGCCGGGACCCCGGAGGCTTCGATCTGCGCGGTAAAAGCATCACGGAAGCCCCGTCGTTTCTCGCAAGTCACGAATGACACTTTGGCACCATGATAAACATATGTGTATGTATTTCCGCGCAAATCCTTAAATTGTGCTTAGTATTCATTAGATCTGGAACATGGAGGATGAGTAATTATTGACCGCCGTCAGTAACGGAGAATGCCTATGTCGAACATTCGCTTGCTCGCACTCGTCGCTCTACTCGGCATGGTCCCGGTCGGGACCGCAACGGCCCAGCAGGGCACAGGATCGCCGGGCGCCAGCGGGGCTCCTACGGGGGCCGAAGGGCAGAAGGTCGAGACCGGCAAGGAGATGACGGGCGGCGAGCGCGGCGGCGGATCGGGAAATACCGGAGTCCCCGGTGGCTCTCCGGCAGCCGATGGCAACAAGACGCAGGATAGCCGGACCACCAAGACCCGCGATCGCTGATCTGCCCCTGCCTCGTTCCAGCCGGAGCGCTCCGCGCCGAAGCGGGTTCCGGTTCGGCGAAAAAGAGCGCGGCACGAGGAAGGCCTGGAGATGTGCCCCGGCCCGACGTGGTCGGGCGCATCTCTCGGCGGATCACTCCGCGCCCGGCAATCGATGCTTTCGGCGCCGTATTAGAGGCGGCCGAGAGCGCTCTCTTCTGGAAGCGAGCCTCCCTCCCCTCCTAGCGCCCCTCCCCTCAAGCCGGTTCGGTCGCCAACGAGCCGGATTTGGTGGTGGCAGTCCTCAAAAATTAACTCTTCGCTAACCCTGAGCCCGGCAATTCTTGCCGGGTCCACGTGGGACGTGAAGGGTGTCGAGTATGAGCGAGACGGGCGCCGCCGCGCCGGCTCAGGGGCCGGGTCTGGGGCAGTTCGCGAGTTTCGCGATGCCCAACCGCGCCAACCTCACCGCTCTGTCGAAGCGCACCGACCTGTTCTTCGCCACGGCGGTGATGGGCATCCTCACGGTGCTCATCTTCCCGCTGCCGGCCTTCCTGCTCGACCTGCTGCTGGCCGTCTCGATCATCATCTCGGTCATCATCATGATGACGGGCCTGTTCATCGACAACCCGCTCGAATTCACCGTCTTCCCGACCCTGCTCCTCGTCGCGACCCTGTTGCGGCTGGCCCTGAACCTCGCCTCGACGCGCCTCATCCTCGGCCATGGCCATGAGGGAACGGCGGCTGCAGGCCACGTCATCGAAGCCTTCGGCAACTTCGTGATGGGCGGCAACTTCGTCATCGGCATCATCGTGTTCGCGATTCTCATCATCGTGAACTTCGTCGTCATCACCAAGGGATCGGGCCGTATCGCGGAAGTCGCGGCCCGCTTCACCCTCGACGCGATGCCCGGCAAGCAGATGGCGATCGATGCCGATCTCTCGGCCGGTCTCATCGACGAGAAGGTGGCGAAGGCCCGGCGCGCCGCGCTGGAGGAAGAATCCTCCTTCTTCGGTGCCATGGACGGTGCCTCGAAATTCGTGCGCGGAGACGCCATCGCCGCGCTGCTCATCACCTTCATCAACGTCATCGGCGGCATCATCATCGGCGTGGCCCAGCAGGGCATGCCCTTCGGTGCCGCCGCGAAGACCTACACGCTGCTCACCATCGGTGACGGCCTCGCCAGCCAGGTTCCGGCCCTCATCGTCTCGACGGCGGCCGGTATCCTCGTCTCGAAGGCGGGCGTGAAGGGATCGGCCGACAAGGCGCTCGGCAAGCAGCTCGCCAACTACCCGAAGGCGCTCGGCATGTCGTCGGGCGTGATGGTTCTGCTCTCGCTGCTGCCGGGCATGCCGATGCTGCCCTTCCTCGCCCTCGCCGGCGCTTCGGGCTACGCCGCATGGCACTTCGCCAAGGTCGCCCGCGAGGCCCCGCCCCTTGATTCCGACGGTGCGCCGATGGACGCCACCGCCGTGGCCGCCGCCCAGGCCGCCAAGGAGGAGACGGTGACCGATCTCCTCAAGCTCGACGATCTGAAACTGGAAATGGGCTACGCGCTCCTCGCCCTCGTCAACGGGCAGGAGGGCCAGGACCGCCTGACGGACCAGATCAAGGCCCTGCGCCGCCAACTCGCGGCGGAACTCGGCTTCGTCATGCCCTCGGTCCGGATCCTCGACAACGTCCAGCTCGATTCCAACGCCTATGTGGTCCGGGTGAAGGAGATCGAGGCCGGCACGGGTCAGATCTTCCCCGGTCAGTTCATGGCGATGGACCCGATGGGCGGACAGGTGCAGCTGCCCGGGCAACACATGCTGGAGCCAACTTTCGGCCTGCCCGCCACCTGGATCGACGCCTCCCTGCGCGATCAAGCGCAGCTCAAGGGCTACACCGTGGTGGATGCGGCCACCGTGGTCTCGACCCATCTCACCGAGATCATCAAGGCGCATGTCTCCGAGCTTCTCAACCATGTGGAGGTGCAGAAGCTGCTGAAGGAGCTCTCGAAGGACCACGCCGACCTCGTCAAGGAGGTGGTGCCCTCGCAGATCGGCACCACGGGCATCCAGCGCGTGCTGCAATACCTCCTCGCCGAGCGGGTCTCGATCCGCGATCTCGGCTCCATCGTGGAAGGCATCGCCGAGGTGGCGGGCCATGTGAAGAATCCGCGCGACATCGTCGAGCATGTCCGAGCCCGTCTCGGTCGCCAGATCTGCGCGCAGTACCAGGGGCATGACGGCATGCTGCCGATCATCACCCTCTCGCCGCTCTGGGAGCAGGCGTTCCTCGAATCCATCGCCGGGGAGCGCGACGAGCGCTACCTCGCGATGCAGCCCTCCAAGCTGTCGGAATTCGTCAACACGGTGCGCGACCGCTTCGAACAGGCCGCGCGGATGGGCGAGATGCCGGTCCTCGTCACCTCGGCCCAGGCCCGGCCTTTCGTGCGCTCGATCATCGAACGTTTCCGCCGCGAGACGGCCGTCATGAGCCAGGCGGAGATCCACCCGCGCGCGCGGCTGCGGACGGTCGGTTCGGTCTGAGGCCGGGATCCGGAAACACGGTGAGGGTCCGCCCGACCGTATCGCGGCGCTCTAAAAGGCTCCCTGAGCCGTTTTCCCAAAGCTCTGCCTCATCCTGAGGTGCCGCGTAGCGGCCTCGAAGAAGACGTCCAGAGATCGCGCGACCACTGGAGGTCTTCTTCGAGGCCTTCGCTGCGCTTCGGCACCTCAGGATGAGGCGATCTAATTGGATGATGGACCTTGGCACAGGTGCCCGCTGGGACATCCGAACGATCGGAGTCTCAGAGCGGCTTCTTCTCGAGCCGCTTCTCGATCCTGTTCGGATCGATGCCCGGGGCGACGACGGGGGGAGCGGGCACGGCGGAGGCCGGCGGCGCTTTCGCGAGGTCGGCCAGGCGTGAGCGCTCGTAGAGCAGGACGACCACCACCGAGATGAGCGCCGGGATCCAGAAATAGAACACCCGGAACACGATGACGGCCGCGATGATCGCGTCCTTCTGGCCGGGATCGGTGATCTGCATCGCCGTGATGAAGACGAGTTCGAAGACGCCGAGCCCGCCCGGGGCGTTCGAGACCAGGGCGACGGAGAACGAGGCGAGGAAGATCGCGATGACCGCGATCGGGCCGGGATTCACCGCTTCCGGCAGGGCGAAATACAGGATGCCGGCGGCGCCGAGCAGCTCGAGGGGGGCCGCCAGGAGCTGGCGTCCCATGATCGCCGGGCGCGGATATTCGAGCTTGAACTTGCGGATGTGGAGCGGCGGAAGGCGCAGGATCGACCCGGCGACGTAGAGCGCGACGAAAGCCAGCAGCCCGATGCCGACGATGAGCGCAGTCTTCGGGTCGGTGAGGAAGCCCGGCAGGATGCCTTTGAGCCGCGAGAGCAGCTGCGGCTCGACCACGAGGACGACACCGCCGAGGAGCACCGTTCCGAGGAAGAAGGTGAAGGAGCAGAGAGCCACCAGCACCGCCACCTGGGCGGCCGAAAGGCCCTTCGCCGTATAGGCCCGGTAGCGGACCAGGGCGCCGGAGAAGACCGAGGCACCGATATTATGGGACAGCGCGTAGGTGGTGAACGAGCACACCGCCACGAAGAACCACGAGATGCCGCGCACCCCCAGATGCAGCAGCGCGATCCGGTCGTACCAGGCCAGGGCCGCATAGGCGACGAGGGTGGAAAGACCGGCCAGCACCATGCGATGCGGCGGAATGGCGACGATGGCCGCCCATACCGCCGCCATCGAGGTCGTCTTCAGCTCCTGGTAGAGAAAGTAACCGGAGATGGCGATCGCCAGGATGCCGATGAGCGGCCAGGCGAAATCCTTGATTGTCTTCATCACGAACCGGTCATGCCCCCACAGCCCAGCCTACCTGCACGACCGCGAGGAGCATCGCAAGCGAGACGGCCGGCCCAGGCATTACCCGGACAGATGTCATGTGAACATGACGACTTCGTGCCGCCCGCCGCGCCGCTCGTTCAGGCGCGGATGCGGGAGAGGCCGATACCGTCCATGGCCGCCTGATCGCGGGCCGCCTCGGCGACGCGTTCCGCCGTGCGCTCGCGATCCTCGAGGATCTCGATCTTCTTGAGCTCCTCGAACGCCTCGCCGAGTTCGGCCTTGGCGTCCGTGAGCTGGCCTTCCAGGGCGAGCGCGGATTGGCGCATGTTGTCCCGGCGGGTCGCGGCGGCGCGGGCATAGGTCGGATAGGCGAAATGGCCGGTGTCGGTGATGCCCGCGCGGCCTTCCTCATAGGCGACCTCGCGGTCGAGCTCGGACGCCATCCGGTTGAAATCGGCCATCATCATCTCGATTTGCGTCACCCGCCGACGCTTCTCGTCGACCTGGAAGCGGCGCAGCCGGATCAACGTGTCACGCGATTTCATATTGAGGGTCCCATTCCACGCCACGCACGAAAGGCCGGCGCCGTCGGCGCCGGAGACGAGAGAGAAGACGTTCCGGACGTCACTCAGGCGCCGCCGACGATCGCTGCCAACCGTTGGTAACCCTCGCCTATCGAGGTTGCTTCTTCCTTACTCTGACCCAGAAAAGCCTCGATACTTGGCATCAACCCGACGGCTTCGTCCACTTCCGCCGACGCGCCGGCCCTGTAGGCGCCGAGTCTGATGAGTTCCTCCATGTCGGCATAGGTGGAAAGGATGCGCCGGGCGCGCCTCACGGTCGGCAGATGGACGGGGTCGCAGGAGCGCGGCATGGTCCGCGAGACGGAGCGCAGGACGTTGATGGCCGGGTAGCGTCCCCGCTCGGCGATGCCGCGCTCCATCACGATATGCCCGTCGAGGATGCCGCGCACCGCATCGGCAACGGGCTCGTTATGGTCGTCGCCCTCCACCAGCACGGTGAAGAGGCCCGAGATCGCGCCCTGCCCCGTGCCGGGTCCGGCCCGCTCCAGCAGGCGCGGCAATTCGCTGAACACCGTCGGCGTGTAGCCCTTGGCGGTGGGCGGCTCGCCCGCGGCGAGGCCGATATCGCGCTGGGCCATGGCGAATCGGGTAATCGAATCGATCATGCAGAGAACCTGCGCGCCCTGATCGCGAAAGTACTCGGCCATGGCCAGGGTGACGTAGGCCGCGTTGCGCCGCATGAGGGCCGGCTCGTCCGACGTCGCCACCACCACCACCGAACGGGCGAGGCCGGCGGGGCCGAGATCGTCCTGGAGGAATTCCTGCACCTCGCGCCCGCGCTCGCCCACGAGGCCGATCACCGCCACATCCGCCGCCGTGTAGCGGGCGAGCATGGAGAGGAGGACGGACTTGCCGACCCCGGAGCCGGCGAAGATGCCCATGCGCTGGCCGGCGCACATGGTGATGAAGGTGTTGATGCAGCGGATGCCGAGATCCAGCGGCGGGCCGACCCTGCGCCTTGCATGGGCCGGGGGCGGATCGGCGCGCAGGGGGTAGATGGCCGGACCCGGCGGCAGCGGGCCGAGCCCGTCCACCGGACGGCCGAGAGCGTCGATGGTCCGCCCGAGCCAGCCGGCGGAGGGGCGGATCGCGCCGGCGGCCTCGTCGCGCACCATGGCCGGACAGCCGCGCCGAACGCCTTCGAGCGAGCCGAACGGCATGGCCAGCGCCCGGTCGCCCTGGAACCCGATGATCTCGCAGGGCACGGCGCCGCCGCCATGCTCCACCATGATGTCCAGGCGCCCGCCGAGCCGCATGGCGGCGACCGGCCCGGCGACCTCGACCAGCAGGCCCTTGATCGCCACGACGCGACCGAAGGTCTCCAGGGTCTGAATGCCGGCGAGTGCGGCCTGGGCCGCAGCGAGATTCAGCGTGGGAGAAACGCGGGGCCGGTCCGTCATCTGCGCGTCTCTCAACGATTCATTTACCTCCCTCCTTAACACTGCGTACATCGGGCTTGAAGCGGTCCGTCGTCATTCATGAACGGACATTCGTTCGTTCAGGCTGCGATGCATCGCTTGGGCGTGTCAGTTGAGATACAGCTATCGACGAAGGCAAATCTATCAAGTGCTTAGCTGAATGTTTTCGTGTAATGCTTGCGCCGGCCCCTCACCTCTCGGGGCCGGATCGCCGATCGGTCGCAGCATCATTTTCGGAAACGTTCAATTCTGTGCTTGCCACCGAGAATCAGGTTTTGTTAACGATTAACCATTAGCGTTTCACGTCTATGACGAGGGAGCGTCCGCCACGGGCCGGTGGTGGACGAATGGCGGGGGCTTGCCCGAACGCTGAATACGGCCGGCTGGGCTGGGGACCGACGATGCGGGTACTTCTGATCGAAGACGACAGCGCGACCGCGCAGAGCATCGAACTGATGCTCAAGTCGGAGAGCTTCAACACCTACACGACGGATCTCGGCGAGGAAGGTATCGACCTCGGCAAGCTCTACGACTACGACATCATCCTTCTCGACCTGAACCTCCCCGACATGTCGGGTTACGAGGTGCTCCGCAATCTGCGCGTTGCGAAGGTCAAGACGCCGATCCTGATCCTCTCCGGCATGGCCGGCATCGAGGACAAGGTGAAGGGCCTCGGCTTCGGAGCCGACGATTACCTCACCAAGCCCTTCCACAAGGACGAGCTGGTCGCCCGCATCCATGCGATCGTCCGCCGCTCGAAGGGCCATGCCCAGTCGGTCATCACCACCGGCGACCTGATCGTGAATCTCGATCAGAAGACCGTCGAGGTCACCGGCAGTCGGGTCCATCTCACCGGCAAGGAGTACCAGATGCTGGAGCTCCTCTCGCTGCGGAAGGGCACGACTCTCACGAAAGAGATGTTCCTCAACCATCTCTACGGCGGCATGGACGAGCCCGAGCTCAAGATCATCGACGTCTTCATCTGCAAGCTGCGCAAGAAGCTCGCCAACGCCTCCTCCGGCAAGAACTACATCGAGACCGTCTGGGGACGCGGCTACGTCCTGCGCGAGCCGAACGAAGGCGAAGAGCGGATCGCCGTCTGATCCTCCTCGCTTCGGAACTCGGAAAAAAAGGCCTCGCGTGAGCGGGGCTTTTTTGTTGCGGCGAAGGGCCAATCGAAAGGGCGGGCCCGAGTAGCGTTTCGCGCACCGGTAAGCCCTGTCCCAAGATCGCCGTCGTTCATGGCGTCTCAGCGCTCGTTCTTATCCGAATCGATCCGGATCGTGAGGTGAGCGCTTCCTTGCATCAGAAGGACGACCGTACTTCCGATTTTCGAGAGAGGAATGCCGGTCAATGACAATTCGCCGGTCGCGAAAGCCGACGACACCCTTTGTCGTTCGATCTCCCGCCCATCGATGGCGAGGGTCGCGAGCTTGCCGGATTGTCGGTCGGCCAGAGCCGCGAGACGTTTCGCGCTCTCAGGGTCGAGGAGCAGACGCGCGGTCGCTCTGTTCGAAGCGCGCGCGTCACGCTTGATCGCCGCCTTCGCGACCCGCAGGGGGATTGTTTCGGCCATTGCGGGCTGAATCGGGATTATTGCCCCTATGAGAGCCAGGATGGCGAACTGCTTCATGTCGTCAAACCCGTTCTGCAGACGAGCCGGCCTCGCCTGAGCGGGGAGGAACTACAACCCCACGACCTTGCGCAGCATCGGCTGAGGCTGCGTGGCCAAGCCCGGCCGTGCCGCGCTTGGCGCCTGGCCATAGAGCCCGCGATGCTGAGGGTGCGGCACGAGCCGGTCGGTGAGCCCGATCACGGTTTCGGCCGCGCCGAGAAGGACGACGCCGTCCGGGGTCAGGCTGGAGCTGAGACGTCCCAAAACGTCGCCCTTCGTCGGTGCGTCGAAATAGATCAGCACGTTGCGGCAGTAGATGATGTCGAACGCTCCGAGCGATTCGAACGGATGCAGCAGGTTCAGCGGGCGGTAATCCACCATCTGGCGCAGGCTGGCGGAGATGCGCCACTGATCGCCCACCTGCTCGAAATGCTTGAGCAGGGATTGGACCGGCAGGCCGCGCTGCACCTCGAAATGGCTGTAGAGGCCGGCCTTGGCCTTATCCAGCACCTCGGTCGAGAGGTCGGTGGCGACGATATCCACCTGCCAGCCGGCAAGGCGCGGTGCCGCGTCCTGGATCAGCATGGCCAGGGAATACGGCTCCTGGCCCGTGGACGCCGCCGCGCACCAGATCCGAAGGCGGCGCTGGCTCGCGCGCCGAACCAGGGCTTCCGGCAACAGCACGTCCCGGAACAGATCGAAGGGCACGCGGTCCCGGAAGAAGAAGGTCTCGTTGGTGGTCATCGCCTCGACCACCGCGCGTTCCAGGCTCGGGTCACGCGGGGACTTCAGCGCGTTGACCAGATCGTGGAGGGTCGCGAGGGTGAAGCGCCGGCAGACGGGCGTGAGCCGGCTCTCGATGAGGTAGCGCTTCTCGGCACTGAGAGCGAGGCCCGACCGCGTCTTCAGGTAGCTGCGCAGGAAGTCGAATTCGAGATCGGTCATGCGCCATGCCCCGTCAGGAGGTTGCGGAGTGCCGGGCCGATCTCGCCGAGCGGTAGCACGGCCTGGGCGAGGCCGGCCTTGGCGACGCTGCCCGGCATGCCCCAGACGGTGCTGGTCGCCTCGTCCTGGGCGAGCACGGCCGCCCCCGCCTCCGTCAGCGAGCGAGAGCCGTTGGTGCCGTCGGACCCCATTCCGGTGAGGATCACCGCGAGGGCCGCCGAGCCGTAGAGGGCTGCGGCGTCGTGGAACAGCACGTCCACCGCCGGGCGGCAGAAATTCACCACCGGCCCATCGTCGAGGCGGATGGAGAGGTCGTTCCGGCTGCCCTGCAGGCCCATATGGCGGCCGCCCGGGGCGACGTAGATTCGGCCCGGCACGATACGCTCGTCGGGCTTGCCCTCCGCCGCCGGAATACCGGTCCTGGCACCGAGATGCTCGGCGAAGACCGCCGTGAAGACCGGTGGCATGTGCTGGACGATCAGGACCGGAAACTGCCGCAGGGTCGCGGTTCCGATCTTCTCCAGCACTTCGCCGACGGCGCGCGGGCCGCCCGTGGACGAGCCGATGAGCAGGCAGCGCGGCGGGATTCCCGTTCGGGTTTTCGGGCGCAGGACGAAGGGCGTCGCCGGCCGTTGGGCCGGTGCAGTGGCGATCTGGGCCGCTCCGACAGGGGCTGGCGCGGAATGGGGCCGCCGCCGGGCGCGGGCCGCTCCGAACACGCGGACGCGCTCGATCAATTCGGCGCGGAACGTATCGGAGGTGGTGACGCCGCGATTGCTTTCCGGCTTGGCGAGGTAATCGACGGCGCCGAGGGCGAGGCATCGCAGGGAGATGTCGGCGTTACGCGTCGTCAGCGTCGACATCATCACGACCTGGACGCCAGGGCTCTTGGCGAGAATCAGAGGCAGGGCCTGCGTCCCGTCGAGCTCCGGCATGTCGATGTCGAGAAGCACCACGTCGGGATCGGTGCGCGACATGGATTCCAGCGCGATCCGGCCGTTCGAGGCCGTCGCCACCACCTCGAACCCGGCTTCGCCGATCCACCGGGCCACGAGGCCGCGAACCACGGCGGAATCATCGGCGATCATGACCCGCACGCGAGCGGCGTTGCTCGCGGCGCCCCCGGTATGCGGAGCGAAGGCGGGGGCGGAGGCGGCAGCGGCCATGGAACTCTACGCTTCGTCGGGACGACGGGAAAACCTCAGCGACGATGGGGCGGGACTGGAACCCACCCTGTCTCCGGGTCAGGCGGCGTCGGCCTGCTGGCCGAATCCAACCTGTTCGAGCTTGGCCGTGACGATGTCGCGGTCGAACGGCTTCATGATGTACTCGTCGGCGCCGGCATGCAGCGCCCGTGCGATGGCACCGACGTCGTTCTCGGTGGTGCAGAACAGAACCTTCGGCGCCAGGCCTCCGGGTGTCTGGCGCAGGACCCGGAGGAACTCGTAGCCATCCATGGTCGGCATGTTCCAGTCGAGCAGGATGACGTCGGGCATCGCTTCGACGCAGGCCGTCAGGGCCTTGGCGCCGTCCTCGGCCTCCCCGACCTTGAAGTTCATGGACTCGAGGATACGCCGCGCGACTTTCCGGATGACGGCGGAATCATCGACGATGAGGCAGTTCTTCATGGGGCTGTCCTCGATCTGGATGGTCAAGCGGCACCGGCGACGTCGAGTTTCGTTCCGAAGGCGAGCAGCGCGTCGACATCGAGGATGACGAGAAGTCTTCCATCGAGCCGGTGCACCCCGAGCGAAAGATTGCGCCAGCGGGAATCGAGGTTGATCGGCACGGGCTCATGCGTCTCCGCTCCGAGCTTCAGCACCTCGCCGACACCATCGACCACGAGGGCGAAGGTTTCGCCACCCTGTTCGAGGCCGATCGCCATCTTCTGGCTGTCGTCGGCACGGTCGGCGAGACCGAGACGGCGGCGCAGGCACAGGGCCGTGACTACGCGTCCGCGCAGGTTGAGGAGGCCGACGATCTCCATCGGCGCCAGCGGGACGGGCGTCACGCCGGCGGGAATGAAGACGTCGTGGACCCGGTCGATCGCGAGGCCGAACATCGTGTCGGCGACGAAGACCGTGATGAAGTCCGTGGTGGCGCCGGAATCGACGCCTTTGTTGCTGTTGGCGGCCTGCATCATGGCTCAGATTCTCCGATTCTGTTCGAAGGCCGTGTTCAGGCGGCTTTGGGAAGGCTGACGATATCGATTTCGCTGAGGGCCGAGATCAGCCCGCTGCGGTCGAACTTCGCCACCAGATCGAGGATCGAAAGCGACCGGGCGCGCTCGATGGCATCGACGCCCACCGTGCCGGAGAGGCCGATGACCGGGAGCTGCGAGACCCGCTCATCGCCCTTCCGCATGGCGGCGACCAGGTCGAAGCCGTTGCGGCCCGGCATTTCCAGGTCGCACACCACCACGTCGATCCGGCTGTTGTTCACCAGGGTGGTGAGAGCGGCTTCCGCGCTTCCGGCGGTGATCACGTTGTAGCCGGCGGCCTTGAGGACCGGGCTCAGCATGTCGCGAAAGAAGGCGGAATCGTCGACCAGGAGCAGCGTCGCGCTGCGCTTCTCCGGCTTGTGCGCGCCCCGCGCCCAGTCGTCATAGGCGAGCGGCAGGAAGTGGGCGATGTTGATGATCTCGGTGGCGCGGCCGCGCAGGACCGCCGAGCCGATGAGGTCCGAACGCTCGGCCGCGATCTCCACGTCGAGGCGCTCCTCGACGATGTCGATGATCTCGTCCACGACCAGGCCCATGGCCCGTTCGCCGTCCGAGAACACCACCAGCGCCTGCGTGCCTTCGCTCCTGATCTCGATCGACTGATCGGCCGGGACCAGCGGCATGAGCCGGCCACGGTACTGGATCAGCGGGCGTCCGCCGACCCACTCGATCTTGTTGGCTTCGATCTCCTCGAGACGTGTCACGAGCGAGAGCGGCACCGCCTTGAAGCTGCCTCCGCCGCCCTTGAATACCAGCAGCGTCGCCTTTGCGTCGGCGGCATCGGTCTCCTCCGGCTCGGCATCCACCGGGATGACGCCGGTCTGCGTACCCTGGCTGACCTGGCGGGCGATGCCGTTCGGATCGACGATCAGGACCACGGCACCGTCGCCGAGGATGGTATTACCGGCGAAGAGCGGCAGATGGCGCAGCTTCGACGACATCGGCTTCACGACGATTTCTTCCGTGTGGAAGACCTCGTCCACGAGGATGCCGAAACGCTGGCGTCCGACCTGGGCGACGACGACGAAGCCGGAATCGATGCTATCGGCGTTCTCCTGCTGCCCGAGCACCCCGGTCAGGGTGACGATCGGGAGAAGGCGCTCGCGCAGGCGCAGCACCGGCGATCCGTTGATGCGCTCGACCTTCTGGGCCGTGGCCTTGTCGACGCGCACGAGTTCCAGCACGGCCACCTGCGGCACGGCGTAGCGAAGGTCGCCGGCCTTGACGATGAGGGCGGCGATGATCGCCAGCGTGAGCGGGATCTTGATGGTGAAGGTGGTGCCGCGGCCGAGTTGCGTGTTGATGTCGATGACGCCGCCGATCAGCTCGATATTGGTCTTCACCACATCCATGCCGACGCCGCGGCCGGACACCGAGGTGACCGCCTTCGCCGTCGAGAAGCCGGGATGGAAGATGAACTTCGCCACCTGGGCGTCGGTCATCTTGTCGATCTCGGACTGGCTCGCGACGTTGCGCTCCACGGCCTTGCGGCGGATGGCGGCGAGATCGAGGCCCTTGCCGTCATCGGCGATCTCGATCGTGATCGTTCCGCCTTCGTGATAGGCGGCGAGACGGATCGTGCCACGGGCCGGCTTGCCGGCCGCTTTCCGATCCGCGGTGGATTCGATGCCGTGGTCGGCCGAATTGCGCACCATGTGGGTGAGCGGGTCCTTGATGACCTCGAGGACCTGACGGTCGAGCTCGGTCTCGGCGCCGCTCATGATGAGCTCGATCTGCTTGCCGAGTTCCGACGACAGGTCGCGAACCACGCGCGGCAGCTTCTGCCAGGCGTTGCCGATCGGCTGCATGCGCGTCTTCATGACGCCTTCCTGCAGCTCGGCCGTCACGTGGCTGAGGCGCTGCAGGGGAACCTTGTAGGTGGAATCGTCGTGGCGACGGGCGATCTCGAGGAGCTGGTTGCGGGTCAGCACCAGCTCGGACACCATCGTCATGAGGTGTTCGAGCGTGTCCACGTTGACGCGGATGCTTTGGACCTTCGAGGCTCCGCCCTCGGATTCCCCGGAGGGAGCGTCCGACCCGTTCTTCCGGTTGGCGCCCTTCGAGGACGAATCCTCGGCCAGCGACGCAGGTTCGAACTCGGGAACGGTGAATTCGGGCTGCTTCGGTTCGGCCATGGCGACGGGGGCCGGCTCGAGGGGGAGCGGCTCCGACAGGTCGGGACCTTCGGCTTCGAGGAAGGCGCGCTCCAGATCGTCGAGGGAGACTTCGCCGGGCTTGAGCTCACGCACGACGGGGTCGGGGAGCTTTGTCTCGACCACGGCGGCCGGCGCCACGAACGGGGCGGCCGACATCGCGTCGAGGGCATTGATCAGGTCGTCGTCGTTTCCGGCCGGCTCGGTGCCGGCGATCTCGAGATCGCCGAGGATCTGCTTGAGCCGGTCCAGCGTCACCAGGATCAGGCTGACGGCGGGGCTGCTCACCGGCATGCCGTCGCGGAACTGGCCCATCAGCGTCTCGGCTGCATGCGCCAGCGCTTCCAAGCGCGGAAGGCCGAGGAAGCCGCACGTGCCCTTGATCGTGTGGACGAGGCGGAAAATGTTCCGCAGGATCGTCTGGTTGTTGGGGTCCTGCTCGAAGCGGACGAGTTCGGCGTCCACCGTGTCGAGATGCTCTGCGCTCTCGGTCAGAAACTCACGCAGCAAGTCATCCATTAGAGGCACTCGGTCCAGACGCGCACTAGGTTTGTGCGAAGTCCACCTTGAGGCCGACAGGTTAGTGAAGAGTTTCGAGAGAGAGACAAATCCACAAGTCGCGGCAGGATTTGATTGAGGCCTGCCGCGACAGTCGGGCCCG
>NZ_JADIJP010000021.1:0-93850 GCF_017355285.1 Methylobacterium sp. SD274 | reverse complement strand
GGGGACGAAGAACGTCCAGCCGTATTGCAGGTTGGCGATCATCACCATGCAGATCACGCCGATCACAAGCTGACCCCAGCGGTATCCATCGGATACTCGCCCACTCGTTGTTTCCGCCCTCGTCATTGTCGTCCTCCGCGTTGTTCTATTTTGCTTCACTCGAGGCGTAGGAGCCGGTTGCCCGGCTTCTAGTCTTGGCGAATGCCGACCCTTGGCGTCGTCAGCATTCTGGTATGTGGAATACCAGCCTCTCTCGTACGTATGAGCCCGTCAAGACCGAGTTGCAGAAAAATCGTCGCCGCAATGCAGCAAACAGGGATTAAACTCAAGATATCGTACAGGCGATGAAGAATCTGTCTGAGCTATGCAAAAACAACATCTCGCGGACGCAAATACGGGTCTGCCATGCCCCTAAGTGCATATTGTTGCATAGGCGCAAATTTGCCGTGGAAACGAGGGGTACAACCCTCAACCACCGGATTTTTGCTGAGAAATCTGAAATCTGGACGCGATGGCTTTGCGCATGCCTTCGGGAACAGGCAATGCCACACCGGCCACGCAGTGACCGAGCCAAGCCGACGAGGACGTACATAGCCTACCCGCCTCGCCCTTGTCCGGCACCATAGTGCTCTTTCATTCATTGACAACCGGTATTTTGCATACCAGAGTTGGAACTCAAGAAGCGATCCGGAAGGGGCGACGTCATGCCGGCGAGGCAGCAGACGGGCACTGGTGCAAGTCGCCTAAACTATATCCGAATGGATCGCTCGGTTCGCGATGCGTTGAACATGTTGCAGAATCCGGGCGTCGACGCTCTCGTCGTCATCGACGGTGTCCCTCTCACGGACGGTGCCATCGTCGGCATCATTACCGAGCGCGAGATCTTCCGTGCCATGGCATCGCGTGGCCTCGAAGTGCTCGACAGCCTTGTCTGGATGTGGGCGAAGGAAGATTTCGCGTCTGTCGACGTCAGCACGTCAAATGCCGACCGGCTTAAACTGTTCTGCGCTTATCAGACCGACCATATCGCAGTAACCGATGGTCTCGTCCTGAAGTCGATCCAGAGCATTTGGAGCTGCGTCGATGCCATGTCTGATAGGAGTACCTCGGCTCACTCGTGATGCTCGACCAGGCATTCGGGGTGTTACAATCGAATGTAACGTCAGGTCGTCCAGAGGTTGCCGAGAGATTAAATGATGCGCAATCGATCTCGATCCTTCGTTGTTGCGCTGCGACGCACTCTCACCGCAGGTGCAGGATAAGATAACCCGCTTCTGATCATTGACCTCCATCGTTTTTGCATTCAAAATTTCGACACGATACCCTAGTGTTTCAGCCTTCTCGAAAGGTTCGATTCAAGCCGGGGGTCGAGGCAAGGAGACGCTACGGGGCAGGGATCGTCGGTGCAACGCCGACCGCTCGCATCTCGTGGCCAACAGGGTTAGCAGCAATGCGTTACTTGGCCATTCTTGAATGCCCGGTCATCTTCAGCGGCGAATCCCCCAACGGGATGACCAGCATGGACATGTGTCCCTCGGCCGGGATTACGCGTGGACTGATCAGCCGCCATGTCAAAGTCATCGATTCAAGGGTGATCGCTGTCTGCATCTGGCAGAGCGAGTTCTGCGCCAAGCTCTACTTCAACGCGGAATGGTACGAGAAGGCCGAGGCACTCTGGGGTGACCGCTATCAGTTGCGGCTCGAGGCCATCGATGAGGAAGCGGTCGCCTGAGGCGTTCGAGGTCGCCGCGATGCATGGCCGCCCTGGAATTCACTGACTCTTGGAGGGGCCGGCCATGTCCATCATGGTGCCCCCGGCTACCGGCCCAGCTGATTTGCCTCCGCGCCTGGAGTTCGGCCCCTGGAATCCGGGGTTGGAATCGACGTTGCCCAGGGCGTTTCTGTCCCTCGAGACGCTCTTCAGGCCGGACAACGTAGAAACCAGCCTCGACGATGCCCGCGAGATGAGTGACGTCAGTGGTCTGCCACTGATGCAGCTCGTACTCTTCCGTGCTCAGCGTCTCGTCGTGCACGAAGTGCTTATCCGCGTCATGGCCGATCTGTCGGTGCCGGTCGGGCGCACTTATGGCGATCTCGGCGTCAACTTTCGGGCCATCGTCAGCACAATCCTGGACACCGGGATTGCGTCTCACGCGATTGAGATCGCTGACCTGCTCGTTCAGATCCGGAGCGACGCCGCGCTCGTGCTCCAACGCGAACTGTCCGAGATGTTCACCCCGAAGGTTGTCGGAGAACCGGCCCGCGGACAACCCTCCCTCTGGCAGCTGATCCTTGGCTCTCCCGAACCGGCCAGGCGGAAAAGGGAGCACGGCACGCCAGAGCAATGGGCCCTCCACCATCTCGACGCGTGGTACGCGCGTTGCGCTACACCATCAGACTCCCTCGAAATGGCGGTTTGCGTCGCCCTGCGACAGGTGGTGACAAGCATCATCCGGCGTCGCGGCTTCCTGATCCGAGACACCGCGCTTCTCCACCGTCTCGTCTGCATCCTGGTCTCGAACCAGTATGGTAGCAGCCGGATCGGCCAGCTCATTGAACCATGGTTCCGCGAGGTCGTCGCACGGGAAGGCTACCGCTCATTGAGAGCCCAGACGCAGCCGGTGGTGATGAACGTCAAAGGCGCATCAGCTTCCGGCAAAAGCACGATCCGGCCTTATCAGCGTGCGCTCGCCGGGCAAGTCGGCCTCGACCAGTCGGATTTTGCTGTCATCACACCCGACGTCTGGCGCAAATTCCTGCTCGATTACGACAGCCTCGGTGCGGCCCGCCGCTATGCCGGTACGCTGACAGGACGCGAGGTCGAGATCATCGACCGCAAGCTCGACCGTCACATGGCGGTGAAGGCTGCGGAGGGGCACATCTCACATCTCCTGATCGACCGGTTCCGGTTCGACAGTTTCACCGTCGATCCCGGAGCAGAGGATGGCAGCCAACTCCTGACCCGCTTCGGCCATTGCGTCTACATGCAGTTCATGATCACGCCGCCGGAGGCAACCGTCGAGCGGGCGTGGAAACGCGGCGAACAATTCGGCCGTTACAAAGCTGTCGAAGATCTGCTCGCACACAACGTCGAAGCCTATACCGGCATGCCACGGCTCTTTTTCACCTGGGCACTCAGGTCGGACAAGCGGGTCCATTTCGAGTTTCTGGACAATAGCGTACCGGAAGGTGAACGTCCCCGAACCGTTGCCTTCGGCATCAACGGCACGATGAATATCCTCGACCTGAAATTTCTCTTCGACATCGATCGGTACCGCAAAATCGATATCTCCGCGCGGTCCGCGCAGGAGGTCTATGCCGCTGCCGGTTCGATGGCGCCTTCGGACAACATGAGCTTTCTGCGCGATTGTATCCGCCGGATGACCACGATCTGCTTTGCGGATTTTGGGACGGGACACGTCTACGCCAAGCTTCACCAGGGGCGCCTGACCCATCTCGCCGCGGATATCGCGGAGCGGGCGGTCGAGAACACGGAATTGAAGGCGACTCTCGGAGCGATAGGCGTATCGGGAGTTTCACTTCCCGTGCCCGAACCCTGCGAGATCCTTCGTCGGGAAGAGGCTCAGACACTGGGCCGCTGGGGTGACGCATTCTAGGCTCTTATGGTCCTGAACGCGTATGCAACGCGTGCGATGGATGCGGCCAAGGCCCAAGCAATGCGGTGAATATAAAGTCCGCTGGGCCAGGTCCACCTGGACGGGTTGGCAGGATGACCTCAGTGTCTGCCCGAGGCCCCGACACGCTCCGATATGCGCTAGCGACATGAGTGGTCGAAGGAATGTGGTATATCAGTTTGCGGTGCAGCATGGCATCAGGGTGATGCAACGCCCTCCGGGAGCCCGCCATGTTCGCCACTCTCTTCGCCGCCGTGATCGTCATGATCGCGCTTCAGGTCCTTCTCGTAGTGAAGGCCGCCGACCTCCTCTCGGCGCGCGCAGACAAGAGCCGCGTCGAAAACCGCGATTACGTTCCAGGCTCGGCAGGTCGCTTCACCGGTATCGCCTGACGGATCGTCTTCGCCTGAAAGAGCGCGGCATCGAGCCTATCCGGCCGACACCGCGCTGAGTCAGGAGGAGCTTCACGTCATGCGCGCAAGCCGAGATGTTGAGACAGGCGGCCCGCGCTTCGTTCAGGGACAGATCATTCGGCTGCAATCCTCTGGATGGCGCCGATCGCCCCTGATTCCGAGATCTTGAGGCGGTCGCTCTCGGAATAACCGAGGACATCTCGCAGGATCTCGTCCGTATGCTCGCCCAACAGGGGCGAGCGCTTGACCTCGACCTGGCTCGCCGAAAGCCGGATCGGGTTTCCCACGGTCAAGTACTTGCCGCGCTCCGGATGGTCGACTTCGACCACCGTGCCGGATTTCCTCAGCGATTCGTCCTCGGCGATCTCCTTCATCGAAAGGATTGGACCGCAGGGGACGTGAAGCGCGTTGAGCGTTTCCATTGCCTCGAACTTGGTCTTCGACATCGTCCAGGCTTCGACCCGGGTGAAAATCTCATTCAGATGCGGCAGCCGCGCTTTCGGCGTCGCGTAATCGGGATGTGTCTTCCATGTCGGCTCGCCGATGACATCGCAGATCGGCTCCCAGACCGCGCCTTGCGCGATGAAGTAGATGTAGGCGTTGGGATCGGTCTCCCAGCCCTTGCACTTCAGGATGCGACCGGGCTGGCCACCGCCGGAATCGTTGCCCGCACGCGGCACCGAATCGCCGAAACCGATCCCCTCCCCGTACTGGCTGTATTCCTTGAGCGGTCCGCGCTCCAGCCGCTGCTGGTCGCGCAGCTTGACCCGGCAGAGGTTGAGAACGCCGTCCTGCATGGCGCAATCGACCTTCTGGCCGACGCCGGAATGCGTCCGTTGGTAGAGGGCGGTGACGATGCCGAGGGCGAGATGGAGGCCGGTGCCGGAATCACCGATCTGAGCGCCTGACACCATCGGGATATCGGTACGGAACCCAGTGGTGGAGGCCGCACCTCCCACGCATTGGGCGACGTTCTCGTAGACTTTGCAATTTTCATAGGCGCCCGGCCCGAAGCCCTTCACAGAAGCGAGGATCATGCGCGGGTTGGCTTCATGAATCGCCTCCCAGGTCAGTCCCATCCGGGCAAGCGCGCCGGGAGCGAAATTCTCCACGAGAACGTCACACTCCTTCACCAACCGCCACATCACCTCGATCCCCTTGGGGTTCTTGGTGTCGAGCGTGATGGAACGCTTATTGTGGTTCAGCATCGTGAAATAGAGGCTGTCCACATCGGGAATGTCTTGGAGCTGTTGGCGTGTGGCATCGCCGACGCCCGGACGCTCGACCTTGATCACGTCCGCGCCGAACCAAGCCAGGAGCTGGGTACAGGTCGGTCCGGACTGGACATGAGTGAAGTCGAGGATCTTCACGCCTTCGAGGGCATTCATAGGACTCTTCCGCGTTGAATGGCGTTCGGCGGATATGATGGGCGCCGGCCGCCCCGGCGTCGCTGACGCTGGAGCGGCCGGACGGACCGACGGCCTACTTCTTCTTTTTGACTGCGCTCTGCGGGTTGAGGCTGCCGATATTGCCGCTTTCGGTGCCGGCCTCCGGGTCGATCACCGCGTTGATGAGGGTCGGGCGGCCCGAATCCATCGCGGCGTTGACGGCCTGGGAGAGCTCGTCCGGCGTCGTCGCGTTGACGCCCACGCCGCCGAAGGCTTCCATCATCTTGTCGTAACGGGAATCCCGGACGAAGACAGTCGTTCCTGGATCGCGGCCGGTCGGATCCGTATCGGTGCCGCGGTAGATGCCGTTGTTGTTGAACACGACGATACAGACCGGCAGGTTGTAGCGGCAGATCGTCTCCACCTCCATGCCGGAGAAGCCGAAGGCGCTGTCGCCCTCCACCGCGAGGACGGGCTTACCGGTCTCGACAGCGGCGGCGATGGCGAAGCCCATGCCGATGCCCATGATGCCCCAGGTGCCGACATCGAGGCGCTTGCGCGGCTGATACATGTCGATGATGCCACGGGCGAGATCGAGGGTGTTGGCCCCCTCGTTGACGAGAATGGCGTCCGGACGTTCGGCGATGATGGTCTTCAGCGCGCCGAGTGCGCCGTGGAAATCCATCGGCGTCGAATTCTTGCGGAGCTTCGACGCCATCTTGGCGAGGTTTTCTTCCTTCTTGGCGGAGATGGCATCGGTCCAGGATGCCGGCGGGGCCTGCCAATCGCCCTTCATCCCGTCGAGAAGCGCGGTGACACAGGAGCCGATATCGCCGACGACGGGCGCCACGATCTCGACGTTCGAATCCATTTCCTTCGGTTCGATGTCGATCTGGATGAACTTCTTCGAGCCGGGCGCGCCCCAGGTCTTGCCCTTGCCGTGCGAGAGCAGCCAGTTCAGGCGTGCGCCAACCAACAAGACGACATCCGCCTCCTTGAGGACGAGGGAGCGGGCCGCCCCAGCCGATTGCGGATGGGTATCGGGCAGGAGGCCCTTGGCCATGCTCATGGGCACGTAGGGAATGCCGCTGGTCTCCACGAGCGCCCGGACTTCGTCATCGGCCTGCGCATAGGCCGCGCCCTTGCCGAGCACGATGAGGGGGCGCTTGGCGCTCTTCAGGACATCGAGCGCGCGCTTGATCGCGGAGGGAGCCGGCAGCTGGGCCGGAGCGGCATCGATGACCTTGACCAGCGACTTGGCGCCGGCATCGGCCTCCATCACCTGAGAGAAAAGCTTGGCAGGTAGATCGAGATAGACGCCGCCGGGGCGGCCCGAAACTGCGGCCCGGATGGCCCGCGCGACGGCAATGCCGATGTCGGCGGCGTGAAGAACGCGGAAGGCGGCCTTGCACAGGGGCTTGGCGATGGCGAGCTGGTCCATCTCCTCGTAATCGCCCTGCTGGAGATCGACGATCTCACGCTCCGACGAGCCGGAAATAAGGATCATCGGGAAGCAGTTAGTTGTGGCGTTGGCCAGGGCCGTGAGGCCGTTGAGGAAGCCAGGCGCGGAAACCGTGAGGCAGATGCCGGGCTTCTTCGTCAGGAAGCCCGCGATGGCGGCGGCGTTGCCGGCGTGCTGCTCATGGCGAAAGGAGATGACCCGCATTCCTGCGGCCTGGGCGAGGCGACCGAGATCGGTGATCGGAATGCCGGGCACGCCGTAGATCGTGTTGATATCATTGAGCTTCAGCGCGTCGATGACGAGGTGAAAGCCATCGGTGAGTTCCGGCTCGGCCGAAACGTCGACATCGATTCTCTGGGCCAAAGCTGACATCGTGTTCTCTCCCTGGTTCTTTGACGTTTTATTTTGATTGGCGGTCCGCAAAGTCGGCGAACCGATGACGTGAACTTTTCCGCCGCGGGATTTGGTTCTCTCGTGCAGTGCAAACCCGATTGTGATGCGGCTTCGGAGACCGCGGGATTCCTCGACGTTAAATCGACGTCCTGGCAGTGACTTTGGAGTTGGCGTTGCCGTGAAGTCGGCCAGCGTGACGTTTCATCCTCCCTCGACGGGGCGTGGATTTTCTTCAACGGGAATCCAAAAATTTATGATCTCTTTGGGTATTCCGCGCAGCTTAATCTTTGCGGCGACTTGGCGGGGTCGATGGTGGACACAACCAAATCACCATGTTTTATAATGCCTACCGCCAGACGGGCGCCGTTCGCCGGCTGGCGATCCCGCGCCTGCCTCGAACACAGAAGGCGCTTTGACCCGATCTAGCAGTCGAAAACTGCTGTAAGCCCTCCGACCCGATAGGCAATTGGTGGCATACCAAATACCAACTGTCAAACGGATTTGCACGATTGTGCCGATCAGCATCGGATCGCCCGAACGCGAGGCGTCGCATGGCCGGTCGACACGGGAAGAATACAACTCCTTCCTTCATGGTAATCGGAAGTCTGCTCTTCGAACCGTAGCGAGGAAAGCGCCACTCAGCTTATGTTAAGAGCTTTGAGCGGGCCGAGGCATTCCTTGTATTTCAAACGCGAGTTTGGCATGCTTCACACCAAGTGTGCTCGCCCGCGTGTGCGAGTTTAAATTATTCTAGGTGGCATGAAAAATGGTTAAAACCGACACATTTCAAGTAAAGCCTATCGTTGCGACTTCAAGCTTGCGTGCATTGGCTTATGACGCGCTCAAAGAAGCAATCACGAACATGAACATTTATAATCAGCGTGAAGAGGTTCGCCTGGATGAGCGAAAGCTGTCCTTGAACCTTGGCGTGAGCCGCACCCCTGTGCGCGAAGCGCTGACGGTATTGGAGCAGGAAGGCTTCGTGCGGTTCGAGGCCCGTCGTGGTGTCTTCGTCATCAAGAAGTCGAAGAAAGAAATTGTCAGCATGATCCAGGCTTGGTCTGCCTTGGAGAGCATGGCTGCGCGCCTCGCCTGCGAGCGGGCCACCGACGAACAACTTCACTGCCTGCGTGAGCACTTTCCAGAATTCTATGAAGGGCGCCCGTCGGATCATCTCGACGAGTATTCGGAAGCCAACATTCGCTTCCACCAGAAGATCATTTCGCTCGGCCAGTGCGACGTGATCAAAGACATCACCAGCAACCTGCTGATGCATGTCCGCGGTATTCGCAACACCGCGCTGCGTCAGGGGGAACGCGCGGCCAATTCGATCAAGGAACACGTGGCGATCATCAAGGCATTGGAAGCGCGGGATGCAGATCTGGCGGAACGCCTCGTGCGCGAGCACGGCCTCGGCCTCGCCAGCCATGTCGAGAAATATGGTGACTATCTCGACTGATCGACGCTGCCGCCAGAGTACCCGCCACATCGCATGGCTCCCCGGCCGTCGGTGACCGACTAAGTCATCGGCGGGGACCGGGCGCGCGGTTCCGCCGGACACCGTGAAGGCCCACCTTACAGGGGCAGGATAAGCCTCCACGGCACGAAGCCCCTTCGGATGATTGAAGGGCCCGGCGGGTGATACCGGCGGACGCCAAGCCGGCCCGCGGTAAGGCGCCTTGAGCGGAACATTGCGCCTCAGGAACAAACTCTACCACCGGGTTAACGGAACCCTTGCAGAACACTTGCGGAACGTCTACCGTGTTCGTGTTTTGTTTCAGCGGCGTTAGTCGCGGCCATTGGCTTCAGTGGAAGAGTGATCTGTATGTTGACGCGTAAGCAGCTGGATCTTCTCCAATTCATCCAACAACGGATGCAGGAGAGTGGCGTCCCGCCCTCCTTCGACGAGATGAAGGACGCCCTCGATCTCAAATCGAAGTCGGGGATCCACCGGTTGATCACGGCCCTCGAAGAGCGCGGATTTCTGCGTCGTTTGCCGAATCGCGCCAGGGCGATCGAAGTGATCCGGATGCCTGAGAGCCTGACCGGTGCACTGGCGCCGAAGCCCGCTCCCGCCGGTGAAGTTCGCCGCTTCACGCCGAGCGTAGTCGAAGGCGGTCGGTCCAAGGCGATGCCGTCCCTGCGCCAGCCAACGACCCAGGCCCAGGACGAGAGCGGAAGGTCGATCACGATCCCGGTCATGGGACGGATCGCGGCGGGCACGCCGATCTCCGCCATACAGAACCAGAGCCATTCCGTGACGCTATCACCGGACTTCCTGGCCGGCGGCGAACATTACGCGCTGGAGGTCCGTGGCGATTCGATGATCGAAGCGGGTATCCTCGACGGTGATCTTGTCGTGATCAAGAAGCAGGACACTGCGAATACGGGCGACATCATCGTTGCCCTCATCGACGATGAAGAGGCCACATTGAAGCGCCTGCGTCGCCGCGGTTCCTCCATCGCTCTGGAAGCGGCAAACCCAGCCTACGAGACGAGGGTTCTGGGTCCGGATCGTGTTCAGATCCAGGGGCGGCTCGTCAGCCTGGTCCGTCGTTACTGAAGCCCGTCCGACTGCGTTTCGGATGACGGATCGCCGTCGTCGCCCTCGGGTTTTATGGGTTTCGGACTTGGTCCCGATTCCTTCGGAGGCGAAGGGGACGGCGTGACGACGGCGACCGCCCGCCGCCATGGCGGACGAGAATGAGGTTGGTGGGCGGACGTGACCTGCGGTCCTTCGGGGCCGAAACGGATGGTGGTGGCGCCGCGTAGAGCCAGGTATGCGCGATCGATGACGAAGCCGGCCCGGCAGTCTTTGGGTGCGTCACGGCGGGCGATGATCACACTCGCCCGTTCGCAATCCTCCGCGAAGGCCCGCTTGTCCTTGACGAGGGCGACGATCCGACCCGGCCCTAACTCGACGACGCATCCGCCGGTATCGCATCGGCTTCTCGGCGAGGCTGCGACGGCGGCGACCTTCCGCGAATCGCCATCCGCCTTGAGCCATTGTTCGAGGACGAAGGCCGGCGGGCTGCCGAGAATGCTCAATCGGCCGTCCCCGTCGCGGAAGGCTGCACCGCCACCCTCACGGTCGATGTAGACGTCGTAACGCGGCGGCATGGTAGCGAGCACGACACCGAGAGCGGCCGGAGCAAGGCCGATCCAGCGTAAGCTCGAGACGGGAAGTGTCAGCAGGAGCAGGGCGAGAGCAAGCAGGCAGAGTGCCGTGCTGCCATAGGCCGGGACGACGAGGGTGGCGTGTCCGAACCCGCTGATCCAGCCGGAGATCGTGAGCATCCCGCGTACGGCGAGCCCCATCGCCCACCAGACCGGCTGGTCCAGTGCGAAGGGATAGGCGAGGATCCCAAGAACCGCCGCCGGCATCACCGCCAGGGAGACGAGGGGCAAGGTCAGGGCATTGCCGACGATGCCGAAGGGCTGGACGGTCTGGAAATGATAGGTCGCGAAGGGCGCCGTGGCGATCTGGGCGATCAAGGTCGTCGCCAGTGTGCCAAGGACCGCGACAGCCAGAAACCGCCAGGTTCGGGCCAAGAGGCCCGCACCTTCGCGTGGCGGCATCCAGCGATTGAGCGCGCCGGCGCAAGCGATGAGGCCGGCAACCGCGCCGAAGGACATCTGAAAGCTCGGTTCGAGAATCCCGTCCGGCTCTCGCGCGAGGGCGATGAGGGCAGCGAGCGCGAGGTTCCGCATGCTCAAAGCCGGGCGATCCACCAGGATCGCGCCGAGCATCACCAACGTCATGATGAGCGAGCGTTCGGCAGCGATATCCCAGCCCGAGAAGACGCAATAGGCCGTGACACCCACCATGGCGAAACCGGCGGCGATCTTCTTGATCGGCCAAACCAGGGCGAGCCCCGGAACGAGGGCGAGCAGCGCGCGGACGAGCCAGAACACGACGCCGGCTGCGAGCACCATGTGGAGGCCGGAAATCGAGACGACGTGGTAGATTCCCGCCGCACGCAGAACCTCGTTGGTCTCGGCATTAATGAGGCCGCGCTTTCCCGTTACCAGGGCGGCGGCCACCGCGCCGGCCTGCCCGCCATTGGCGTCGGTGATGCGCCGGGTCAGCGCGTTGCGGGCGTCGTCTACGGCGGCTGCCAGCGCTACCGAGCGGGGCAAAGGCCTGGGCGGAGGCTTGACGTCGATCTTGCCTATCAGGGAACCGACGGCACCGATCCCGCGAAAATAGGCATCCCGGGCGAAATCATATCCGCCGGGGCGGGCCGCGTCGGGCGGCGGCAGGAGCCGTGCCGTCGCCGAAATGAAATCGCCCGGCTTCAGCGCGAGGGCCTTCTTGTAGGAAACGCGGACCCGCGTGGGCCGGCGGTCCGGCGGGAGGTTGCCGAAACTTTCCACGAGAACGATCAGGCGGGCGCCGACTTCCCGTTCGTCGAGGGCTTCCACCAATCCGGTGAGCGGGGCAATCGTCGTCCGGGCCAGGACGGGTGCCGCTACGACCTGCATCCTCAGAGTGGCGGCCGCGAAGCCCAGGAAGGCTGCGGCAAGTCCGAGAACCAATGCCAAGGCCACGGGCCTCGAACCGAGGCGAAGTGCGAGGGCAGAGAGTGCGGACGCGACGAGGAGGGGTGCTGCCAGCGCCGGCTGACCATCCGTGGCGGTGAAACAGACGAGGATGCCAAAACCGAACGTGACGGCAAGCCAGGGAGACAGGCGCCTCTGTTCGGATTCCTGAACCAGCCCGTCGACGATCCAGCGTCTAATCGCGCCGATCAGGATCGCGGGTGAGCGTGACGAGGCCGAGGCAGCACCCGTCGCACCCGCGGCTCGCGCATTGGCCTGCGCCATCTCCGGCTGCGTCTCTCCTCACGGCTCGCGAAGTGCGAGAGATGCCGCCCGCGCGAAATCGTCCCCGTTTCGCGACTCGGCGCCACGCTTTCTTAACGTCATCGAAAACGCATGCTACATGCGCCGATCCGGGCCGGTCGATCCGCCCTCTCACTTCACGCACAAGTTTAACCGCCCGATGTCGTCACCCGTCGTTACGCGCTTTGCCCCCTCCCCTACGGGGTACCTGCATATCGGGGGAGCGCGCACGGCGCTCTTCAACTGGCTCTATGCCCGTCATTTCGGCGGCAGAATGCTGCTGCGCATCGAGGATACCGACCGGGAGCGCTCGACCCAGGGCGCCATCGATGCGATTCTCGACGGGCTCCGCTGGCTCGGGCTCGATTGGGATGGGGACGTCGTCTACCAGTTCGCCCGCGCCGCGCGGCACCGCGAGGTAGCGGAAAGCCTGCTCGCTTCGGGCAACGCCTATCATTGCTACGCGACGCCGGACGAACTCACCGCCATGCGCGAAGCCGCGCGGGCCGAGGGACGTCCCATGCGCTATGACGGGCGTTGGCGCGACCGCGATCCTTCGGAGGCACCGGCGGGCGTGAAGCCGGTCATCCGCCTGCGCGCCCCATCCGAGGGCGAGACGGTGGTGGAGGATCAGGTTCAGGGCCGCGTGACCTGGGCCAACAAGGATCTCGACGACCTCGTCCTGCTCCGCTCCGACGGCAATCCGACCTACATGCTCGCGGTCGTCGTCGACGATCACGACATGGGCGTCACCCATGTGATCCGTGGCGACGACCACCTCACGAACGCCGCACGGCAGGGCCAGATCTATGATGCGCTCGGTTGGTCCGCGCCCATCATGGCCCATATCCCGCTCATCCACGGTGCTGACGGCGCCAAGCTCTCGAAGCGCCACGGCGCGCTCGGGGTCGATGCTTATCGCGACCTCGGCTACCTGCCCGCCGCCTTGCGCAACTACCTCGTCCGCCTCGGCTGGAGCCATGGCGACCAGGAGGTGTTCTCGACGGAGGAGATGATCGCTGCCTTCGATCTCAAGTCGATCGGACGCTCAGCTGCCCGTTTCGACTTCGCCAAGCTCGAGAACCTCAATGGGCTCTACATCCGCGGCGCGGAGGATGCCGTGCTGATCGATGCGATCGAGACGATCCTGCCGGCCCTCGCCGCCGATCGCGGTTTGCCCACGACACTATCCCCCGAGCTTCGTGACAAGCTGCGGGCGGCGATGCCCGGCCTGAAGGAACGCGCCAAGACTCTGGTCGAGCTTCTCGACAGCGCCTATTACCTCACCGCCTCCCGGCCGCTCAATCTCGATGACAAAGCGAAGACACTGCTGAGCGAAGAGGCCCGCCAGCGCCTCGCCGCGATCCTGCCGCCTCTCGGCGACCTTCCGGAATGGAACGCGGCCTCCACGGAAGGCGCCGTGCGCCGGTTCGCGGAGGAGAACGCACTCAAACTCGGCCTGATCGCGCAGCCCCTTCGGGCCGCGCTGACCGGGCGCGCGACCTCACCCCCGGTTTTCGACGTCATGGCCGTACTTGGACGGGATGAATGTCTGGGCCGCTTGGCCGATCAGACGGCGTCCGCCTGATCGCATGCATCGAACCGGTGACAGATCGGCCCGGTTTTCGCTTCAGCGATAGCGTGGAGAGGGGGATCGGTTGAAGGCGGTGGGCCGATCCGCTAACCCGATAGATGTGTGAGCACTTGCAGCATAGGTCTGCCCGTGCGCTCCGGGCCGAAGTGGTGGGTGTCGCCATGCGGACCGGCGCTCCCCTCTGCCAAGGTCTGCCTTCTGCCAAGAAAGGGTCCACGTCTCCATGAGCGCCTCCAGCACGATCTCCGTGGGCGACAACCAAGTCGAGCTTCCGATCAAGACCGGTACGATCGGACCTGACGTCATCGACATCGGCAAGCTTCACGCCAAGACCGGCATGTTCACCTTCGATCCGGGATTTACTTCCACCGCGTCCTGCGAATCGAAGATCACCTATATCGACGGCGATGCCGGCGTGCTCCTCTATCGCGGCTACCCGATCGAGCAGATCGCCGAACAGGGCGACTTCCTCGAGACGTGCTACCTGATGCTGTTCGGCGAATTGCCGACGCCCGCCCAGAAGGCGGATTTCGACTACCGGGTCACGCGCCACACCATGGTGCATGACCAGATGAACCGCTTCTTCCAGGGGTTCCGCCGCGACGCCCACCCGATGGCGATCATGGTCGCCTGCGTTGGCGCGCTCTCGGCCTTCTATCACGACTCGACCGACATCTCGGACGACAAGCAGCGGATGATCGCCAGCTTGCGCATGATCGCTAAGATGCCGACGCTCGCAGCGATGGCCTACAAGTATTCCATCGGTCAGCCGTTCGTCTATCCGAAGAACGACCTCGATTATACCTCGAACTTCCTGCGGATGTGCTTCGCGGTGCCGTGCGAGGAATTCGTCGTCAACCCGATCTATGCGCGCGCGCTGGACCGGATCTTCATCCTCCACGCCGATCACGAGCAGAACGCCTCGACCTCCACCGTCCGTCTGGCCGGTTCCTCGGGCGCCAACCCCTTTGCCTGTATCGCCGCCGGCATCGCGTGCCTGTGGGGCCCCGCGCATGGCGGCGCCAATGAAGCAGCGCTCAAGATGCTGGAAGAGATCGGAACGCCCGACAACGTCGCGAAATACGTCGCCAAGGCCAAGGACAAGAACGACCCGTTCCGGCTGATGGGCTTCGGTCACCGCGTCTACAAGAACTACGATCCGCGCGCCCGCATCATGCAGAAGACCACGCATGAGGTGCTCAGCCAGCTCGGCATCAAGGACGATCCGCTTCTCGAAGTTGCTGTGCAGCTTGAGCAGATCGCTCTGAAGGACGAGTACTTCATCGAGAAGAAGCTCTACCCGAACATCGATTTCTATTCCGGCATCACCCTCAAGGCGATGGGATTCCCGACCTCGATGTTCACGGTGCTCTTCGCCCTGGCCCGCACCACCGGGTGGATCGCCCAGTGGGCGGAGATGATCGAGGATCCGTCGCAGAAGATCGGCCGTCCGCGCCAGCTTTATATCGGACCCGACAAGCGCGAATACGTGCCCATCGGCCAGCGCGGCTGATACTTTCGTTCAGGCCGTCCGCTGTATTCGACCTCGCTTTCGAGGCGAACGTCACGGAGGGTCATGATCTCGTGGGTAGAGGAATGAATGAAGGTGGGGTGGCCGACAGGCTGCCCCGCCTTTTTGTGCCCCTCTTCGCGTCGTGAGCCGCCTGAGGAGCGAGGCCTGATCGATCTGGGCAAACAAAAAGGCCGCCCTCTCGGGCGGCCTTTCTCGTCTCGGCAATGATCCGGTGGGATCAGCGCGAATAGAACTCGATCACGAGGTTCGGTTCCATCTGGACCGGGTAGGGAACCTCGGTGAGGCTCGGCACGCGGGTGACGCGAGCCGTCATCTTGGAGTGATCCACCTCGATGTAGTCCGGCACGTCACGCTCGGCGAGCTGCGAGGCCACGACGACGATCTCGAGCTGCTTCGAGGAATCCTTCACCTCGATCACGTCGCCCGGCTTCACGAGGAAGCTGGCGATGTTCACGCGACGGCCATTCACCTTGACGTGGCCGTGGTTCACGAACTGACGGGCAGCGAACGGGGTCGGCACGAACTTGGCGCGGTACACGACCGCGTCGAGGCGACGCTCCAGCAGGCCGATCAGGTTCTCGCTCGAATCGCCGCGCAGACGGATCGCCTCGGCGTAGTAACGGCGGAACTGCTTCTCGGTGATGTTGGCGTAGTAGCCCTTGAGCTTCTGCTTGGCGCGCAGCTGCGTGCCGAAGTCGGACATCTTGCCCTTGCGGCGCTGGCCATGCTGGCCGGGGCCGTATTCGCGGCGATTGACCGGGCTCTTCGGGCGGCCCCAGATATTCTGGCCCATACGGCGATCGAGCTTGTGCTTCGCCTGAATACGTTTTGACATCGCGGTTCCTCTCAGCGAGTGAGATTGGTCGAGGAACGCGCCCTCCTCTTCCCGAAGCGGCCCGAGGCCGAAGCGGAACGACAGAGCGGACATTGCCGCTCACGGGTGCGCTTGAAAAAGCTGCGGGGCCCCTCTCGGAGCCCCGTAACTCTGCGCTGCATAAGCGAGAGATGCCCGAGGGTCAATGCCGAGGCGGCAACACATCTATTGCAAGGCGAGCGGCATCATCTCCACGGCGACGTCGCCGACACCTCTTGCGTCGAGAGAGCGACGCAGGGAAGCCGTGATGCCCACACCGCTGGTGAAGGCCGTGAGCCCCGGGGGGATGTCGTCCAGGGGCTTACGACGGGATGGACCGAGAAGCTGTGTCACCCGGCGGGCGATGGCCGGCGCCGGGTCGATCCAGCTCACTTCCCATGGGGCAAGGCGCTGGAACCGCGCGAGCAGCAGCGGATAATGGGTGCAGGCGAGGCAGACCACATCCGTGCGCCGACCATCCTCTCCCTCGACGAAGCAGGGTGCGATTTCGGCGGCGAGCAGCGCGTCGTCGACAGGATGCCCCGCAAGTTCGGCCTCGGCATAGGCCGCCAGATTCGGCGATCCGACGAGCGTGACCACGCAATCACCCGCATAAGTCTCGATCAGGTCGTGGGTGTAGGGCCGCGCAACCGTACCCGGCGTCGCCAGAAGAGTGATCCTGCGTGAACGCGTCGCTTCCGCCGCTGGCTTGATCGGTGGCACGACGCCCACGAAGGGGGTGGAGAAACCTGCCCGGAGAGCGGGAAGCACAAGGGTCGATGCGGTGTTGCAGGCGATGACGATGAGGTCGGGCGCGTGGCGCGCGATCAGTCGCTCCATCACCGTCGTGACGCGGGCGACGAGGATGGTCTCGGAGAGGCGGCCATAGGGAAAAGCCGCATCGTCCGCCGCATAGACGTAACGCGCGTCGGGCCGGGCCCGCCGGACCTGTTCGAGAACCGTCAGCCCCCCGAGCCCCGAATCGAAGACGAGGATCGTCGGGGTCGGCCGGATTTCGGCAACCAGGGCCGCTGTCATCGCTCCCGCCATCAGATCGATCCGCATACGAGCCTTGCCTGGACACAGTGCGTGGATGGCAGAGTGTCGGGCGACAGGGTTAAGGCCGTGTCACTGCGGCATGAAAAAGGCCCGGCATTTTCAGCGCTTGTGCGCCGCGGCGATGGGCGCAGACGAAGGGCCGTTGCCGAATCGCAGCGGAGCCATATTTCCGCATCATGGATGCGAGTGGGGTGATCGACATGGCAGCGACAGCGGCAATTCGCGAGACTTCGCACCATCAGGCGGACGGCGCAGCATTCCCGCCACCTAACGTATCGGCGCGACCGGTGGATCGCGCAGCCTGGATCAGAGCCTTCCGCGCGGTGCGCGACGAAACGGAACGCCGCGCCGCGCCTCTCTCGCCGGAGGACCAGCAGATTCAGTCCATGGCGGATGCCAGTCCGACGAAATGGCATCGGGCCCATACAACGTGGTTCTTCGAGCAATTTCTCCTGCGTGATCACGTCCCCGGCTACCGTATCTATGACGAGCGGCTGCACTACCTGTTCAATTCCTATTACGTCGCGGCCGGCCCCCGGCAGCCGCGAATCATGCGCGGCCTCATCACCCGCCCGACCGCCGACGAAGTCGCCGGATACCGTGCCCATGTGGACCGGGCAGTGGAAAGCCTCCTATCGGATGCCACCGACGCGACCCTCGAGACCGTGTTGCCGATCCTCGAAATCGGCCTCTATCATGAGCAGCAGCATCAGGAATTGCTGCTCACGGACATTCTCCATGCCTTCGCGCAGAATCCGCTGAGCCCCGTCTACGATGCCGGATGGCGATTTCCCCGTCCGGTATCGCGCGGCGGAGCCGCCGAACTGCGGGGTGGGGTGGCGAAGATCGGGCATGAGGGAGAAGGCTTCTCGTTCGACAACGAATCGCCGCGACATGAAACTCTGATCCTGCCGTACCGGATCGACAAAGGCCTCGTCACCAATGCGCAATGGCTCGCCTTCATTGAGGATGGCGGCTACGCGCGTCCTGAACTCTGGCTCTCGGATGGCTGGCTCGCGGTACAGGCGGAGGGCTGGGAGGCCCCTGGCTACTGGCAGCGCAACGATGCAGGGCAATGGTCGAGCATGACCTTTGCCGGGCGGGCAGGCATCGACCCAGCCCTGCCTGTCACCCATGTGAGCTATTTCGAGGCGGATGCCTTCGCCCGATGGGCAGGGCGCGACCTGCCAACCGAATTCGAATGGGAGATCGCCGCCAAGGAGAGCCTTCTCGACGACGCTTTCGGCCTCGTCTGGCAATGGACCCGCTCGGCCTATTTGTCCTACCCGGGCTACAGGCCGGTCTCCGGTGCGCTCGGCGAATACAACGGCAAGTTCATGTCGAACCAGTTCGTTCTGCGCGGTTCCTCGGTGGCGACATCGGTAGGACATGCCCGCATCGGCTATCGCAACTTCTTCTATCCCCACCAGCGCTGGCAATTCACGGGACTGCGGCTGTCGAACTATCGCGACTGAGCATCGTTTCCCACACCCGCGTAACCCAGCGTCCTTTGGCGTCCTTCGGAGACTTGCCCGTGACCATCAATCCCGTCTTCACGGACGCCACACCCCTGTCCGCCGTCAGCTCGGAAGAACAATTCCGCGATGACGTCCTGGTTGGACTCACGGCGGCGCAGAAATTCATTCCGGCGAAGTATTTCTACGACGAGGTCGGCTCGGATTTGTTCGAGGCGATCACCCGCCAGCCGGAATATTACCCGACCCGAACCGAGATCGGTATTCTGGATGAATCGGGGGCGGACATCGCCTCACTTCTTCCCCCGCGCGCGAACCTCGTGGAATTCGGTAGCGGCTCGACGGTGAAGGTCCGGCGTCTTCTTGTTCATCTGACTGATCTGGCGGCCTACGTGCCGGTGGACGTTTCCGAAAGCTTCCTGAGGAGCGAGGCCGAGACTCTGTCTCGCGATTTCCCTCGGCTGTCGATCCAACCGGTGGCCGCGGATTTCACCCGGCCTTTCACTCTCCCCGACGGGCTTTCCAACGGCGCCGTGGCGGGGTTCTTTCCGGGCTCGACAATCGGAAATTTCGAGCCGCCCCAGGCGGCCCATCTCCTCGCCCATTTCGGGAGGGTTCTTGGGCGCGGGGCATCTCTCGTCGTCGGCGTCGATCTCGTGAAAGACAAGTCCGTGCTGGACGCGGCCTATGACGATGCGGCGGGAGTGACGGCGCGGTTCAACCTCAACTTGCTGCATCGGATCAATCGTGAACTCGGCGCCGATTTCGACCCGTCAGCCTTCGCCCACCGGGCCTATTTCGCCCCAGAGGCTTCGCGGATCGAGATGCATCTCGTCAGCCTGCGCGCCCAGCAGGTATCACTCGCGGGCCGCCGGTTCAGCTTCTCGGAGGGAGAAACGATCCATACCGAGAACAGCTACAAGTACACGGTCGACAGCTTCCGCGACCTTGCCAGCCAAGCCGGATGGAACGTGGCTAAGAGCTGGACTGACGGCGAGCGCCTGTTCTCGGTCCATGCCCTCACGCGCGGATAAGGATCAGGCTTTCTTCTCGAGCATCTGCTTGACCTGCATCAGCTGGTCCCAGACGGTCCCAGGAGTGGTGCCGAGCACGTCGAAACCGGCGCTGATGCCCCAATAGATCCCGTAGCAGATGATCGGAACGAGGATCCAACCCAGGATTTCCTCGCCCCGGCGACGGCGCATGCGCCGGCGTCGACGCTCTTCTCGGCGGGTCAGTTTCTGCGGGCGGGCCGCGACATGCGTGCCTTGGCTGGAGAGTGGCGTCAGGGGGCCCTCTTGCAGATCGCTCATGGATACTCCCCTGTTGTCGCGAGTGGCTAATGACGATCACAGGCTCGATGCTTCTGGCGACGATCTGAACCGTCGCCGGACACCTGAACCTGTCATGTCGCTCGGCGAGCCCCCTCGCAGGATTCACGACCGGACGGGCGCCTATGCACCCATTCGAACGCGGTTGCTAACGACCGATCATGCCCATGTCGACCACGGGACCGACGTTTTCGTGGCACGATACGAAGTCTCAATCGTCCAACCCGGTGGGGCAGACCCATTTGCGCATGGCATAAAGCAGAAGGGGCGCGTCTTCCGTTGAGGAAGACGCGCCCCTTCTGACCGATGCCTCGTGCGATCAGGCTCGAACGAGAGGAACCTTAGGAACGGTGCGGACGCCGCCCGAACCGCCGGGACCGCCCTTGTCGTCCTTCTTCGCCTCGTCCTTCTTCCGCGGAGCAGCCTTCGCCCGGCTACGCTTGCGCTTGCTGCCACCGGCGTCGGTGACGTCCTTTTCCGGCTTGGGAGTTACTGGGCCGGCCGGGAACTCGAAGGCCAGTGCATCCTTCTGCGCCAGCGCCTCGCCGTCCTCGGCCTTTTTCAGCACCACCCTGACCGCGCCGCCGTCCTTGAGACGTCCGAAAAGCACCTCGTCAGCGAGCGGAGTCTTGATCGTGGTCTGGATCAGGCGTGCCATGGGCCGCGCGCCCATCGCCTCGTCATAGCCATTCTCGGTCAGCCACTCGCGTGCTTCGTCGGACAGCTCGATCGTGACGTTGCGGTCGGCGAGCTGGGCCTCGAGCTGAAGCACGAACTTGTCGACGACTTTGGCCACCACGTCCTTCGGCAGATGTCCGAAGGAGATGATCGAGTCTAGGCGGTTCCGGAATTCGGGCGCGAAGAGCTTGTTGATCGCCTCCACGTCGTCTCCCGTGCGCTTGGTCTGAGTGAAGCCATAGGCGGACTTCGCCATGTCCGATGCGCCCGCATTCGTCGTCATGATGATGATGACGTTGCGGAAATCGACCTGCTTGCCGTTGTGATCGGTGAGCTTGCCGTGATCCATCACCTGCAACAGGATGTTGAACAGGTCGGGATGAGCCTTCTCGATTTCGTCCAGCAGCAGCACGCAATGCGGATGCTGGTCGATCCCGTCCGTGAGCAGCCCGCCTTGGTCGAAGCCGACATAGCCGGGCGGTGCGCCGATCAGGCGGCTCACCGTATGCCGCTCCATGTATTCCGACATGTCGAAGCGGATCATCTCGATGCCGAGCGATGAAGCCAGCTGCTTGGCCGCCTCCGTCTTGCCGACGCCGGTCGGGCCGGCAAACAGGTAGGAACCGATCGGCTTGTCGGGGTCACGCAGACCGGCACGGGCCAGCTTGATCGCCGAAGTCAGCGCCTCGATGGCATTCGACTGGCCGTAGACGACGCGCTTCAGGTTCTCGGTGAGGTTCTTCAGAACCACCGCGTCGTCCTTGGAGACGGTCTTTGCCGGGATGCGGGCCATCGTGGCGATGGTCGCCTCGATCTCCTTGACGCCGATGGTCCGCTTGCGGCGGGCTTCCGGCACCAGCATCTGCGAGGCGCCGGTCTCGTCGATCACGTCGATCGCCTTATCCGGCAGCTTACGGTCGTTGATGTAGCGCGCCGACAGTTCCACGGCGGCCTTCACGGCCTCGGTCGTGTACTTGAGTTTGTGGAACTCCTCGAAATAGGGCTTGAGCCCCTTCACGATCTCGATAGCGTCCGGGATCGACGGCTCGTTGACGTCGATCTTCTGGAACCGGCGCACCAGGGCACGGTCCTTCTCAAAGTACTGGCGGTACTCCTTGTAGGTGGTCGAGCCGATGCACCGAAGCGAGCCGTTGGCTAGAGCCGGCTTGAGGAGGTTCGACGCGTCCATCGCGCCGCCGGACGTCGCACCGGCGCCGATGACCGTATGGATTTCATCGATGAACAGCACCGCGTTCGGATGCGCCTCGATTTCCTTCATCACCTGCTTGAGGCGCTCCTCGAAGTCGCCGCGATAGCGCGTGCCGGCGAGCAGCGTCCCCATGTCGAGGGAGAACACCGTCGCATCGATCAAGACTTCCGGGACTTCCTTGTTGATGATCTTGCGCGCCAATCCCTCGGCGATGGCAGTCTTGCCCACGCCCGGGTCGCCCACGAGCAGAGGATTGTTCTTCTGCCGGCGGCAAAGGATCTGGATGGTACGCTGGACCTCGCTCTCACGTCCGATCAGCGGATCGATCCGACCATCACGGGCCTTCTTGTTGAGGTTGACGCAATAGGCATCCAGCGCGTCCCCCTTCTTCTTCGTGCGGTTCTCGGCCTCATCGCCGCTCGGACGCTCGGACGAGGGCTCCTCTTCCGCACCGCGAACCGGCTTCGCCTCCGAAGCGCCCGGGCGCTTGGCGATACCATGGCTGATGTAATTGACCGCGTCGTAGCGGGTCATGTCCTGCTCCTGCAGGAAATAGGCGGCATGGCTTTCGCGCTCGGCGAAGATCGCCACGAGCACGTTGGCCCCGGTCACCTCTTCCCGGCCGGATGATTGGACATGGATGACCGCCCGCTGGATGACCCGCTGGAAGCCCGCCGTCGGCTTGGCATCCTGCCGGCCATCCCCGATCAGGTTGGCGAGTTCGGTATCCACATACTCGACCAGGCTGCGTTTCAGCATGTCGACCTCGACGTTACAGGCGCGCATGACGGCTGCGGCATCCTGGTCGTCCACCAGGGCGAGGAGCAGGTGCTCCAGCGTCGCGTATTCGTGCCGGCGCTCGCCGGCGAGCGCCAGGGCGCGGTGGAGAGCTTGTTCTAGGCTGCGAGAGAAGCTGGGCAAAAGCGGGTCCTCGTGTGGGGTGCCTATTTTTTTTCCATGACGCACTGGAGAGGATGTTGGTGTTTACGCGCGAAGTCCATGACCTGCGTCACCTTGGTCTCCGCCACTTCGTACGTAAAGATCCCGCACTCGCCGACGCCGTTCTGATGCACGTGCATCATGATCTGGTAGGCATCGGCCTGCGATTTATTGAAGAACTTCTCGACCACGTGCACGACGAATTCCATCGGCGTGTAATCGTCGTTGAGCAGGAGGACGCGGTACAGGCTCGGCCGTTTGGTCTTGGGCTTGGTGCGCGTGATGATCGCCGTCCCCGAGCGACCGTCGTCGGTGCCACCCGGTCCAAGGGGATCAGCCGCGCGCGGCACCGTGGGACCGGCAGAATTCGCGCCATCACGTCCGATGGTCGCGGCGAAACTGCCGTGATCCATGACGGAAGAGACCAGACAACGCATCGGGTCGTCGAACATCGGAATAGCATCGACCCCATTTGTGGCAGCGGAGTCCGGACGCGGATATGTAAGAACCGACCGGCTTCCCGACTGCACGCTGGCGCGGCGCACCTGCTTCTCATCCAATCTATAGGCCGTTTCCCGACTTCGCCAGTCGCCTGCGCGCACTTGTCCGGTCACTCGACGCCACGGATGCCTACCGCCGGGCGGACATCGCCCAGGCCCGGCGCCGGAAGGTGCCGTGGCGCACGAAAAAGGGCGACCGAGCCGTCGCTCGATCGCCCTTCGGAATAGCATTTTCGGTCTCTCGGGCGCTGGCGCCGAGGGAGCTCAGTTGGTGGCGGGAAGCTTGATCTTCGTTAGGCCCTCGAGCGGCTTGCCGATTTTCTTGGCGAGCTCGGCATACAGGCCGCCGACCAGCTTCGCTTGAGCGACCATGCGCTCGTAGGACGCCTTCATGAACTCGGCCTGGATTTCCATGGCGCTCTGAGGGGTCTTCGCCTCGGCCAGCTTCTTCATGGTGGCGGTGCCATGCTCGAACGACTGCTTGGTGTAATCGGCCATCTCGGTTCCGACGGTCTGGTTCGTCCGCGCCACCAGCGACACGTTCTTCATCACCGAGTCGATGCCGGATTTGTCGAAAGCGGGGATCTTGTCGAAAAGCTGACTGGTCATGGGATGCGAGATACCCTTTCGGGCATTCCTCTGGGGCCGGATGTCGACAAGGCCGGTTCCCCGACCCGCGGAAGCGACCAATGCCGTCTCTATGTGCGATGCAACATGGAACGTCAAGATCATGTTGCATCGCAGCAAAAACGGTCAAATCAATCGCCAGGCATTAACCGGGCCGTAACCGCGTCGACCTAGCCTTATTGACAGATGTTGCGAGGTCACGGCGGCACGTTCGCCGGCTTTGCAGTGATGATGCAGTGCAAGCCGATCTCACGATCGGTTGTCGAGGACACCCCGTCGCGATGCGTAGCGTTCCGAGTCGCTCCCGGACGACCCATGGACTGCCGGCCCTCATTGCGGCCGCAGCCGTTCTCACGGCCATCGCCTCGCCCGCCGACGCGCGTCGCGGGCACCATCACCGGGGCGGCGGCGGAGGCTACAACCCACCCTACGCCGCCATGGTGATCGACGTGAAGACCGGCCGCACCCTGCATGCGGTCAACGAGGATTCCCTCCGGCATCCGGCATCGATCACCAAGGTGATGACGCTCTACATGCTGTTCGAGCAGCTCGAGCGCGGCCGCTTCAACCTCGATTCGCCGCTGACCATCTCCGCCTTCGCGGCCTCCCAATCCCCATCCAAGCTCGGGCTCCGGCCTGGCTCGACGATCGAGGTCGAGGACGCGATCAAGGCCATCGTCACGAAGTCCGCCAACGACGTGGCTTGCGCCATCGGCGAGAACATCGCCGGCTCCGAGCCGAAATTCGCCGAGATGATGACCCGCAAGGCGCAGGCCCTGGGCATGACTAGGACCAACTACGCCAATGCCTCGGGCCTGCCCGATGCGGACCAGATCACCACGGCACGCGATCTGACCATCCTCGCCCGCGCGATTCAGGACCGGTTTCCGCGCTACTACAAATATTTCCAGACCCGCTCCTTCGCCTTCCGCGGCCGGGTCATCGGCAACCACAACCGCCTACTCGGCAATGTCGAGGGCGTCGATGGCATCAAGACCGGCTACACCCGCGATTCGGGCTTCAACCTGATGACCGCCGCCAAGTCCGACGACCGCCAGATCGTCGCGATCGTGCTCGGCGGAAAGTCGGGCGCCAGTCGCGACCGGATCATGGCCGATCTCGTCCGGGCGAACCTGCCCCGGGCCTATGCCGGCAACCGGCAGACGCCGGCCGTGACGGAAGTCGCCGAGCGTGGCCGTCCCGCCGTGGTGGCGGACGCCACGTCGCGGACCCGCACGCAGGTCGCCTCGGCCGATGACGAGGACGTGGAGGTCGAGACCACCGCTTCGACCCAGCCCCTCGACATCAGCCCGCGCCAGACAACCACGCCCGGAAGCGCCGGCGCCAAGTGGCGGAGCGGCGCCCTCCCGGCCTCGGCTCAGGCCTATGCCCCGAGCAGCGCGCCCGCCGCGTTCCCGGGAGCCAAAACCTCGCCAAGCGGCAAGTCCGACGCCCGCCTCGCATCGGTCGACGGCGCTCGGTCCGACCCCGCACCGAAGGCAGCATCCACGAGCCGCGTCACGCCCACCGCCTGGGTGATCCAGCTCGGCGCCATGGACGACGAAGACAAGGCCAAATCGATGCTCTCCGAGGCTCGCAGCCGGGCCGGCAGCGCGCTCTCCAAGGCGTCACCTTACACCGTGCGGGTCGATCACGGCGGCGCCACCCTTTACCGGGCGCGGTTCTCCGGCTTCAGCGAACAGGAAGCCGCCCAGGATGCCTGCTCGACCCTGAAGCGCAACGGCTTCAACTGCTTCGCCACGCGAAGCTGAACTCCACCAACGCGACGGTTTCCCTCTTCAGGATGCCGAACCCGTCCTGACAACGGCGACGACGCCCTTCGCGTCTTCGTCGAACCCCGACGGCTGTTCGCCGGTCGGGTCTGATCGAGCATTTTTCTGGCAACGCGCGTGGAGTATCAGCGATGTCGGCTCACAAGCCTGTCTCGGGCCGCGTTGATACGCGAAGCCCCCTCGACCGTTCCGCCCTGGTCGGGATGCCACCGTTTCATCAGCGTCCGATGAGCCGTGCGGATCTGCTGCAAGGTCGCCCCGCTCTGAAGCCCCAGGATCTGGTGAGCCTCCTCCTGCGTCATCGACCCTGGATCCGGCGGACGGCGCGACCGCGCGTTGGCATCTCTCTCAGCGTCTACACGCCCGGCGGCCGTCCTGCCGTCGAGATACGTCTGTAGCCGGCGGGCGGCGATGCGATCCACCTTGCGGCAGACGGCGAAGATCTGCATCAGCGCCGCATCCGGAAGCTGTGACAGGCGACGCCCGGCATAGGGACCGATCTGAACGATCCCGTCAGCGGTCCGTCCGTCCGGCATCACCTCGAACAGCACGATCGTGGGCCGTGCGACGGCAACACGCCCGGCCAGTCCGCGCAGCCGGACGACGAGGGCATCGACACCGTCGAGAAACCAGAACGCGATGCCCCCGAACAGGATCGCGAGTTCGACCCGTCCGCGAATTGCCGCCACAGCTGCCAGGGCGAGCAAGACATAGCCTCCGCTACGTCTCACGACACGCGGCGTGATCAGGCGCCGCAAGCGCCGAACGAGTTGGGGCTTGGCGTTCTTCGCGTACCACCACAGGACGAACAGGGCCGCGAGGGCGGCGAGGATCGTCATCGGCGGATGTCGTGATCGAGTGAGACCCGTCCGCCGATCCGGATCTGGACGTCGCCAATCCGGTGCGAACCACTCAGCGAGCCGGCCTGCTCAGTAATACTGACCGGGCAACGCTCACGAGACGGCGGGCGAACTCCCTCGGGAGCGTCGCCGGGACATAAGCGCCGCGCCCTGTCGCTCGCTTCGGCCGGCATCGTGCCGAGCGCCAGCGCGACGCAGACGAGGGATCGGGACAGGCTGGCCTTCGTCGTCATTGCGTGTCTTGCGTGTTCTCGTGCGGCGCGGTTCCGTCCCTACTGCACCGGAAACGGCCAATGTGACAGCCCGAACCGGGAAAGCCTTATTGCCGCGTCTCTGCGACATCCGCCGTGGTGACAGTCACCTTGCGGATGCGCCCGTCCCGCTCCACAGCGAGCTCGATGGACTTGCCGATCCCCGCCGCTTCCATTGCCGCGGTGAGGTCGGCCAGGCGGTGCACGGGCTGGCCGGCCGCTCCGACGATGATGTCGCCTATCGTGCCGGTCTGAACGTCGACGCCACGCAAGCCGGCTTCGGCGGCCGGCGATCCGCGCAGAACCCGCAGGACCACGACACCGTCGATCCCGAGGCGCGCGGCGGTGGCCTCCTGCCCGGCGATGATGCCGATACCCGGATTGCGGGTGCGTCCGTTGCGGATGAGTTCGGGGACGACCCGGTTCACGACATCCACGGGAATCGCGAAACCGATGCCGGCGCTGGCACCGGAGGGAGAATAGATCGCCGTGTTGACGCCCACGAGGCGTCCGGCGGAATCGAGGAGTGGCCCGCCCGAATTGCCGGGATTGATCGCGGCGTCGGTCTGGATGACGCCGGACAGCTCCCTCCCCTCCCCCGTCGGGAGGCGGCGGCGAAGCGCGCTGATGACACCCGTCGTCAGGGTATGGTCGAGACCGAATGGATTCCCGATGGCGAAGGCCGATTGCCCGACCTTGAGATCCGCCGAGGTACCGATGGCGAGGGGCGGCGGAACGGCGCCGGTGCCGCCGAGGCGAAGTACGGCGAGATCGTAGCTCGGCGCAGTGCCGACGATCGTCGCCGGACGGACTTCACCCGAGGAAAGACGGACGGACACCGACCCGCCCCGCTGGGCAGCCGATGCGACCACGTGATTGTTGGTGACCACATGCCCTGCGCCATCCCAGACGAAGCCCGTACCCGTCTGCGCACCGGTGCCGCCTTCGCCCTCCTCGGCGTCGGGGCTCATCAAAGAGCGCCCCTGTGCGGCGGCCTGGGCGAAGACATGCACGACCGATGGGCTCGCACGCTCGAACAACGTCGCGGTGGACACTTCCGCTTGGGCCAGATCCCCCCGCGCTGTGATCGCCCGCGGGGTTTCGGCCGAGAACAGGAGGGCCGCCACATAGGGCTGCCCGACATAGAGGGCCATGAGCACCAGAGCCGCCGTGATCGCGATGCGGCCAAAGCGGTCCGACATGTCACATCCCTTTCACAGCTTTGGAAAAATTCTGGACTGCGTCTGTCGCATTAACTGGTCGGTCACGCATCTCCGTTCAACTGTTTTGACGGGTGGCACGATCCGGGTGCGCAGGCACACGGTTTCGCCCCAACGTTCAAGCTACAAGTACGGCAAGCACTGCCACTCTCAACTCTTCATCATAAAAAGAGGGCGTCCCAGAGCAGCGGCTTCAAGCTTTGTGTCCAAAACATGATGCTTAAGGCAGGGGATAAAAGATCGGGTCTGCCATACTCATCATGGCAATGCCTAAATTGATCGCAAAGCTGCCCTAGAGATGCTTCCATTCTCACGGAAACACATCCCGCGCTGGCTGCGCCAAGTGCTGGTTCAGTCGCACAGACCCGCGGGGAATGACCCTCTCAGGTTCAAGGAAACATTGTTATGGAAACCGAAGCCCTCGAACGTCCTGCCGATCTGACGATCTGGCGGACCACTCCCGTCCCGGCGCCGCTGGCCCAGCCTGCGCGCTACGGTACCCTTCGCGAGGCGATCGAGGCCGCCGCAGGCGCCCTGACCGACCCGGCAAAGCAGCCATGGATCATCACGGAAGAAGGCGAAATTCTCTCGCCGAACTGGATCCGCACCTATCTCAATTGATCCGCTACGGCTTCTGTCAGCCGACTGACGAGCTCTTTTAGACCCAGCCGCCGGCGCGGAACCGACCGCGCCGCGCAGCGGGCGTAACGATGATGTAGCAAGTCGGACCCGCCTGTCCGATGCATGCGTCATCCTTTGCGGGCAACCCGACCCGTCCTACGGCATGGCCTGCCTCGATGCGGGCAATCATCGGGCCTTGTCGCCGATGGTGACCGAGGCTCAGACCTGCCGGTCCACGACCGCACCTTGGCCTTCGGGAAGAACGGCCTTCTGCTGATCGGCGGATTGCTGCAACATCTGGGAAATGGCCCGGTCGCTCTCGCCTTGCTTGCGTATGAAAGTCGTCTGCATCGACTCTCGCGTCGCAGCCGTCTGGTTCGACACGATCGACTGTGCAAGGCCGGCGATGGAATCACTCATGAACGGGGTTCCTCATGGCTCGAACGGGCATAGCCCGTTCGATCTTGCCAAACCTTAAAGAAGGCCGATCGCTATTATCTCGAATTTCTCCGCTCGATCCCGCCGTGTCGATAAATCTCCGGTTTGTTCACGAGGGTGACCAGCACGTAGGAAATGATCATCAGCAAATACCAGGCACCCAGTTTCTGCCAGGAAACCATCGCCCAGGTCGATGTCTGGTTCGGATAGAGCCAGACCCGCGTCCCCGTGCCGATATTCTCGGCAAACCAGATGAACAGTGCGACGAGCAGGAAGCCCAGGAGAAGCGGCATTCTCCGGTGCACCCGCCAGACTTTGAAATGCACCCAGGTTCGGCCGAACAACACGGCCGTTGCCGCGAACAACCCGAGGCGGATGTCCATCGCGTAGTGATGGGTGAAGAAGTTCACGTAGATCGCCGCGGCCAGCAGGAGCGTCACGCCGGTGCCGGGATGATGGGTGAAGCGGAAGTCGAACAGGCGCCACACCCGGGCGATGTAGGAGCCGATGCTCCCATACATGAAGCCGGTGAAAAGCGGCACACCCGCAATGCGGAGCAGACTGGCCTCCGGATAGATCCATGACCCGACGGCGGTCTTGAAGATCTCCATCACCGTCCCGACCACATGGAAGAGCGCGATCACCTTCGCCTCCTCCCAGGTCTCCATGCGCAGGGCGAGAAGCGCTATCTGTATCGCCACCGCCGACAGCGTGAGAAAATCGTACCGACTGATCGCCGCATACGGTGGATAGAGCAGGTAGCTCGCGATGAGCAGGGCGCAGAGCAAACCGCCGAACAGGCACGCCCACCCCTGCTTGATGCCGAACCTCAGGAATTCGTAGAGTCCCGCCGCGAAAGGTCCCCGCCCCAGGGCCCATGCACCGAGACGTGCCTCGATGCCGGCGAACCGGGCGATGGGCGGCCAGGTGCGGGCGGCGCTTTGGGTCGGGATGTCTGTCACGTTAGCGGTTCCGGCAGTGGCGCAGCCCGCCTTAGCGTAGCCGAGGGTGAAGCTCGACCTTATCGATAGCGCGGGAGGGCAATCGCTTGCCGATGCGGACGACCGAGCAAGACGCCGATTGGGAATCGGAGCGTGTGCAACGCGATCTGGCCCGCTTGCAGCAGCTCTTGGCCCGGCGTCGGTTTCGCGCCATCGCCACGCGCGTGTTTCGAGGCGTTCTTGGTAGCGGCGCCAGCTTCGCGGCGCTGATCAAGCTGAAGCTTGCCGGCTCGCTCGTGCTGAAGGGCGGTCTCGCCCTCCTCGTCGGGCTCAGCCTCGCCTGGCCGATCGTATTTGGAATCCTGCTTGCCCTGGCTCTCGTCGTCCTGGCGGTCGTCGGAATCATGGAGGGTGAAACCCCTAACTGCCCGGACACGTGCTGGGAGGCCTCGAAGCGACGCGACAGGCTGCGCGAACTGATCGACGAGCGCATCGAGTGGCTCAAAAGCCGATCAGGAGGCGCCGAGAACTGAACGATGCCGCAGTCTGAGGCTGTGCCGGAAGCCCCCTCCGCGGAGTTGGGATCGCGGTTCATCCTCAAAATGAATTTGAGAGGGATAGCCCGAAGCCGGTGCTTCACTATAATGCTTCGCCATACGCCGCCGCACGAGTTCGATCACATGACGTCCCGTATCCCTGATTTCGCGAACGTCCCCTACACGGCAGATGCCTTCACGGCGCCGGTGCCGCCGGCAGGCGAGCCCTGGATGACGCCGGAAGGCATCCCGGTGAAGGGCGTCTACGGGCCGGAGGATCGCGAGGGGATCGAGTTTCTGCACACTTATCCCGGTGTTGCGCCTTATCTGCGCGGCCCCTACCCGACGATGTACGTGACGCAGCCCTGGACGATCCGGCAATATGCCGGCTTCTCCACGGCTGAGGATTCGAACGCCTTTTATCGGCGCAATCTCGCGGCCGGACAGAAGGGCCTGTCGGTGGCCTTCGATCTCGCCACCCACCGGGGCTACGATTCCGATCACCCGCGTGTCTCGGGCGATGTAGGCATGGCCGGCGTGGCGATCGATTCGATCTACGACATGCGGACGCTGTTCTCGGGCATCCCGCTGGACGAGATGACCGTCTCGATGACGATGAACGGCGCGGTGCTGCCGATCCTGGCGCTCTATATCGTGGCGGCCGAGGAGCAGGGCGTGCCGCCGGAGAAGCTCGCCGGCACGATCCAGAACGACATCCTCAAGGAGTTCATGGTCCGCAACACCTACATCTACCCGCCAGCGGGCTCGATGCGGATCATCGGCGACATCTTCGCCTACACCTCGGCTCACATGCCGAAATTCAACTCGATCTCGATTTCCGGCTACCACATGCAGGAAGCCGGTGCGACGAACGACCTCGAACTCGCCTACACGCTCGCCGATGGCGTCGAGTACATCAAGGCCGGTCTCGCGGCCGGGCTGACCATCGACAAGTTCGCACCCCGCCTGTCGTTCTTCTGGGCCATTTCCACCAACTTCTTCATGGAAATTGCCAAGATGCGGGCCGCGCGCCTGATCTGGGCCAAGCTCGTGAAGGAGTTCGAGCCGAAGACCGACAAGTCTCTGCCCCTGCGCACCCACAGCCAGACGAGCGGCTGGTCGCTGACCGCCCAGGACGTGTTCAACAACGTCACACGCACCTGCATCGAGGCGATGGCAGCGACGCAGGGCGGGACGCAATCGCTCCACACCAACGCCCTCGACGAAGCACTCGCGCTGCCCACCGACTTCTCGGCGCGCATCGCCCGCAACACCCAGCTGTTCCTGCAGCAGGAGAGCGGCACGACGCGGATCGTCGATCCGTGGGGCGGCTCCTACTATGTCGAGAAGCTGACCCAGGACATCGTCGCCCGCGCCTGGGAGCATCTCCGCGAAGTCGAGGAATTGGGCGGGATGGCAAAGGCCATCGAGGCCGGCATCCCCAAACTGCGCATCGAGGAAGCGGCGGCCCGCGCCCAGGCGCGGATCGATTCCGGCCGCCAGACCATCGTCGGCGTCAACAAATTCAAGCCCGAGGATGACCGCGCCATCGAGCTGATGCGCGTCGACAACGGCAATGTCCGCATGCTCCAGATCGACAAGCTCAAGAGGCTGCGTGCTGAGCGCAACCAGGCCGACGTCGATGCGGCCCTTGCGGCACTGACCGCAGCCGCCCAAGGAGAGGGCAATCTCCTGGCGCTAGGTGTCGAGGCTGCCCGCGCGAAGGCCACGGTCGGAGAGATTTCCGACGCGCTGGAAAAGGCCTGGGGCCGGCATCGGGCGGAGATCCGCTCGATATCGGGCGTCTACAAGCGAGAGGTGGGTGGCATGTCGCCGGTGGTCGAGACCGTTCGTCAGCTCGTGGAAACCTTCGAGGAGAATGACGGGCGGCGCCCGCGTATTCTCGTCGCGAAAATGGGCCAGGACGGGCATGACCGAGGTCAGAAGGTGATCGCCTCGGCCTTCGCCGATCTCGGCTTCGACGTGGATATCGGACCCCTCTTCGCAACTCCCGCCGAAGCCGCGCGTCAGGCTGTGGAGAACGACGTCCACATCGTCGGTGTGTCGTCCCTGGCCGCCGGCCACCTGACGCTGGTGCCCGAATTGAAGGCAGCCCTCACCGAACAAGGCCGGGGCGACGTCATGATCGTGATTGGTGGGGTCATCCCCCCGGGTGATTATCCCGCCCTCCATGCCGCTGGCGCATCCGCGATTTTCCCACCCGGCACGGTCATTGCTGACGCTGCGGTGAAATTGATCGAAGAACTCAACGGAAGGCTCGGTTACAGCGCGCGTCAGGCCGCCGAATAGGGCGTTCATGTTACACGACCGTAGTGCAAGAGATCGGCTTCGACGCCGGCCTCAAGCGCTTGCCTAATGCATTTATCGTTTTTGCCGCATTTTTCATCCCACGCCGGGTTGGTTGCGGCGCAGCAAGATTGTATTTCCCGACACCGTACTGAACTGAAATTGTGAGTTGACGCCGATGGCCTCAGGATTTTTCCCTCTCATCCATCCGGTCATCCTCTGCGGAGGCTCCGGTACGCGCCTTTGGCCTGCTTCTCGCGAAAGCATGCCGAAGCAGTTCACTCCGCTCGTGAACGCGGACAGCTCGACATTCCAGGACACCGCCCGTCGGGTCACCGACGGAACCGCCTTCTCGCGGCCGACGATCATCACCAGCAGTGAAGCCCGCTTCATCGTGGCGGAACAACTTCTGCAGGCCGAGGTCCAAGCCGACATCGTGCTCGAGCCGGAGCGTCGCGATTCCGCCGCGGCCGTTGCGGTAGCCGCCCTCCATGCCGCCCGCCGCGACCCGGAGGCCGTGGTGATGATCCTGGCGGCCGACCATGTCATCGGTGACACCGCGGCCTTCGTCGAGGCTGCACGCGCCGCCGCGGTTGGTGCGCAGGCGGGCCGCATCATGACCCTCGGAATCGAGCCGACCGCTCCATCCACCGCCTATGGCTATATCCGTAAGGGCGCGCCCATCGACGGCGTAGAGGGTGCCTATGATGTCGGGCGCTTCGTGGAGAAGCCCAATCGTCATGGCGCGGAAAGCCTGATCGCCGACGGGGCCCTGTGGAACAGCGGGTACTTCCTGTTCCGGGCCGACGTCATGCTGGCCGAACTCGAGACCTATGTCCCGGAGATCCTGGCCGCGACACGCACGGCCCTCGACAAGGCGACGAGCGATCTCGACTTCCTGCGCCTGGATTCCGCCGCCTTCGCCAGCGCGCCGAAAACCTCCATCGATTACGCGGTGATGGAGCGGACCGATCGCGCCGGAGTCCTGCCGGTCTCCTTCCCCTGGTCCGATGTCGGCACCTGGGATGCGGTCTGGGACGTCCTGCCTCGTGATGCGTTGGGCAATGCCGTGCGCGGCCGCGTGGAACTCGTCGAGACCCGGGGCAGCCTGATCCATAGCGAGGGCGAGCACCTCACTGCGGTGGTCGGCGTCGACGACATCGTCGTCGTCTCGACCCCGGATGCCGTACTCGTCACCTCGAAGGCCAAGGCCGGGCTCGTCAAGGAGCTGGTGACGCAGCTGCGCGAGAAAGCCCATCCCGAGGCGGATGCCCATCGCCGGATGTTCCGCCCCTGGGGCTGGTATCAGCGCATCGATATCGGCGAGCGTTTCCAGGTGAAGCGCATCATGGTGACGCCGGGCGGGCGGCTCTCACTGCAGAAGCACTTCCACCGTGCCGAGCATTGGGTCGTGGTGCGCGGCACCGCCGAGGTCACCGTGGATGACCGTGTCGTGCTGGTTCACGAGAACGAGGCGGTCTACCTGCCCATCGGATCGATGCATCGCCTCACCAACCCGGGCAAGATCCCCCTCGAACTCATCGAGGTCCAGGTCGGATCCTATACCGGCGAGGACGACATCATCCGCGTCGAGGACATCTACGGGCGTTAAAACGAGAGACGGTCGGGCTCAGGCGGCCACACGCCGCTCGGCCCGGCCGCGATAGGACAGGGCCTCGGCGAGATGGATGCGGCGTACCCGCTCCTCCCCGTCGAGGTCAGCCAGGGTGCGCGCCACGCGCAGGACGCGGTGAAAGCCGCGAGCCGAGAGACGCATGGTTTCCGCCGCGTCGCGGATCAACGCCGTACCGTCGGCATCCGGCGCGGCCATCTCTTCGATCATCGGAGCCGGACACGTAGCGTTGGTGACGACGCCGGTGAGCCCCTGCGCGGTGAAGCGCTCGGTCTGCAGTGCCCGAGCGACTGCGACCCGCGCCGCCGTTTCGGCCGAGCCTTCGGCGGGAGGCGGCAGGATCAGATCGGCCGCCGTGACTGCCCCCACCTCGATTCGCAAGTCGATCCGGTCGAGGAGCGGCCCGGAGATACGGGCGCCATATTGCGCGACACAACGCTCGTTGGGTCCACGTCGACAGGCATAGCCCGGCTCGAGGGCCTGACCGCAGCGACACGGATTCATCGCGGCGATCAGCTGGAACCGCGCCGGATAGGTCACCCGGTGATTGGCGCGCGCGATCATGACCTCTCCGGTCTCCATCGGCTGGCGTAGGGAATCGAGCACCTGGGGTGTGAATTCGGGAAGCTCGTCGAGAAACAATACGCCGCCATGCGCCAGCGAGGCCTCGCCGGGGCGGGCATTCATTCCGCCGCCCACCAAGGCCGCCATCGACGCCGAATGGTGGGGCTGGCGGAAGGGGCGCCGGTTCGAGAGCGCACCGCCTTTCAGCTCGCCGGCCACAGACTGGATCATCGAGACTTCGAGAAGTTCGCGCGGACCGAGCGGCGGCAGGATCGAGGGAAGTCGCGCGGCGAGCATCGATTTGCCCGCGCCCGGTGGGCCGTTCATCAGCAGGTTGTGCCCTCCGGCGGCGGCGATTTCGAGCGCTCGCTTGGCGCCTTCCTGGCCCTTGATGTCGCGAAGGTCGGGTAGGCGTCCCGTGCTCGTGGCCACGGCCGGTTCGGGCCGGGCCATCACCTGGCTTCCCTTGAAATGATTGGCCAGTTGAATCAGCGAACGCGGGGCCAGCACGTCCATATCGCCGCCGGCCCAGGCTGCCTCGGGTCCCGTCGCCGCTGGGCAGATCAGGCCAAGTCCTCGCGCATTCGCCGCCATCGCGGCGGGCAGGACGCCGTTCACCGCCGTGATCGTGCCGTCGAGAGCGAGCTCACCAAGAACGCAGTACCCGGCGAGCGCATCGGGTGGGATCGCGCCAATGGCGGCCATCACCGCGAGGGCGATGGGAAGGTCGTAATGCGAGCCTTCCTTCGGCAGGTCCGCCGGAGCGAGGTTGACGGTGATGCGCTTTGCCGGAAGCGCCAGTCCCGATGCGATCAGCGCGGAGCGCACGCGCTCGCGCGATTCCGCCACGGCCTTGTCCGCCAGCCCCACCACCATGAACATCACCGCCCCCGGGGCGATCTGGACCTGGACGTCGACGGCGCGCGCCTCGATCCCCTCGAAGGCGACTGTGGCGACGCGGGTGACCATGGATCCAGACCCCTGAGCTTATAGCCAAGGTTAGGATGCGCCATGGCTCATGACAACCAGCGCGTGCGCCCTTGCTGACATGTCATGGAACTCCATTCCCGATTCGCCGTTCGAAAGTGTCACTTTCCGGACCAAGGAGTTCCACCATGTCGATCAAGACTGCGAGCCTTGCTGCCATCGCCCTCGGTTTCGCCCTCACTGGCACCGCCTTCGCCGACCGTGCGCCGACCCCCGAGGAGCGTACCAAGATCGAAGCCACCTTGAAGAAGGAAGGCTTCACCAAGTGGGGCAAAATCGAAGTCGAGGAGCACGAGATCGACGTGGACGACGCCATCGATGCGAATGGCAAGCAGTTCGACCTCGAACTCGACCTCAAGACCTACGCGATCACCACTCGCGAAGCCGAATAAGCGCTTCGTCCGTCCTGGCGCTTGCGTTCCAGCAAGGCGCCGGCCATATAGCGCTCGGGAGGTTGGCGAGGGACGTTTCACTCGCCAACCGGGTCAGGTCCGGAAGGAAGCAGCCCTAACGAGACCGAGCGGGTCTTCGTCCAGCCTCCCACCTTCGTTTCTTTTGAGGTCCGCGTGGCGGCATCCCCCGACCCGGGGCCGCTCGAACCACGCAAGGCGGCATGGACGCGACCTCCGGCACTCCGAGCGATTTTCCCGGCCTTCCGGGTCTTCCCGAGCCCGTACCGGCGGCCACGCCCTACCGGGTGCTGGCGCGCAAATACCGCCCCCAGAATTTCGATGATCTGATCGGCCAGGGCGCGATGGTCCGCACATTGGCCAACGCGTTCGCGGCCAATCGCATTCCACAAGCCTGGATGCTGACCGGTGTGCGCGGCGTCGGCAAGACGACGACCGCCCGCATCCTCGCCCGTGGCCTGAACTACCTGCGCGACGGGCATCCCGATACCGGCCCCACCATCGCCATGCCGGAGCTCGGCCGCCATTGTCAGGCGATCATGGAATCACGGCACATGGACGTGCTGGAGATGGATGCCGCCTCGCATACCGGTATCGACGACGTACGCGGCATCATCGACGGCATCCGGTATTCGCCGGTCTCCGCCCGCTACAAGGTCTACATCGTCGACGAAGTGCACATGCTCTCGGAGAAGGCGTTCAACGCCTTTCTGAAGACACTGGAAGAGCCGCCGCCCCACGCCAAATTCGTCTTCGCCACCACCGAGATCCGCAAGGTGCCGGTGACGATCCTGTCGCGCTGCCAGCGTTTCGACCTTCGTCGGGTCGAGGCCGACACCATGGTCTCCCATCTGGCCAAGATCTGCGCGGCCGAATCCGTCGAGGCCGAGCCGGAAGCCCTGGCGGCGATCACACGCGCCGCCGAAGGTTCGGTGCGTGACGCGCTCTCGCTCCTCGACCAGGCCATCGCCCATGGCGCCGGCCTGGTCACCGGGGCGAGCGTGCGCGACATGCTCGGCCTCGCCGACAGGGGGCGGATCGTCGACCTGTTCGAGGCGGTGATGCGCGGCGACGTACCGACTTCTTTCGCCGAGATCCGCAGCCAGTACGAAGCGGGCGCGGATCCCGCCGTCGTCCTGTCGGACCTGGCGAGCTTCACACATCTCGTCACTCGGCTGAAGCTCGTCCCCGATGCGGCGGCGGCCGACCCGACCTTGAGCGCCGACGAGCGCGGTCGCGGAGGTGAGTTCGCGGCCAAACTGTCCATCCGCGCCCTGTCCCGCGCATGGCAGATCCTGCTGAAGGCGATTCCCGAGGTCCAGACCGCCGCGAGACCGCTCGCCGCCGCCGAAATGGCTCTCGTCCGCCTGGCCTATGCCGCCGACCTGCCGACGCCGGACGAGGCCCTGCGACAGTTGAAATCGGATGCGTTCGCTGCAACCCCGATGACATCGACGGGAGCTACACTGCCGAGTGCATCCGCGCCGAGCGGAGTGTCATCTGCGCATGCCGGAGCAGCGCACTCGGCCATATCGGGCCCGCCGCCGGGGGCTGCGCAGTCATTGGCCGCACAATCGATGGCCTCGCCATCGATCGACTTGCCATCAATCGACTTGCCATCGATCGACTTGCCCCCGCCGCGTCCCGCGCTGACCCTCGCGGCGAGCGGCGGCGCGCGTGTGAATCTCGTCCCGGCCCCCGCCCCGGAAGCAGCGCCCCGCGAGGCTGGTCCGCGCCTGACCTGTTTCGAGGATATCGTCGCCCTCGCCGACGAGCGCCGCGACATCGGTCTCAAGATGGCGCTGGAACGGGAAGCGCATCTCGTACGGTTCGAGGAAGGACGGATCGAGTTCCGCCTGGCGGAGGGGGGCCGGCAGAGCCTGCCCAACGATCTTGCCCGTTCGCTGGATGCCTGGACCGGCCGACGCTGGATCGTGGCGCTGTCGAAGGAGGAGGGAGAGCCTACCCTTGCCTACAAGGCACGCGCCGCGCTGGAATCGCGCCATGAGAACGCGGCGGCGCACCCTCTGGTGAAGGAAGTGCTCGCGCGCTTCCCCGGCGCTCAGATCATCGACGTGCGGGACAAGGCCCCCCCGGTGGAAGCGGCTGCCAGCACGGACCTCACGCCGGTCGACCCCGAAAGCACCGGAGATCCGGACGACGAGGCATAGCGCTTCGCCGCTGCCGACCCCAGATGCCGTCCTGTAATCGTCTCACTTCGTTTTGAAAGCTCAGCCATGCGCGACCTCATGGGAATCATGAAGCAGGCCCAGGCCATGCAGGAGAAGATGGCGACCCTGCAGCGCGAGCTCGATACCGTCGAGGTCAGCGGCGCGTCCGGCGGAGGCGCGGTCGCCGTGACGATGACCGCCAAGGGCCTCGTAAAGGGCGTCACCCTCGATCCTGGGCTGATGAACCCCGACGAACGTGAGATCCTGGAAGATCTGATCGTGGCCGCGGTCAATGACGCGCGCGGGAAAGCCGAGCACGTGGCGGCCGAACGTATGGCCGAACTGACCAAGGGATTGCCGATCCCGCCGGGGCTGAACCTGTTCTAGGTCTTCGGCCGGTTCTTCCTCGTAGGGGCCGATCCCGGCACGAGCCGGGATCGGATGATGATCTGTCTCAGGCCGCGATGACCTGAACCGGCTCGGCGGCGCGCACGTCGGCGTCCACATGGGCCTCGAAGCGCTTGAAGTTCTCCCGGAACATCGACACGAGGCGCGTCGCCGTCTCGGCGAAAGCCGTCTTGTTGCCCCAGGTCTTCACGGGCTGGAGAATGTGCGGCTCGACCCCCTGAACGAAAGCCGGAACCGCGAAGCCGAAATACGGATCGCGACGGAACTCGGTCTTCGACAGCGACCCGTCCAGGGCGGCACCGAGCAGCCGACGCGTGACGCGGATCGGCATGCGCCGTCCGGTGCCGACACCTCCGCCGGTCCAGCCGGTATTCACCAGCCAGCAATCCACATCGTGATGGGCGATGAGATCACGCAACAGGTTGCCGTAGACGCTCGGGTGCCGGGGCATGAAAGGTGCGCCGAAACAGGTCGAGAACGTCGCCTCGGGCGCCGTCAGGCCGCGTTCCGTTCCGGCCACCTTGGCGGTGTAGCCGGAGAGGAAGTGGTACATCGCCTCCGCGCCCGAGAGCTTGGCGATGGGTGGCATCACCCCGAACGCGTCGCAGGTGAGCATCACGATGTTCTTCGGGTGAGCGGCCCTGCCCGTGGCGCTGGCATTGGCGATGAAGTCGAGCGGGTAGGCGCAGCGGGTATTCTCGGTGAGCGACGCATCGTCGAAATCGGGGCGACGCGAGAGCGGGTCGATCACCACGTTCTCCATCACCGTGCCGAAACGCTCGGTCGTGGCGTAGATCTCGGGCTCGGCGTTGCGGGAGAGACGGATGGTCTTCGCGTAGCAGCCACCCTCGAAATTGAAGATGCCGTCCTTGCTCCAGCCATGCTCGTCGTCGCCGAGGAGCTGCCGCGAGGAATCGTTGGAGAGCGTGGTCTTGCCGGTGCCCGAGAGGCCGAAGAACAGGGCTGACTCGCCCTCGGCATCCAGCGCCGCATTGGCCGAGCAATGCATCGGCATCACGCCCGCGCCGGGCAGAACGTAGTTCAGATAGGTGAAGACCGACTTCTTCATCTCGCCGGCATAAGCACTGCCGCCGATGAGAACGATCTTCCGGGTGAAGTCGATGGCGATGACGGTCTTCGAGCGGCAGCCGTGACGGTGCGGTTCGGCTTGGAAGCTCGGAAGATCAATGATCGTCAGACCGGGGACGTAATCCGCAAGGGCCGAACGCTCAGGCCGGATCAGCAGGTTGCGGATGAAGAGCGAGTGCCAGGCGAGTTCGGTGAAGACCCGCGCCTGGACACGGTGGGCCGGATCGGCGCCGCCATAGAGGTCCTGGGCGAAGAGTTCGCGCCCTTCGGCATGGCTGAGGAAATCCTGGTACAGCGTCTCGAATTGCTCGGGCGTAATCGCGCCGTTGTTCTCCCACCAGATTTCGTTCTCGGTGTTGGCGTCACGGACGATGAACCTGTCCTTCGGCGAACGACCGGTATGGCTGCCAGTGGTCGCCACGAGGGCGCCGCCATGGGCGAGCTGCGATTCACCACGGCTCAGGGATTCCTCGTAGAGCCGCGGGGGTTCCAGGTTCCAATGAACCGCCTTCAGATTGCGCAGACCGATTTTTTCGGGTCCATGGCTGGCGTTGAAATCGCCGAAATGTGTCACGTCCGCTACTCCTCGAACACCTGATCGCTTTGAGGTCTGGCTTGGCCGGAATCTCCCATTCGTCTTCCGGACGGTCCGATGGAGCGTCCACGCGGTCGTTCAGGTCCGCCGCGCACAGGTTCACCACTCGATCGAATAGACCTGCTTATTCTCCGGCGGCCACCGGTCAATTGAGACGGCAACGGTTTAAAAGACGAACGAACGGATCTGTCAGAGAAACAAAGGGGTATCCGGAGCGGCGTCGGAACGCATGCGGCGGCGGCGATTCCCGACTACAAGACGACGAGATCCGACCCCATTTAACGAACACGGCCGCGGCCGTCTGACGGAACACGTATGGCCCAAGCCGTTGCCGGCCCCGAAATCGAACGCCTGATCCAGCTCCTCGCGCGAATGCCGGGGCTCGGCCCGCGCTCGGCCCGGCGCGCGGCGCTGCATCTCATCAAGAAGCGAGAAGCTCTGCTCGCTCCGCTGGCGGAGGCGATGCAGGTGGCCTCCGAGCGCATCGTCGTGTGCCAGGAATGTGGCAACGTCGATACAAGCGACCCATGCACCATCTGCCGGGACGCGTCGCGCGATCCCTCCATCCTGGTGGTGGTCGAGGATGTCTCCGACCTCTGGGCCTTGGAGCGGTCGGGCGCGGTGACGGCGCGCTATCACGTCCTCGGCGGCGTGCTCTCCGCCCTCGATGGTGTTCGGCCGGAGCATCTCAACCTCGCGAGCCTCGTGGACCGGGCCGGGAACGGCGATGTCCGGGAGATCATCCTGGCTCTGAACGCCACGGTCGATGGCCAGACCACCGCGCATTACGTCACCGAATCCCTGGCGCATCACGGGCTGAAAGTGACCCGCCTCGCCCATGGCGTGCCGGTGGGGGGAGAGCTCGATTATCTCGACGAAGGGACACTCTCGGCGGCCATCCGAAGCCGGACGGCGTTCTGAGCCGCATCGTTATCCCGGCCGATTTGACCGGCCATCCGCCAAACCTTATCTGCGGGTCCGGCACGGCGGACCCGGGAGACAGGGAGCCGGGCCCTTTTCATCGACAGATCCGGCCGCGCCATGACCATCCGCCCCCTCGTCATCCTGCCAGACGCCCGCCTGCGTCAGGTGTCGACCCCCGTCGGTACCATCGACGATGAGGTCCGCACCCTCGCCGCCGACATGCTGGAGACGATGTACGATGCCCCGGGCGTCGGCCTCGCCGCCATCCAGGTCGGCGTGACCAAGCGTGTAGTCACGATCGACACGTCGAAGGACGAGAACGCGCGCCAGCCGCAGGTCTTCATCGACCCGGAGATCGTCTGGGCTTCGGAGGAGAAGCGCGTCTATGACGAGGGCTGCCTGTCGATCCCCGAATATTACGGCGAGGTCGAGCGGCCCGACCGGGTGCGCGTACGCTTTCGCGATCTTTCCGGCGAAACCCGCGAGATCGAGGCGGACGGGCTTCTGGCCACCTGCATCCAGCACGAGATCGATCACCTCGACGGCGTACTCTTCATCGATCACCTGTCGAAGTTGAAGCGCGACCGGGTCATCAAGAAATTCGTCAAGGCGGCCAAGCGCGGCGAGGACGTCTGATCTCATCCTTCAACAGAGAGCGCGTGCGATGAAGCTCGTCTTCATGGGGACGCCCGATTTCGCCGTGGCGACCCTAGCGCGCCTGGCGGAAGACGGTCACGACATCGCCGCGGTCTATACCCGCGCCCCGGCGCGGTCCGGGCGCGGCATGGCGTTGCGTCCGTCCCCCGTCCATGCGCTAGCGGACAGGCTCGGCCTGCCGGTTCATACCCCCACGACGCTGAAGACGCCGGATGCGCTCACGCTGTTCCGATCGCACGGATGCGATGTCGCCGTGGTCGTCGCCTACGGGATGCTGTTGCCTCAGGCGATCCTCGACGTGCCGCGCCACGGGTGCCTGAACCTCCACGCCTCCCTGCTGCCCCGTTGGCGCGGGGCGGCACCGATCCAACGCGCGGTCATGGCGGGGGATACGGAGAGCGGTGTCGGCATCATGCGCATGGAGGCGGGCCTCGATACCGGCCCCGTGGCCCTGGAAGAACGGGTCGCCATCACCCCCGGCATGAGTGCGGGAGACCTGCACGATGCGCTGATGCCCATTGGCGCGGCGCTCATGAGCCGGGCCCTCGGCCAGCTGGAACACGAGCCCCTCCCCCTCACGCCCCAATCCGAGGAGGGTCTCGTCTACGCGCACAAGATCACCAATGACGAGGCGCGCATCGACTGGTCGAAGCCGGCGGGTGAGGTGGCGAACCATATCAACGGGCTGTCGCCCTTCCCCGGAGCCTTCTTCGAGGCCGATCTCGGCAAGGGGCCGGAACGGGTTAAGGTGCTGCGCGCCGTGCCAAAGGAGGGACAGGGCACGCCCGGCACTCTGCTCGATGCGGCCGGAACCATCGCCTGCGGCGAGGGCGCCGTGCAGCTCACAGAATTGCGCCGGGCCGGCAAGGGCGGCATCGTCACGGGTGCGGAATTCGTGCGCGGTGCGCATCTCGCGCCGGGAACGCGCTTCCCGTGAAGTCAGAGACCAGGGGCCGTCGCTGATGCCCCGCTACAAACTCGTCATCGAGTATGACGGCGCTCCGTTCTGCGGATGGCAGCGGCAGGCCGAAGACATCACCGTCCAGGGCGCCATTGAGGACGCCGTCAAACGCTTCACAGGGGAGGACCTGCGCCTGACCTGCGCCGGTCGGACGGATGCCGGCGTCCACGCCATCCATCAGGTGGCCCATCTGGACCTCATCAAGGACTGGCGCACGGATACGGTGCGCGACGCCCTGAACGCCCATCTCCGCCCGCTACCGGTCGCCATCGTCAGCGCCGAGCGGGTCGGGCCCGGTTTCGATGCGCGCCACTCAGCCATTCGACGGCATTACCGCTACCGCATCTTCAACCGGCGCAGCCCGCCTGCCCTGACGCGCGACCATGTTTGGCACGTTCCATGGCCGCTCGATGCCGAGGTGATGCACAGGGCCGCGCAAGGTCTCCTCGGTCGCCACGACTTCACCGCCTTTCGCGCCGCCGAGTGTCAAGCGAACAGCCCGATCCGCACCCTCGAACAGCTCGATGTGGCCACGGTGACGATGGGCCTGTTCGAGGAGATCGTGATCTCGACCTCGGCGCGCTCGTTCCTGCACCATCAGGTCCGCGCCATGGTCGGAACACTGATGATGGCCGGCTGCGGACGATTCGGTATCGCCCAGGTCGCCGACATCCTGGCGAGCCGCGACCGCGCCCGCTGCGGCCCGATGGCGCCCGCCAAGGGACTGACCTTCGTGGGGGTGGATTACGGACCGAACCGGGAATCTACTGAGTAAGCAATTTCAGATTGTATTTCGCCAGCGAAAAGGCATCTTCAGGCAACCTCGACGATTTTCGACATCGTGAGGCCTGGAGCCTTCGCCCGTGGAAACGCCATTCCAGATCATCCTCGTTCTCGCGACTGTCTTCGCGGTCGTCTCACCGCTGATCTTCGTCGCCATACGAGAGGCGATCAAACTTCAGAGGCAGGAGATCATCACGGATCTTGCAACGGTCTTCGATAGATCGGATCAGCCGGGGCCGATGCTGATCCCCTCCTTCGAATTCGTGAAATACAAGTATTTCGTCGGGGCCAAGCGCAGCAGCGACCCGACCGCAGGATTCGGTGGCGATGATCGAACGAATGCCATGGCGCGGGAGGCGCATCGCAAACGCGAGGATTTCTCGAAGGTCTCCTGGCTCATCGGCTGCGCTCCCTTCAGCGCATTCGCGGGGATCGGCATGTTCTACGGATTGTCGCTGCTCCTCTGGATGTTCGCCGGACAACCGACGACACCGTCCGGTTTCAGCTGGCCGGGCGTGACGTATCCGACGCCGGGTAGCCTGGGGCTGGTCTGGCTCCTGGGAATCTGCGCGGCCTTCGCCGGAAGCTACGTTACGGCGTTGCGCAGTTTCTACCGCGCGATCAAGAACTTCGACATGAGCCCCGGGACGATCGTCGGCGAGAGCATCAGGATGCTGGTCAGCATCGCGCTCGGGCCGATCCTCGTCATTTCCATCCTCTGGATCGGGACGGACGTGGTCTCCGCACTGCTGAAAGCAGATTCCTTCGCGACTGCGCCGGCCACCATCGCTGCAGTGGTCGTCGCCTGTTTCATCGCCGGGATCATGCCAGATGTCGTCATGCGGAGCATCGTGCAAAGAGACCAGCTGAAGAACTTCAAACGCGAGGAAGAGGACGTCTTCCGAGCGTTCAAGATCACACCCGTAGAGATCATCGACGGGATCGACAGCAACATCCGCGTCAGGCTCGACGATCACCACATCCACTCGACACAGAACCTAGCGACCGCCAATCCGCTGATGCTGTTCGTAGAGACACCGTTCGGCGTCTACCAGATCATGGATTGGGTGGCGCAGGCGCAACTCTGCTGTTCGGTCGGCCGAGAGAGGGTCATCCGGCTTTGGCCCCTAGGCGTGCGGACCTTGTTCGACCTCGAACGTCTCGCGGCTTCCACCGACGGCACACACGAAAACCTGCTTCTGGAAGTCGGGCGCATCATCCTCGGTGACAGCCTCGTTCCGCTCAGTGTCAAGGATCCCAAGGCTGCGGCCGCGCTGACGAGAGCCAGTATCGAGCTGCGCCTGGACGACCCGCATGTTCACCGCCTTCGGCAGATCTACATCGCCGTCGGGGAAAGATTGGGCCCGCGCAATCGCCGCTTCACCTTGCACCGGCATCGCCTCCAATGCCGGTATCGCATTCGCGATAGCTGGGTTCGACGGTCGATCATGCATAAGGCGTCGTGATGCCCATCAGGCCTTGGCTGGGTTCGCTGTTTCCCCGAAGTAAGCCGCCAGCACCCGCCCATAGATCGCGGTCAGCCGATCCAGATCGGCGATAGCCACGCATTCGTCGGTCTGGTGCATGGTCTCACCCACGAGGCCGAACTCGATGACCGGACAGGCATCCTTGATGAAACGGGCATCCGATGTGCCCCCGGTGGTGGACAGGATGGGGCGCAGCCCGGTCTCGGTCTCGATCGCCTCGACCACGAGGTCCGTGAACGCGTCCGGCGCGGTGAGGAAGGCCGGGGAGTTCGAGGGCTGAAGGTCCAGGGTGAACCGGTCGGTGTTGCCGGCGGCCGCCTCCAGCCGCCGTTGGATCTCGGCACCCAGGGTTTCCGCCGCCCAACCCTCGTTGAAGCGAATGTTGAACGTCGCGCGGGCATCGGCCGGGATGACATTGGTGGCCGGATTGCCGACATCGATGGTGGTGAATTCGAGGTTCGACGCATCGAAATGCGCGGTGCCGCCATCGAGTGGCTCGGCGAGAAGGGCAGAGGCGAGGCGCAGCAGGCCGGGGATGGGGTTCTCGGCCTTGTGGGGGTAGGCCACGTGGCCCTGGCGGCCATGGACGACGAGCTTGCCGGTGAGAGACCCGCGCCGACCGATCTTGATCATCTCGCCGAGGCGCGCCGGGTTGGTAGGCTCACCCAGAAGGCAATGGTCGAATCGCTCGCCCCGCCCCTTCACCCATTCGAGGAGCTTCACCGTGCCGTTGATGGCTGGCCCCTCCTCGTCGCCTGTGATGAGGAACCCGATGGAGCCGTTGAACGCCCCTCCTCGCTCGGCGACGAAAGCAAGCGCTGCCGAGAGCATACAGGCGATACCGCCCTTCATATCGACCGCGCCGCGGCCGTAGAGCATGCCGTCCGCTACCGCGCCGTCGAACGGCCCGTGCCGCCACGCTTCGACGGAGCCGGGCGGGACGACGTCGGTATGGCCCGCGAAAAGGAGATAGGGACTGCCTGTCCCGATCCGCGCGTAGAGATTGTCGATATCGGGCGTTCCCGGCTCCGAGAAGCGTGGGCGCTCGACGGTGAAACCTGCCTTCTCCAGGACGCCACCGAGCCATTGCAGGGCACCGCCTTCCTCTGGCGTCACCGACGGGCAGCGGATGAGGGCCTGGGCGAGGGCCAGCGGCGAGTGATCGGCGATAACGGGAGAGGACACGGGCATCGTCTCGTCGAGATGGGACATTCCACCGTCGCGAATAAGCGGCACGGCATCGGGACGCAAATACCGTCCCGATGGCCTTTCGGCGCTTCGCCGCAAGGGCTATCTCACCGGGATGGCCTTCTCCAGCGACGAAGTCGAACGCTACGCCCGCCACCTCGTCCTGCGTGAGGTCGGAGGACCGGGACAAGCGCGTTTGCAGGCGGCGCGGGTGCTCGTCATCGGCGCCGGCGGGCTCGGCGCTCCGCTGATCCAGTATCTGGCAGCGGCCGGCATCGGCACGATCGGCATCGTCGACGACGACACGGTCTCGCTCTCCAATCTGCAGCGGCAGGTCATTCACGGCACGCCCGATATCGGCCGTCCGAAGATCGCCAGCGCCGCCGATGCCGTGGCGCGTCTCAACCCGCATGTGCGGATCGAACCGCATCTCATGCGGATCGACGTCGACAATGCCGTCGCGTTGATCGGCCGATACGATATCGTCGCCGATGGGTCGGACAATTTCGCGACCCGCTATGCCGTCTCCGATGCCTGTTTCCACGCCAAGCGTCCGCTCGTCACGGCCGCCCTCGGGCAGTTCGACGGCACACTGACGACGATCCGCGCCCATGAGACTGGACCGGACGGCCGCCCGAATCCAACCTATCGCTGCCTGTTCCCGAACCCGCCTCCCCCTGGCAGCGTGCCCGCCTGCGCCGAGGCCGGTGTGCTCGGCGCTCTGGCCGGGGTGATGGGATCTCTGATGGCGATGGAAGTGATCCGCGCGGTTGCGGATTTCGGCGAGCCGCTGGTGGGACGGCTGCTCATGGTCGATGCCCGATCCATGCGGTTCGAGACGCTCGGCTATGGTTGGGACGAAGGCAATTCGTTGAACGGATCGGCGGTTTAAGGACCGGAAAGTCGCTTTCGCGGCCCATTGTCCACCGAATACGGTACCGCGCATCCGGCAAGCGGGGCTGCTTTCGTGCCCCTGAACCCACGTCGTGAGCGTTCCGTGAGATTCCGGAATTCAGGATTTAGAGGGCTTCTCCGGATCGGGCGTGACGCCGTTCCAATGCGGCCCGACGAGATTGCTGTGCCCCGCCGGGTCGGAAACCCGCGTGCCGGAGGTCGTGAAGGCCTGGTAGGCGAAGCGCTGCTGCTGGTTGAGAAGCATGGCGGCCAGCGTGCCGAGGGCGACGGCGACGACGAGGGCGATGATGAAAGCTTTCATGGACGTTGTCCGATCCTCGACATGCCGGCTCCGGTCGCCGAACGCCTGTATTAGTCCGTCAGGTTACTCGGCAGGCACCTGATGGCGCCCTAGCTGGGGGCCGCTGGCGTTCTTGGCCTGCTCTTCCTCGACCCAGAGGTCGTGGTGGACCTTGGCCCAGCCGAGATCGACTTTGCCGCTGCCCATCGCGTCGTAGGCGCCCTCCATTCCGAGGGTACCGATGTAGATATGGGCGAGGATGCCGGCGATGAAGGCGATGCCGATGAGGGCGTGGATCACCTGCATCAGCTGCATTCCGGTGATGTCGGTGAGGGCGAAGGGAAAGATCATCATCAGGCCGGTGACGCTCATGGCCGTGCCGAAGCCGATCACCATCCAGAACACCATCTTCTGGCCTGCGTTGAAACGGCCAGCGCTGGGATGCTTGTTGCCGATGAAGCCGCCGAAGGCCTTGATCCAGGCAATGTCGATCTTGTTCGGGATGTTGTCCTTCAGCCAGAGCACCAGCATCAGCGCGACGCCGATCATGAACGGCCACGCGAGGTAGATGTGGCTGAACTTCGCGTATTGCGCCACCACGCCGAACGCATCCGCACCGATGAGCGGCATCAACAGGCGCTTGCCGAAGATGTAGTTCAGGCCGGACAGGGCCAGGATGATGAAGCAGCTCGACGTCATCCAGTGCGCGAACCGCTCGAACCCGTTGAAGCGCAGGATCTTGCGGCCCGTATCGGGACCGGGCTCCATCAGAATACGGCCCCGGAAGAAGTAGAACAGGCCGAGAAGCGCGACGGCGCCAAGGACGGCGAGCGCGCTGAGCCAGGGCAGCCACCGTTCCCGGAAATCACGGTAGTCGCGGCCGGCGGGCTGGATCAGGTGCGCCGCCTTGCCGTCGGGGATGCTGATGCGGCCGGTGATCTTCGGGTCCTGCTTGAACAGGAAATCCTCGTTGACGGATTCAGCCGTCGGGTTCTGCCCGGTCGGGTTCAGTCCGTCGCGCGTCTGCTGCGCGAAGGAGGTCGACGAGGCGCCGACAGCCGCCGTGAGGATGGTCGCTGCGACCAGCGTCCTGAAAGTCGTCAGTGTCCGCCGCATCGGCGTTTCCTTCCTGAAGTCTCGACCCCGGCAGTCCAATCCGTCGCCTAGATGGCGACGGTTTCGCGATAGGCGGTCTTCCAGCCCCAGGCGCCGGAGCCGTAGCCGCGCTTGATCACGCGCTGCTTGTAGATCTGGGCGATCATCTCACCGTCACCCGCCAGCAACGCCTTGGTCGAGCACATCTCGGCGCAGAGCGGCAGCTTGCCCTCGGCAAGACGGTTCGAACCGTATTTCTCGTACTCGATGGTGGAGAGATCGGATTCGGGACCGCCGGCGCAGTAGGTGCACTTGTCCATCTTGCCGCGCGAACCGAAGTTGCCGACCTTCGGATATTGCGGCGCGCCGAACGGACAGGCGTAGAAGCAGTATCCGCAGCCGATGCAGATGTCCTTCGAATGCAGCACCACCGCGTCGGCCGTGGTGTAGAAGCAATTCACCGGGCAGACCGCCGCGCAGGGCGCGTCGGTGCAGTGCATGCAGGCCATGGAGACCGAGCGCTCGCCGGGCTTGCCGTCATTGAGCGTGACGACACGCCGGCGGTTGATGCCCCACGGCACCTCGTGCTCGTTCTTGCAGGCGGTGACGCAGGCGTTGCACTCGATGCAGCGGTCCGCGTCGCAGAGGAATTTCATGCGAGCCATGGCGATTATCCCTCAAACGGCCCGGATCTGACACAGGGTGCACTTCGTCTCCTGCATGCCCGTCACAGGATCGAAGCCATAGGTCGTCGTGTTGTTGGAGCTCTCGCCCAGCACCACGGGGTCGGTGCCGTGCGGATAGAATTTCCGCATGTCGTCGCCCTGGTACCAGCCGGAGAAGTGGAACGGCATGAAGGCGACGCCCTTGCCGACCCGGTCCGTCACCAGCGCCTTGACCTTGGCCTTGGCGTTGTTCTCGGGGCCGGAGACCCAGACGAACTGACCGTCCTTGATGCCGCGATCGGTGGCATCGCCGGTGTTGATCTCGACGAACATGTCCTGCTGCAACTCGGCGAGCCACGGGTTCGAGCGCGTCTCCTCGCCGCCGCCCTCGTATTCCACGAGACGGCCGGAGGTGAGGATGATCGGGAAGTCCTTGGCGATGCCGCGATCGACCGCCGCCTTCTGCACCGAGAAGCCGATATTCGGCATGCGCAGCTGACGTTCGTCGGGGCGAGTCGGGTACTGGGCCACGAGATCGGGACGCGGGGTATAGATGGGCTCGCGGTGCACCGGCACGGGGTCGGGCAGGTTCCAGGCATTCGCCCGGGCCTTGCCGTTGCCGTAGGGCGTGACGCCGTGGTCGAGGCAGACGCGCTGGATACCGCCCGACAGGTCGGTCGCCCAGCTCACCGTATCGATGTTGGCCCCACCGATCTTGGTGATGGTCGCCATTTCCTCGGCGGTCAGGTCCTTGTCCCAGCCGAGCTTCTTGAACACCGCCATGGTGAATTCGGGGTAGCCGTCGGTGAGCTCGGAGCCCTTGGCAAAGGAATCCTCCGCCAGCAGGGTCACGCCGTTACGCTCGGTGCCGAAGCGGGCCCGGAACGTTCCGCCACCGTCCTTGATGTGGAGGTTGGTGTTGTAGAGGATATGCGTTCCCGGATGGCGGAGCTCCGGCTTGCCCCAGCACGGCCAGGGCAGGCCGTAATAGTCGCCGCCCACTTCAGGGTCGTCCTTGGGCGCCCGCAGCGTCACCAGATCGAACTTGGCCTGGTTGCGCATATGCGCCTTCAGGCGTTCCGGGCTCTGGCCGCAATAGCCCGTCGACCAGCCGCCGCGGTTGATCTCCCGCAGGATATCCTCCGCGTCCGGCACCGCGTCCACGACCTTGATGTTCTTGAACATCTTGTCGGCGAAGCCGAGCTTCGCCGCCAAGCGATAGATGACCTCGTAATCGTTCTTCGATTCGAAGGCGGGTTTCACGATCTGCTCGCCCCATTGGAGCGAGCGGTTCGAGGCCGTGCGGCTGCCATCCATCTCCAGCGAGGTGCAGATCGGCAGGAGGTAGGTGTTGTCGCGCCGCGCATCGAGGGCGGCGAAGGTAGTGGGATGCGGATCCGCCACTACGAGGAGGTCGAGCTTGGTCAGGCCTTTCACCGCCTCCGGCAGGCGGGTGACGGTGTTGCCGCCATGGCCGAACACCATCATCGCCTTGATGCCGGTGCGCTGGTCCACCTGTTCTTCGGGCAGATTCACGCCGTCGAACCACCTCGTGGAGGTGATGCCGGGTAATTCCATGCTCTCCTTGCGCGTACGGGCCTTCCGGCCGCCCTTGGCCGGCACCTCGTCGAATCGCGACTGGAGCCAGTCGTATTCCACGTCCCAGACGCGCGCCCAGTGCTTCCAGGCCCCTTCGACGAGACCGTAATAGAGCGGCAGCGACGTCACATCGAGGCCCAAATCGGTGGCCCCCTGTACGTTGGTGTGGCCGCGGAAGATGTTCGCGCCCGTGCCTGGCTTGCCGACATTGCCCGTGGCGAGACACAGGATGCAGAGCGCACGGACGTTGGCGGTGCCCACCGTGTGCTGGGTTGCGCCCATGCACCAGATCAAGGTGGCGGGCTTCTCCTTGGCGAACTTCTCGGCCACGCGGCGCAGCTGCTCGCCGGGCACCCCGGAAACACGCTCGACCTCCGCGGGATTCCACTTGGCGACTTCCTTGCGGACGTCGTCCATGGCGTAGACGCGCTGGCTGATGAACTCCTTGTCCTCCCAGCCATTCTGGAACACGTGCCAGAGGATGCCCCAGACCACCGGGATGTCGGTGCCGGAACGGATGCGGACATATTCCGTGGCGTGGGCGGCCGTGCGGGTGAAGCGCGGATCGATGACGATCATGTTCGCGCGGTTGATCTCCTTGCCGGACAGCAGGTGCTGAAGGGAGACCGGATGCGCTTCGGCGGGGTTTCCGCCGAGAATGATCATCGTCTTGGCGTTGCGGATGTCGTTGTAGGAATTGGTCTGAGCGCCGTAGCCCCAGGTATTGGCAACGCCTGCCACCGTGGTCGAATGGCAGATCCGCGCCTGGTGATCGACCGAGTTGGTACCCCAGAAGGCGCCGAACTTACGCAGGACGTAGGCGGCCTCGTTGGTGAATTTGGCGGAGCCGAGCCAGTAGACGGAATCGGGGCCGTATTTGTCCCGCAGGCCGGTGATCTTGTCGCCGATCTCATCGATGGCCTGATCCCAGGAGATGCGGGTCCACTGCCCGTCGACCATCTTCATCGGATATTTCAGGCGGCGGTCGCTGGAGACGAGCTCGCGGATCGCCGCGCCCTTGGCGCAATGGGTACCCCGGTTGATCGGGCTGCTGAAGGAGGGCTCCTGGCCGACCCAGACGCCGTTCACGACCTCCGCCGTCACCGTGCAACCCACCGAGCAATGGGTGCAGATGTTCTTCTTGATCGTCACCTCGGGGCCGATCGCGGAGGCGCCCGCCGCCTGGGCCTTGCGGACCGAGCCGAGCTGGATCGAGCCGGCGGCCGCGAGCCCTCCGGCGACGAGGCCGGAATTGCGCAGGAAGGCGCGACGGTCGAGGGCCTTCGGCGTCTCGCCGATGGTGACGGCCTGATGGAAGGTGCGGCCCGGGCCGCCTGTCTTGCGCTTGATCAGCATGGCGCCCTCAATTCTTCTTCAGGGTCTCGTAGCCGTTGGTGCGGTAGAACGCCTTGACGTGGTCGGACTCGCGGTAGCGGGCCTTCGTCTCATCCGCGCCGGGGTCGTAAGCCTGCGCGGGCGTCGCAATCATCGGCTGGGCCGTGATCACGGCAGCGGCCGCCACCGATCCGCCGCCGAGGGCGCGGAAGAAATGGCGCCGTCCCATCTCGTCCTTTCGATCGTCCCGCATGCTCGTCACTCCTGAATGCGACCGATGTTTCAATGATTCCCGCCTCACGCGTCGAGCGCGTAAGCCCGGGTCTCGATGTCGATGAACGTCCGGCCGAGGTCGCCCACGGCACGGTAGAAAGACGAACGGGTATTGGCCGCCACATCGTCGAACAAACGCCCGGCCCAGGGCTTTAGATGCCGCTCGAAGAAGACGCGGTCCTCGCCGGCTCCCGTCTCGAAACGGCCCGAGACGAGACCCGCCATGGTCTCGAGCAGCATCGCCACATGGTCTTCCGGCTCGCTCATGCCGCCCGAGGCTTCGATGCCGAGCCGGGCCAGATCCTGGCGGATGCGCGCCAGCGGGCGCTCGTTGAGAAAGCCGGTCAGGTAGTAGGAAGCGTGCGGCACGACTTCGCCGCGTCCGACGCCGACGAAGAGACCGAAATACTCGCGCCCGACCTTGGCCAGATCCGCACCGGCCGCTTCGCGAGCGAGGGCGGAGCTCGCCTTGCCCAGGGGAGTCTCATCGCCACCCGAGCCGGCAAGAAGCGACAGGATATCATCGGACGGGACTCGGCCGGTTAGGGCCGCGAGGAGATCGTAGAGATGAGCGCGCAGAAAATCGACGTCGTCGACGACCGGCTGCGTCATGCCGGGCGCGCCGGAAGCGAGTTTCGCTTCGTCTTCGCGCAACAACTCAACCGAACGCATACCATCCTCAAACCGCGACCCGATCGCGGGCGAAGTGAATTCACTTCGTCCACAATACCGCGGAATGGGACGTGCGCAACGTAGTTTTTAATTGCTCAAAGTGGGATGGCGCTGCCATGTCGTCGCGGCCTCGGCGTAGCCGTATCCACGGGGGCAGAACGTGGCGGCGACAAGGCCAAGCTTGGCTCGTCAACCTGCACGACAGTGAGACCCGGTTCTTCACTGCCCCGATCCGTCTCTTCGGTTTTCACCGGTTCGGATTCCTCCGCCAGCTCCTCCGCTTCGATCAGCGTGGCCTCTTCGCTTTCCTGCTCAGGATCGACGTTCAAGTCGGGCGTCCCGTCGAAGATGTCCCGCAGCATGGCCTTGATGTCGTCTGTGGGCAGAAGCGGGCCGTTTCCCGGCACACCGCCCACCGCATTCCAGTCATAGGCGTATTCCCGCGCCTCGCTGACATAGTCGCGGATGTTGGTGTCGAGGGACCACATCCGGCGCAAAGCCGCCTTGCGCATCACCATCGGAACGCCAGCCCGAAGGAACTGGGTCAGGTCGGTCTGTGCCGTCAGGCTGTCCAGGGAGGGCAACTTGGCGAGTTCCTCGGGCGACAGGGTCTCACCCTCGGAGAGTTCTCCCGCGAGAGGCGCCGCCTCGCTCTCGACCGCTTCGCCCGCGACCGCCTCGCTTCCAACCGGCACGGTCGCGGGCGGGTTCTCGCGGACGACAGCCCGCTTGCGCTTCGACCAGCGGGAAAAGAAATCGCCGCCGCTCATCCCTCGTCCCCCCGTCTGCGCGTACCGGTCCCCTGTCGCGCCAGGGCCTCGGGATCGGCACGGTCGCGCTTACGCTTGTGGAACACCTGTTCGACGTGGAAGGCCTCGAAGAAAGCCAGGACCTTGGCCTGCACCTCCAGCGGCATCGGCACCGCCTCGACCACCTCGCCGATACCCTCGGCCATGGATTCGCCCTCATAGGGATCGGCCGTCACATTGGCGACTTCGTAGCTGCCCTCCGCGATCTGCCGCAGGGCGACCCAGAGCGAGGGCCGGCCCGAGATCAGGTTGTCGCGGTAATGCGACGTCTCGGCGGGGTGGAGCGAGACCTCGTAGGCGCCGGCATAGAAGGTTTCCTCCTCCGGCGTTGACGACAGCACGGTCCAGGGCGAGGCGGCCGGGATCGCCGGAAGGGCCGCGACCGGTAGCCAGGCATGGCTTGTCCAACGGCTCTTCAAGGCCCGTTTGACGACAATGATCCCGACGTCGAAACGGTCATCGGGCGGCGTCGGTAGAGGGGTCGGATTCTCTTCGGTCATGCGGCCTCCGCGCCGTCGGCGAGCGGCAATCCAGCCATGAGGTTCTGAGGTTTGAGAAAAAGGCGCTTGTCGGGGTCCATGGCCATCAGGAGATAGACCGGCCGGCCCGCCGCGCGCGGGTCGATCCGCCGGTCGTCGGCGAAGGTGAGGCGAAACAGGGCCAGGATGCGCATGCGGCTCGCTTCGTCCAGGGTCTCGCCGTTCCAGAGGGCGTTGCCGATTCGGGTCGCTTGAGCGTCGAGCCCGACGAACCAGCGCCAGTCCGGATCGTCCATGGAGGCGATCGGCTCCACTTTCGCCTCCACATGCAGAAGGTGTCGTACCCAGGCCTCGATGGCGCGCGCCAGACCGTCGCGGCTCTTCGGGTTGCTCCCGAGGTTGAGCGCCATGGTGAACGCGTCGGAGCGGCTCCAATAGGTCCAAGCCGTCTCGTCCGTGAGCACGTCGAGCTCATTCGCCGGCTCCTTGCCCAGCATGGCGACGAGGGGCGACTGCGCGGCCCCGATCTCCCGCGCCTCGATCACCTCGGCATCGGCCAGGAACGCCGCACCATCGACGAAGGAGACGCGCTGCGGCCGGAAGAAGAGTTCGCCGGCGCGGAGCGTGTAGGGGTCATCGCAGCCATCGAGGGCATTACGCAGGATGAGATGCGCCAATTGATTGAGGAAGATCGGCGGCGTGCCGTTCAGCCCCCTGCGAACGAGGTCGAGATAGGCCGCCTCCACCGACTGCGCGGCCATCAATCGGTCGCGGAAGGCGAGCATCATGGTCCAGTTCTCGCGCGCATCGGCATCCGCCATCGCGGCGATCTCACCGGGGGAGACCGGCCGGCGCGGCGCCGTCACGAGGCTGCGGTGGAGCGCCCGCTCCGCCATGCAGGCTTCGTCGGGCGGCACGAGCTCGGGCCGTGCGAGATAGGCGAGGATCAACTCGTCGGTGACGGCAAGGCCGCCCCCTTCCGTGCGCCCGGCGAGGTGGTGTCCGCTGGAGACCCAGAACTCGGTCATCGTCCGTCATTCCCGGAAACAGGTGCGTTGGCCATGCCGATGAGGTCCGCCCGTTCCTCGGGTTCGTCATCGGTCTCCTCGAAGGTGAAGGCCCTGGCATGGGCATGCAACTTGTCCGCCCCGGCGACGCCCGGACCACGCTGATGCAGCGTGCGGAACGCTTCGCGGATCGCACCGTCCTCGAAGGTCCGATGCAGCGCGATCACGCTTCCCACCGCCGGCTGACACAGGGTGGCGGCGAAGGCGATCTCCTCGTCGGCCGCGATGCGGGCCACATCGAGGGTAGGCGCGCCGAGGCGCTCGCAAAGGTGATGCGCCAGCTGCTCGACCGCTTTGTCCCGCTCGGCCATCGTCGCCTCGCTGACCACTGCCAGGGTCGAGAAGCCGAGGGAGGTCACCCCAAGGAACCCGGAGCGAAACGCCGTACGGTCCTTACCTTCGAGAAGCGGAACGTCGGCATCCCAGAACAGGAACGAGCCCGTGACGGCCCATTCGCCGGGCTCGGCCGCCTTCGCGAAGACGAAGGTATCGGACGGATCGAGGCGGATCGTCCGGGGAAGTTTGAGACTGCTCATCGAGGCCTTCGCCTGTTCATTCCATCGTCACCACCCGAACCGGCCGAGAGGTGGTGGCGAAGACCTTCGTGTTCGAGGCACCTGTCCGGCGTCCACGGTACGTATCTGGGGTCGGCTCGCGGAAATTGCTCACGACTGGGCGAGACGCCCTTCACCAATACAATTGAAACCGGCCGATGAACGTATCGGCGTCGATCGTCCGTCCGTTCTGAAGCGCGGAGGGAGAGGTGTGGGACCGGACGTAATCGGCCATGATGCGGATGTTGGTATCGGGATACCAGGATAGGCCCACCGTGCCGTCCCGCTCGATGCCGCCGCGCACGCCGCCATCGTCGAGATCGATGGCCGAGAACCGCAGGCCGAGTTCGAAGACGCCGAAACCGCCACGGGTGATGCGCTGCGCTTCTGCGACTTTGACGCCGCCGAAGACCGCATAGCCGGTGCCATTGAAGTCGGGCGCCATGCGATAGGCCCGATTGTCGCCGTTGAGCACCCAGCTCGCCTGGACGTATCCCCCCTGGAAGCTTAGCGGCGATCCGCCATCGAGCCGGCCGATCTCGGTTCGCGTGTATTCCGCGCTCACCAGCAGCGGACCGGAGCGATAGGCCAGTTCCGCACCGAGGCGGGCGATGCTCGCCGCATCGCGGATATCGCCGGTATCGACGAACCTCCTCGCGTAGAGGAACGCTTCGGATCGGCTCGAGAGCGAGAGGGGGCTCTCGTCGCGCGGCAGGCTGCGGTAGCTCCCGGCGAGGCCGAGATGGAGCGTCCGTTTCTCATCGTTGATCGGCGCGTAGGTCACCCGGCTCGTCGAGGCCAAGCCCTCGCTGCCGATACCGGTATTGGCGTTGCCGCCGAAGATGCCGGTGACGACGCTCCAATCCTTGCCGTGCCTCCCCAGGGCGAAGCCGAAGTTCCGCGCCGGAACGAAGGCGTCGGACAGGGCCCGCTCGGTGAAGAGAATGTTGTTGTTGGAAGCGAGCTGGTCGAGGCCGAACGGCTCCTTCTCGTTGCCGATGCTGAAGAGCATGTCCGGCACACCGCGATAGACCAGGACCGCATCGTTGATCGGCGTCACCGGATCGGCGAAATCGTATTGAAATCCGAGGCCGACATCCTTGCCGAGGCTCAGAGTGGTCTCGATCCATGAGCGGCGCACCGCGATATTGTCGCTGAACGGATTGCCGAAGCCCGATTGGCGGATGCCGGCCGCACCGAAATCGAGGTGGAGCCGGCCGCCGATGCGCAATGTCGCGGCATCGTCGGGAAAGGTCAGGGTGATGCCCTTGTCGTCGATGGTGAGCCGCTCGCCATAGGGGCCGGGCATGCCCTTCGCCTCGATGGCCGGGCCCCTCGGAGCCTCCTCAGCCCGAAGCCCACCCGGCAGGGATAGAAGTGCGGCCAGCGCAGCGAGGCAGGCGATGCGGGTTCTCAATGATGTCTTCTCACTGGGGAACGCCCTAACCGCGGGCGATATCGACCGACATTCCCACATTCCGGGCATCGCCACATTCACAGATGAGGCTCGCCCGTCTGCGGATCGCCCCAGCGCATCGCGGCCAGGGCTTCGACGAGATCGCGGCGATCGCCGTCGCCGCCGATCAGGTCGCCGCCAGCATCGATCCGTGCCACCGGGCCACCCTCGGCGAGCCGCCAGAGATAGCGTCGTTCGATCCCCGCGAACCCGTCTTCCTCCCAAATGGCGAAGGTCTTCATGAGATGACGGGCGAAGCTCTCCACGAGGATTCCGTGGCCATCCTCGAAATTGAAACCCTCGTTTTCGAGGGAGGTCGAATCCGGCGTCAGGCCCGGATCGCCGGCCCGTGCCTTCGAGGCGATGATCGTGGCGGAGAAGACGAGCCAGTCCGGCACGTCGCCCTCGCCGCAGGTTTCCGGCCATCCGAGACGCCCGCCGCCGAGGCGCGCGCCGTCGAAGCGGAGCGTATCCGGCCAGCCGAACGTCACCGGGACCTCGGGCGGCCCATGGGCGCCGATGGCCTCGGCAAGCGCCACCATGCCGGCGAAGACGGCGCGGCGCGCCGTGGCGAGGGGCTCGTCCGGCTCCAGGATCACCGCAAAGTCGAGCAGTTCCGCGTTCTTTCGCCAGACGAGACGCCCGGTCCGGCCGCCGGATGCGGCCGCGTCGCGGGCTTCGTCGAACGCGCTCGCCGGCCCGGCTGAGATTGCGAGAGAAAAGACGGGCGGCAGGATCAGGTCCGGGTCGTTGGAGCTCGGCGCCATGCGTTTCGGTTCTACCTGCGCCCGTATGTCGGGTCCTAGTTTCGAGCCGTTATAGTATACGATGCACCAACCTGAGCGCGAGTGGGCTGGTACCCTCGCCGCTGTGACCAAACGTTCGGGGTAAATCATTGTCCGACCGGATCGTGTTCGCGTGCTCCTGCGATGAGACCGTCGCCCTCGACGGGCAGGCGATCGGCAAGGCGTGCGGTGGCCGCCTGGAGACCGCCGATCAACTGTGCGGGCGTGAGATCGCCCGGTTCGAGGACGCGCTGGCACAGGGCGCGCCCGTCACCGTCTCGTGCACGCTGCAGGCCCCCCTCTTCACCGACATCGCCGCCGGGGCCGGGGCGGAAGCCCGCGTGACCTATGCCAATATCCGCGAGAACGCGGGCTGGTCGAGGGATGCCGATGCGGCCGGACCGAAGATCGCGGCACTGCTGGCCGCCGCGGCCGAGACGACGCCCGCGCCGGGCACCGTCGCGATGGTGAGCCAGGGCGTCGCCCTCATCTACGGACGCGACGAAGTCGCCATCGAGGCCGGGCGGCGGCTCGCCGACCATCTCGACGTGACGGTTCTGCTGAGCCGACCGCGCGATGTACCGGTGCCGCGCCGGCACGAGTTTCCCGTGCTCCAGGGCAGTGTCGTTTCGGCGAGCGGGCATCTCGGGGCGTTCTCCCTGCGCATCGACGATTACGCGGTGCCGAGCCCCTCATCCCGTCAATCCCTGTCCTTCGGCCCGTCGCGCAACGGCGCCACCTCCACCTGCGACGTGGTGCTCGACCTGACGGGGGGCACGCCGCTCTTTCCCGCGCATGACCTGCGCAGCGGCTATGTCCGGGCGGATCCCGGTGACCCGGCCGCCGTGGAGCGGGCGATCTTCACGATCTCCCACCTCGTCGGCGAGTTCGAGAAGGCGCGCTTCATCGATTTCCAGGCCGATCTCTGCGCGCATTCGCGCTCACGCATCACCGGCTGCACGCGCTGCCTCGAAGTCTGCCCGACCGGCGCCATCGCGCCCGCAGGCGATCACGTCGCCATCGATCCCTATATCTGCGCCGGCTGCGGATCTTGCGCCTCCGTGTGCCCCACCGGTGCGGCGGCCTACGCCCTGCCCGCCGCCGACGGGCTGATGCGCCGCCTGCGGACCCTGATGCGTGCGTATCACGAGGGCGGGGGACGGAACGGCGTGGTGCTGTTCCACGATTCCGAGCACGGCGAGCCCCTGATCGAGGCGCTGGCCCGCTACGGCGACGGCCTGCCGGCCAACGTGCTTCCTGTCGCCGTCAACGAGGTCACGCAACTCGGCCCGGAGGCCGCCGCGGCGCTCCTGGCCTACGGCGCCGTGGGCATTCGCCTCCTCGTCCGTGACCGTCCCAAGCACGACATCGCGGCTCTACGCCGGATGGCTCATCTTGCCGATACCCTCGCTGGAGCGCTGGGCTACGGTTCGGCCGATGGGACGCCCGTCGTCTCGCTCATCGAGACCGACGATCCAGACAAGCTGGGCTCCGCGCTGACGACCGGAAATCTCGGCACAGCCGCGCCGGTGCCCGCGGCCTTCATGCCGGTCGGCCCCAAGCGCAACGTCCTGCAATTCGCCTTCCGCGAGATGCATGTCGCCGCCCCAGCCCCTGTCGCAGTCGTCCCCTTGGAAGCCGGTTCGCCGTTCGGCGGTCTCGACTTCCGCACCGAGGATTGCACCCTGTGCCTCGCCTGTGTCGGCACCTGCCCGACCCATGCCCTCAGTGACAGCCAGGACCGGCCGCTGCTGGCATTCGAGGAAAGTCTCTGCGTGCAATGCGGGCTCTGCGCCGCCACCTGCCCGGAAGATGTCATCTCTCTGAAGCCGCAGGTGGATTTCGCCGCCTGGAGCCAGCCGCGCCGTATCGTCAAGGAGGAAGAGCCGTTCGATTGTGTCTCCTGTGGCAAGCCCTTCGGCACACGCAGCAGCATCGAGCGGGTCATCGAGAAGCTTCAGGGCCGCCACTGGATGTTCAGAGGCAGTGCCGGCGAGGCCAGGATCCGTACCCTGATGATGTGCGACACCTGCCGCGTCGAAGTCGTCGTGAACGAGGCTTTCGACCCGCATACGGTGCCGGAGCGGTCGAAGCCGAGAACCTCCGAGGATTACTTCCGGGCGCGGGAAACGAGCGGGAGCGGCGGCGCCTGAGAACCGGTTTGGCCGGATTTCCCAGCGGATGCTCCTGCCAGAGTCGATCATCCCATCCAGTCACCTCATCCTGAGATGCCCGCGTCAGCGGGCCTCGAAGGAGCCCTCCAGTTCACTCAGTGGGTTCTGGAGCGCTCCTTCGAGGCCGCTAGGCAGCACCTCAGGAAGAGGTAAAGCATTGGAAAACCAATTCAAAAAGTGTCTTACAAATAGCCCGCTGCACCGTCTTGCTCCGGGCAAGAACCTACCGAGACGGGAAGATTCATGATGCCTCTCACTCCCGTTTTGATCACGGCGTCTTCGTCGCCCTCTCGAGGAAACGCACCAGGGCCTCGCGGTCGTCCGGGTTGTTGATCGTCTGCTCGGGCATCTTGGTGCCGGGCGTGTAGCGGGATGGGCCGATCTCGAACAGTTTCGAGATGGTCCGCGCATCCCAGACGATGTCGAGGCCCTTCAGGGCCTGCGAGAACGTGTATCCCTCGGCGGTGGCGACGCGCCGACCGAACACGCCGCTCAAGGTAGGGCCGGCTCGCGTGCCGTCCTCCGGCGTCAGGGTATGGCAGGCGACGCAGGCGCGAAATACCTCGGCCCCGTGATCGCCCTTGAAGGCCGCCAGCGAATCCACCGGCCGCGGCATCGACAGCGAGCCGATGGGTTCGCCCGTCCCGGCATTCCATCGACGGACCAGCCTGTCCCCGCCCCCGGTCAGCAATTCGGTTCCGTCCGGCCGGAAGGCAAGCGACCAGACGGGCAGTCCCGGCCCCACGAGGCTGAACGCCACCTTGGCCGCGCGACGGTCGATCATGGCCACGGTGCCGGCCACCGTGGCAGCGGCGACCCGCCGCCCGTCTGGAGACAAAGCGAGACCGATGACAGGGTTGGTCGCGAGGTCGACCGACGCGCGGATGGTGCCGTCGGCGGACAGGAAGCGGACCACGCTATCCGCACCGGCGGCGACGATCTCGCCCTCCCCGGCCACGGCCACGCTGTTCACCGGCGATGGGAGTTGAACGATGCGCGGTGGCTCGTCGGTCTCGGCGAGGGACCAGACTCGAAGTGTGGCGTCGTAGCTCCCGGTGACCAATCTGCCATCGGGCAGGAAGGCGACGGCGTTGACGTTGCCCGCATGTCCCCGCAGCACCCGAACCGGCCCGCCGGCGAGGAACCGGATATGCGCGGTGCCATCCCAGGAAGCGGAGGCGAGGCTCGCCCCGTCCGGCGAGACCGCGAGGGCCGCGATGGGTCCGGCATGGTCGGAAAAGATCTCGACGGGCTCCGGGCGTCCGGCCTGCCAGAGGGCGATGCGCCCGTCCTCGCTGGCCGTGACGAAGCGGCCGCCATCGAGGGCTGCAACGGCATTCACCGCACCGTCGTGAAATCGAAGGACCGAGAGGGCCGTCCCTTGGTCGATCGCCCACAGAATGCCGGAATGGTCGAACCCGCCGGAAATCGCGAGGCGTCCATCCGGGGCAATCGCCAGCGCCCGCACCGGACCACCATGACCGCGAAGCTGCGCTGAGCCCGGAAGCGGTGCGGAGAGGACGAGGAGCATCGCGCAGATCGGCCAGACGCGGCGGATCGTCTGTCGAGAGAACCGAGGTCGAACCGACAACCCTGATATCCGCGCCACGCCGTCGCTCTCTTAGGGGATCGAGGACGTTGAGAATTAGACGCGGCGACTCAACCTGTCTTCCCTTCCGGCTACCACTCGGCTGATGCGCCGCAGGCGGGCTTGCTCACCCGCTCGCAATGCCGCATCCGTCACGGCGCATGTCGATCCGGTCCGCGACTTCGGCCTTGATGCCCCTCGACGACGCCTTGGCGCAGCTTCTGGTCGCCGAGCCCGTAAGCGCCATTGTCGTGCCGGTGGGCGATGCGATCTGCTCCGTTCTCGCGGCGGATGTCGTGGCCCCCGCCGACCTACCCACGCGTCCGCGCGCGCTGCGGGACGGCTGGGCCGTGGCCGGCAGCACTGTGACGGGTGCCTCGGCCTATGCGCCGGTCACGCCGCTCTCGCCTCCACCCTGGCTGGACACGGGCGATGCGATGCCGCCGGGCACCGATACGGTCCTGCCGCCTGACGCGATCGACACCGACGGGGACATCGTGGCGGATGCGGCACCGGGCGGAAGTGTGGCGGGCTCCGGCCAGGAGATCGCCCGGGGAGACGTTCTGGCGCGATACGGGGAACGGCTGACGCCGCTCGGTGCTCTCGCTCTCGGTGCCAGCGGGATCGACATAGTCGCAGTCCGCGTGCCGCATGTTCACATCCTCGATATCGGGGGCCATTCCGCATCCACCATCGCGGCTTTGGCGAGGAAGGCGGGCGTTCGGGTGACGTCGAGCCGATGCTTCCGCGAAAGAGAGTCCATCGCCGATGCGCTGCTCGTCCCAGGGGCGGACGCGGTGTTCGTCGTCGGCGGCACCGGTTTCGGCCGCAATGACCACAGCGCCGAGGCCCTGGCATTGCGGGGCCGGCTCGGCGCGCATGGCATCGCGCTTCGTCCGGGAGACAGCGCCGGTTTTGGCTCGATCGCGTCTGTCCCGGTCCTGCTCCTGCCGGGCAGGCCTGACGCTGCCCTCGCGACATTCGTTGCCCTAGGGCGTCCCCTACTGGCGAGGCTCTCCGGAGCGAGCCTCCCCGGCAGGGCCAAGGGGCGTCTCGCCCGCAAGATGTCCTCGACCATTGGAATGAGCGACATCGTCTTTATCGGGCTGAAGAATGACCGGGTGGAACCTCTCGGCGGAGCGGATCTGCCGCTGCGACGGTTGATCCACGCCTGGGGCGCGGTTCTGGTACCGCCGGAGCGGGAAGGCTATCCCGAGGGGGAGTGGATCGAGGTCATGCCCCTGTGAAGCGTCTCGACGCATCGGAGTCGAACGAGGATTTCCTGGCGAGGCTGTCGCGCGCGGCCCGTCAGGAGCAGTTTCTTCATGTGGTCAGCCGAGACGAGGCCGCATCGCGGTTTCGCGCGGCGGTGCCGCATGTGGCGCTGCCATCCGAGAGTGTGCCGCTCGCCGCAACGCTCGGCCGCGCGCTGGCGCGGGACGTGGCCTCGCCCATCGACGTGCCTCCCTTCGACCGAGCCCTCGTCGACGGGTTCGCACTCCGCTCCTCCGACACGCTCGGCGCGAGCGAGGCCGAACCGGCCCGGCTCGGACTCAACCACGAAATCCTCGCCTGCGGCGTCGCTCCCCGATTGGCGGTGGAGCCCGGCACGGCGACGACCATCGCCACGGGCGGCATGATTCCACGCGGCGCCGACGCGGTGGTGATGGTGGAGGCGACCGAGATCGCGTCCAGCGAAGGATCGATGGCGATCGATCTCGACCGGGCGGCCGCGCACGGACAGTTCGTCGGTTATGCCGGGTCGGACATGGCGCGCGGCGAGACCGTTCTCCGCAAGGGCACCGTCATCACCGCGCGCGAGATCGGCATGCTGGCCGCCTGCGGCCTCGATGCGGTCGAGATGGTGCGCCGGCCGAGGGTCGCCGTGCTCTCCACCGGCGACGAGTTGTCGCCACCGGGCCAACCCCTGCCGGCAGCCGGCATTTACGATTCGAACGGCGCCATCGTCTCCGCTTCGGTCACCGAGAATGGCGGCGAACCCGTGCCCTTCGGCATCGTCGCGGACGATGAGGCCGCTCTCGAAAGCGCCATCCGCGCGGCGCTTTCGGAGTGCGACGTCGTCGTCCTGTCGGGAGGGACGTCAAAGGGGGCGGGTGACGTGTCCCACCGCATCCTCTCCCGCCTGGGCGAGCCGGGTATCCTCGTCCACGGCGTCGCGCTCAAGCCCGGCAAGCCCCTCTGCCTCGCCAAGGCACAGGGCAAGGCCATCGTCGTCCTGCCCGGTTTCCCGACCTCGGCGATGTTCACCTTCCACGAATTCGTCGTGCCCCTGATCCGCTCGCTGGCCGGGCTTCCCCCGCGCGAGGAAGAGAGCGTCGAAGCTGTGCTGCCCCGGCGCATCCCCTCAGAACTCGGGCGCATGGAATTCGTGATGGCCTCCCTTGCCCATGGGCGGGACGCTCCGGTCGCCGTTCCGCTGTCCAAGGGTTCCGGCTCGGTGACGGCCTTCTCGCAGGCCGACGGCTTCTTCGCGATTCCCGCCGCGCGCGCCGGGCTGGACGCCGGCGAGCCGGTGCGCCTCTCTCGAATAGGCGCGGGCACCCGCGCCCCCGACCTCACCATCGTCGGCAGCCATTGCGTCGGGCTCGATGCCGTCGTCGGACGCCTGGCCGAGCGCGGCATCCGGGCCCGCACCATCTGGGTCGGGTCCTCAGGAGGGCTCGCCGCCATGAAGCGGGGCGAGTGCGAGATCGCCTCGATGCATCTCTTCGATCCCACGACCGGCCGCTACAATGCGCCCTTCCTGACCCCAGCCTTGCGCCTCGCCGAGGGCTGGACGCGGATGCAGGGATTGGTGTTCCGCCCCGGCGACAGCCGGTTCGCGGAACGCGGCGCGGCGGGTGCCGTCGCGGCGCTCCTCCTCGACCCGGACGCCATCATGGTGAGCCGCAACACCGGCTCGGGGACGCGCCTCCTCATCGACGGGCTTCTGAACGGGGCGCGCCCTCCCGGCTACTGGAACCAGCCACGTTCGCACAACGCCGTGGCCGCCGCCGTGGCCCAAGGCCGAGCCGATTGGGGTGTCGCCATCGAGAGCGTCGCGGGCGCCTATGGCCTCGGCTTCATACCGCTGGTGAGCGAGCATTACGATTTCGCCTATGCCGAAGATCGGGCGCAGGAGCCGGCTCTCGCCGCCTTCCTCGCGCTGCTCGCCGAGCGGGAAACGGGGGCGCTTCTCGCCGAGCTCGGATTTTCCTTGCCGGAGGCCCAGCCATGACGGACCGGACCATGCGGGTCATCGGCCTCGCCGGCTGGAGCGGGGCGGGCAAGACCACACTTCTCACCAAGCTCATTCCCGAACTGATCGCCCGCGGCTTCACGGTCTCGACGATCAAGCACGCGCACCACGCCTTCGACGTGGACCAGCCGGGCAAGGATTCCCACCGGCACCGGCAGGCTGGCGCATCCGAAGTGCTGATCTCGTCGGCGGCCCGGTGGGTGCAGATGCACGAAGTGCGCGACGGCGCCGAGGCGAGCTTGGCCGATCTGCTGCGCCGTCTCAGCCCCTGCGACCTCGTGCTGGTCGAAGGATTCAAGCGCGAGGGGCATCTCAAGATCGAGATTCATCGGAACGCCAACGGCCGTCCACCGCTTCATCCGCAGGACGAGTACATCGTCGCCGTTGCGACGGATGCGGAATTCCCCGACGCTCGGATTCCGGTGATAGGCCTCGACAATGTCGGTGGAATCGCCGGTCTCGTGGCGGTCATGGCGGAGCCGATCGAGGTCGTCCTGAACAGGCTCGGAGGCCATGGCGCAGCTGACTGACGATTGCTTCGCCTTCGGCGGGCAGCTCATGAGCGTGGACGACGCCCTGGCGCTGATCGCCGAGCGCCTTCCGGTGGTCGCCGGGATCGAGACCGTACCGCTTAACGAGGCGGACGGACGCATCGCGGCGGAGGACGTCATCGCCGGTATCGACTTGCCGCCATTCGATAATTCCGCCGTCGACGGCTACGCGTTGCGCCACACCGACCTCGCTCCCAACGGCGAAACGCGGCTGCCCTTGGAAGGCCGGATCGCCGCCGGCCAAGCCGGTCTGGAGATGGGAAGCGGGCCGAGCGCGGTCCGCATCTTCACTGGCGCCAGAATGCCGGACGGCGCCGACACGGTCTTCATGCAGGAGGACGTGACGGTCGAGGGCACCGAGGTGGTCCTACCCCCCGGTCTGAAGCGCGGATCGAACCGGCGGCTCGCCGGAGAGGATGTCGCAAAAGGCACGACGATCGTCACAGCCGGCCGTCGACTCCGCCCGCAGGATATCGGGCTCGCCGCCGCCATAGGCCGCCCGCATCTGACCGTCCGGAAAAGCCTGAAGGTGGCGGTGTTCTCTACCGGCGATGAACTGGCCGAGCCGGGGGGCGCCCTGCCGCAGGGGGCCATCCACGATTCCAACCGGGTGATGCTGGTCGCCCTGCTGAAACGCTTCGGCACCGAGGTGAGCGACCTCGGCATCCTACGCGATGACCGAACTCTTCTCGCGGCACGCCTCACGGAGGCGGCGTCCGCCCATGATCTCCTTCTTACATCCGGCGGTGTCTCCACCGGTGAGGAGGATCACGTGAAACCGGCCGTGGAGACCGTCGGCAGCCTCGTTTTCTGGCGCCTTGGGATCAAGCCGGGCAGGCCGGTGGCTATGGGCCTCGTGCAGGGGACACCCTTCGTGGGATTACCGGGCAATCCCGTCGCCGCCTACGTGACCCTGCTCTTCGTAGTACGTCCGCTCCTGGCGCGGCTCGGTGGAGAAGATTTCGTTCCGCCATTGGGCATTCCCGTCCTCTCCACCTTTGCCTATCGCAAGAAGGCTGGCCGCCTGGAATTCATACGGGTAAGCCTGCAGCGCGCCGCCGATGGACTGCTCGAAGCGGTAAAATTCCCCCGCGATGGGGCCGGTATCCTCTCGTCACTCACCGGCAGTGATGCACTGGCTGGCCTCCCGAACGAAATTACCCGAATCGAGCCTGGCGATACGATCGAGGTATATCCGCACAGGATGCTGTACTGACGCGGAATCGCCTGTCCTCATACCCGTAAGCGTGACTGAAGCTTGCATTGCACGGGCTTCGGTACGATGTGCCGGGTGCCCTTCGAGACCGCATGCTCCCCGCTTTCGAGCGGAGGGCCGCCCGCTCCGACTCCCTGCCCCTCCGACCTGATCGAAAGCGCCGATGGATTTCCTCGACTCGCACTTCCTCGTCTCGGTGCTGCAGATCGTCTGGATCGACCTGCTCCTTTCCGGCGACAATGCGGTCGTCATCGCCATGGCCTGCCGATCCCTTCCCCCGGAGCAGCGGCGCACCGGGATCCTTCTCGGGGCCGGTACGGCTGTGGGGCTTCGCATCCTCTTCGCCGTCATCATCACTCATCTTCTGGCGGTACCGTTCCTTCGGATCGGTGGCGGGCTGCTTCTCCTTTGGATCGCGGTGAAGCTCGCGCTCGGCGAGGATGACGAGGCACATGCCGTCGGCGACAGCAAAACCTTATGGAAAGCGGTACGGACCATCGCCATCGCTGATGCGGTGATGAGCCTGGACAACGTCGTTGCCATCGCAGCCGTTGCGAAGGGCGAGGTGTCGCTATTCGTCTTCGGTCTTCTGCTCTCGATCCCTCTCATCGTCGCGGGCGCATCGCTGATCACGACTTTGCTGAAGCGCTTCCCCTTGGTGATCTGGGCGGGCGCGGCGCTTCTCGGGTGGATCGCCGGGGAAATGATCGTCACCGACCCCTACATTGCCGAACACGTGGCCTCGGTGCCCCACGCCCATCAGATCGCGGCTGCGATCTGCGCCGTCATCGTCGTCGCCGCGGCCTTCACCTGGAAGCGCATCGCGGCACCGGCTCGGACAGTCGCCGGCCACGGCCATCTGTGAGACGCATCACGAACGAGAAGAGGCCCCTGTCAGGGGGCCTCTCATCTCGCAAAGCTCCTAAATTCTGTTTGGCGTGACCTCAGTTCGCTGTCTCGAGGATTTTGAGATCGAGGGCAGCCAGAGCCATTAGCGGGGGCGGCATGACGACCCCGTCGCGGCGAATCTGCCGAGCGACCCGCTGGCAACCCGCAATGTCATTGGCAGCCGCAGCGGTATTGCCCTGCTCGATGAACTCGGTGCTCGCAGCCTTGGGCGGTGGTGCGGCGGGGGCGGCAGCGGGCGCTGGGGCCGATGCGCCCGAAGGCGCAGCGGCATTCTGTGTCGCTCCCTGTGGGCCGGCCGCGCCAGGACCATTCGGGGCGGTCGGCCCGCTGAGGCCCGAATCCTTCTGTGTCTCACTGCCAGAAGGTTTCTGCGATCCGGAGCCGGGTGCGGTGACCGCTGTGCTAGTCTGGCTCGTAGCTTGACCGGATGGTGCCGCCCCAGCGGGCGCATGCAGGAAGGCTGTGAGTTCCTTACAGATATTAGCGGGCTTGCCCGTCGGTTCAGCCAGGGCAACGACCGGCAGCAGAGACGCCATCGCCGTCCCCGCTGCGGTGGACAATGCTACGATACGGAAACTCATCATGTCACGGCCCTCCCAAGGCCAAGCCGTCGCATACGTGACGAAACACTAAGTAGGAGAAAGTGCGACGGCCGAGAGGGGTGTCAAGGCCGGGCAATGGCGGTTCGACCGATCGCACTGCGCATTTGATAGGAGCCAAGGCTCATCTGGCTCCCGCGTTAGGGAAGAAGAGTTGTTCCCCCCCGATCCGGTATGCAGCGATGGCGTTCTGCCCCGGGGTGGAAACGAGCCAGTCGATGAAGGCCTGTCCCGCCTTCGCCTTCACATGTGGATGCTTCTCGGGGTTCACGAGCATCACGCCATATTGGTTGAAAAGACGCTTATCGCCTTCGACCAAGATCTTGAGATCACCACGATTCTTAAATGACAGCCAAATGCCCCGGTCGGTGAGCAGATAGGCATTGGAGGCCGATGCGGTATTGAGCGCCGGCCCCATTCCCTGACCCACATCCTTGTACCAATCGCCGCGTACCGCGCCGAGATCGAGACCGGTTTCGTTCCAGTAGCGCAGCTCGGCGGTATGGGTGCCCGAGCGATCACCGCGAGAGACAAAGGATGCCTTGGCGGCGGCGATCTTTCGCAGGGCCTCGACGACGCTGGCGCCGGCCGCGCCGGCCGGATCGTCCTTCGGGCCGACGAGGACGAAATCGTTGTACATCACGGGATAACGCTTCGTACTCCATCCCTCGCTGACGAATTTCTCCTCGGCGGTGGTGTCGTGGACGAGGGCGACGTCGGCATCCCCGCGTCGGGCGGCATCGAGTGCCTGCCCGGTGCCAAGGGCGACGACCTTCACGGAAATCCCACTGGCCAGCGTGAACTTCGGCAGCAAATCCTTGAACAGGCCGGATTGCTCGGTGGACGTGGTGGACGCCACCGTGATCGTCTCCTGGGGGGTGGCCAGAACTGGGCCTGTCGCCAGGCCAAGGACGGCAATGAGGAGCCCGAGGCTCAGGGCAGAGCGGCGAAGGCGGTCCATGGCATTTCTCCAGCGAGGTAAGCTCGCGCCTGCGGCGAGTGTGGGGATGAGAGAGTGCTGCGGACAGGCCCGTGCTCAACGGCGAGTCCAGCGGCAAGGACGACGACATCTTCGGCGAGACGCATGACCTGGCCGAGGTTGTGTGAAACGAGGACCACCTTCGTACCGGCTTCGGCCATCGACATGACGAGATGCTCGATGGCGTGAGAGGAGGCCGGATCGAGATTGGCGGTGGGCTCATCGAGAAGGAGGAGATCGGGCGCTGTTGCCCAAGCTCGCGCGAGGGCGAGCCGCTGCTGCTCGCCCCCCGACAACCGCGTAGCAGGTGCTCCGGCCTTCTCCGCAAGTCCGACGTGATGCAGTGCCGCCCGCACACGGTCGTGTCGCTCGCGCCGGCTTAGCTTGAGTGGCGCTAGAGCCAGCGAAACGTTCGCGGCGGCGCTCGCCCTGATGAGACCGGGCCGCTGGAAGACGAATGCGGTACTTGGTCGAGGATGCGCAGATACGCCGATGCTGATCGTACCGCTCGTGGGCGCAAGCAACCCATCAATGAGGCGCAAAAGCACGGTCTTTCCCGCACCGTTCGCACCGATGATCGCCGTGATGCCGGGCGCTGTCACCGCCACATCGACACCGTTGAGGATCGGTATATTTCCGGCTCGGTAGCACAATCCTTCGATCACAAGAGGAAGTGCGGCGCTCATCCATAGGCCCGCATCGCGTAAGACCTGAGCAACGAGGCAACGGCACTGACGGCGATGACGACGGCGATGAGGACGACACCGAGCGCCAGGGCAAGGGGAAGGTCTCCCTTCTGCGTTTCGAGGGAAATCGCCGTGGTCATGGTACGGGTATGCCCGTCGATGTTCCCACCGACGACAAGGACGGCGCCAATTTCCGATATGGCACGGCCGAAAGCGGCAAGAAGCGCTGTCACCAGCGAGAAGCGCGTATCGAAGATCAGGATCGCGGCGCGCTGTGCTCCATTGAGGCCAAGAGAGCTGAGTTGCTCGCCAAGGTGATCTTGCGCATCCGCCACGATTTGGCGCGTGAGTGCAGCGATTAGTGGGACAACCAGGACGGTCTGTGCCGCGATCATCGCACTCGGCGTGAAGAGCAAACCGAGACCGCCGAACGGGCCGGAACGAGACAGGATGAGGTACAGGACAAGGCCGATAACCACCGGCGGTAGGCCCATGGCTGCGTTGAGCAGACCCACAACGAGCCTTCGCCCCGGGAATTGAGACACGGCGACAAGGGCACCGAGCGGCACTCCAAGCAACGTGCCAAGACCGACCGCCGAGAAGCTCACGCGGAGCGAAAGGCCGGCGATGGCGACTACGGCTGGATCGAGGGCTGCGAGCCGCGAAAGCGTCTCCTGGAGGGTTTGAAGCATGGCTCTGATGCTGTGCGCGACCGAACCCCTCATGCTATCGCCGGGGAGTATAGTTCAATAGGAAACGACGTGCCTATGAAGATCGAGTTGTTTGTCGATGGCATCATCTCGGTGGCGAAGGGGCGCATCGCGTTTGGCCCCACGCTGGCGCTCTTGGATGCGGTCGCCTCGGAAGGCTCGCTTCAAGGCGCAGCGACGCGACTTCACGTGTCCTATCGCTCCGCCTGGGGCCGTCTCACCCTCTTGGAGGATATCCTAGGGCAGCCGGTCATCAGCAAGACGAAGGGCCACGGTACCGTTCTGACATCTTTCGGCACTGTCTTTCTCGAGGCACTCGGTCGTGCGTCGCGAGCGAGCCAGGAAATCATCGGGGTGGAAGAGAGGCGATTAGAGATCGCCCTCGCCGTTCTGTCAGGCCTTGCGACCGCACCCCTGGCATTGGCAGTGAGCCACGATTCAGTGTTGCTGGATGCGCTTCACACCATGGGCGACATAACGGTTTCGATTGCTGGGAGCACGGATGCCCTCGCACAATTGAAAAACGGTCAGGTCGATGGTGCGGGGTTTCATTTCGGCGCAGCGGTCCCAGAGCCGGGCACGATCTTCGCTGACGTTCTGGCTGATCCGAACCTGATCGCCCTTCCGGTTCTACGGCGGGAACAGGGCCTCATGATGGAGGAGGGCAATCCCTTCGCAATCTCCGCCATCGCGGACCTGGCAGCGACCGGTCTCCGCTTTGTAAACAGACAGCGGGGTGCGGGCACACGGATATGGTTTGACAGATTATGCGTGGAAGCGGGCATCAACGGGCCGGACATCCAAGGCTACCAGACGGAAGAGTTCACGCATCAGGCCGTCGCAGCCTTGATCGCTTCAGGTGCAGCGGACGTTGGAATGGGCACCCGCGCCATCGCGAAACGCTTCAGTCTCGCATATCTGCCCCTCGGTGAGGAAACCTACTTCCTCGCCGTGAGGTCGTTCGTTGGCCTGCCACGCTTGGAGGCGATCAGAGCAGCAATAAACCATCGCGCTGCAATCACACCGGGTTATGCGTGAGCGAGATCATTCGAGTGATCCTAGAGGGACGAGAGTCGATGCGGCCCTCGCCCTTCGTCTGCAGGTCAGTGAGCCAGGATCTTCGAGAGGAAGGTCTGAGCCCGCTCCGAGCGAGGCTTGTCGAAGAAGTCGTCCTTCGTAGCGTCTTCGACGATCTCCCCACGATCCATAAAGACGACGCGGTTGGCGACTTTCCGAGCGAAGCCCATTTCGTGGGTGACGACCATCATCGTCATACCCTCACGGGCGAGCTCGATCATCACATCCAGCACCTCTCCGACCATTTCTGGGTCGAGAGCCGAGGTCGGCTCATCGAACAGCATGACGATGGGGTTCATCGACAAGGCACGGGCGATGGCGACGCGCTGTTGCTGGCCACCAGAAAGCTGGCCCGGATATTTGTGAGAATGCGCCGAGAGGCCGACCCGCCCGAGGAGCTTCAAGCCGCGGTCATGGGCATCGTCCTTGGCCCGTCCCAGCACCTTGCACTGGCCGAGCATCAGGTTGTCGATGATCGACAGGTGGGGGAACAGCTCGAAATGCTGGAACACCATGCCGACGCGGGCGCGCAGCTTGGGCAGGTTGGTGCCCTTGGCCTGGACGCCGATACCGTCGACGGTGATGGCCCCTTTCTGGATCGGCTCCAGGGCGTTGACCGTCTTGATCAGAGTGGATTTGCCGGAGCCGGAAGGGCCGCAGACCACGACGACTTCGCCCTTGGTGACCTGGGTCGTGCACCCGTTTAGAACCTGAACCGGGCCGTACCATTTGCTGATGTTGTCGATGGCGATCATCGGCTTTGCCGAAGCCTGGGGATCGATGGCGGACATGGCGGATCCTCGAAAGCTTAGCGAATGATGGCGACACGGCGCTGCAGGCGCCGGACGAGAGTCGAGGCGGTGATGCAAATCACCAGATAGATCGCAGCCGCGAACAGATACATTTCCACGAGACGCCCATCGCGCTGAGCCACCTTGGATGCGGCACCGAGGAAATCGGTAAGCGAAATCACGTAGACGAGGGACGTATCCTGGAACAGCACGATGGTCTGGGTCAGCAGCAAGGGCAGCATGTTGCGGAAGGCTTGAGGCAGGATCACTGTCCGCATGGTCTGCCCGTAGGTGAGGCCGATGGCCTGGGCCGCGGATGTTTGTCCCTTCGGAATTGCCTGGATGCCGGCGCGCATGATCTCCGAAAAGAACGCCGCCTCGAACAAGGTGAACGTTACGAGCGCTGAGGTGAAAGCGCCGACCGAGATCGGACGCGAAGCACCCGTCATCCACTGTCCGATATAGGGAACGAGGAAGTAGAACCAGAAGATCACCAGCACGAGCGGCAGCGACCTCATGAAGTTCACGTAGATCTTGGCCGGGATCGCCAGAGCAGCGATCCCGGACAGGCGCATCATCGCTATGACGGTGCCGAGAATGATGCCGCCCGAGGCGGCGAGTGCGGTGAGCGTCAGCGTGAACACCATTCCCGTACCGAACAGGTACGGCAAGGATGAGAGGACGACCCCGAAGTCGAAATCCGTAAACATCGGTCCTCTAGTCCCGTCTGGCGGTCGCGAAGGATGGGAAGGCGGATGGTGCGGGCATCAGCGCGATCCCGGGACAGCGATACGTGTCTCGAGCTTGCTCGACAGGGTCACCACGATCAGGCTGATGCCGAGATAGATCACCGTGGCTGCCGTAAAGGATTCGAAGACCTGCGAAGAGAATTCCTGCATCGAGCGCGCCCGCGCGGTGAGTTCGAGCAGACCGATGGTGAGCGCCACCGACGTATTCTTCAGGTTGTTCAAGAACTCCGATGTCAGCGGGGGTAGGATCACCCGGTAGGCATTGGGCAGCAGCACGTAGCGATAGGTCTGCCAAGTGGTGAGACCGATGGCGGTGCCAGCCATCCGCTGGCCACGGGGCAAGGTCTCGATGCCGGTACGGACCTGCTCAGCGACTCGTGATGCGGTGAAGAAGCCGAGACAGATGACCGCCGTGTAGAACGATGCATTGGGCAGCTGTTTCAGCCAAGTCCCCCAGGAGCCGGGAAGGAGCTCCGGCACGACGTAGAACCACAGGAACATCTGAACCAGCAGGGGAATGTTCCGGAAAAGCTCCACATACATGGTGCCGATCCGCTGAGCCCCCCGGCTCGGAAGGGTGCGCAGCACCCCAATGAGCGAGCCGAGGGAGAAGGCGATGATCCAGGAACAGAGCGCCGTGGCGATCGTCCAAGACAGGCCGGAGAGAAGCATGTCGGCATAAGTACCGGTGCCTTCCGGCGACGGGTCGAAGAAGACCCGCCAGTTCCAGTTGTAATTCATCGCCTGTCGTCTGCTCCCGTGCGGCGGCTTAGTAAGCGGCCGGGTCGGCGCTGTCGCTCGGCGACGCGAAGGCCTTGATCATCGGCTCGCTCATGGGCAGGCTGAGGTTGATGCCGCGCGGCGGGATCGGCTTGGTGAACCAAGTGTCGTAGAGGGCCTTGCCCTCGGGGCTCTTGTAGAGCTTGGCCGTCGCCTCATCGACCACGGCCTTGAACGGCGCGTCGTCCTTGCGGAGCATGATGCCGTAGGGCTCGGGCTTCGACAGAGCCTCGCTGGAGATGGCGTAGGCACCGGGCTCCTTGGAGCTGGCGGCGAGCGAGGCGAGCAACACGTCGTCCATCACGAAGGCAGCGGCGCGGCCGGTCTCGACCATCAAGAATGCTTCAGCGTGATCCTTGGCCGGCAGAATCGTCAGGCCGAGGTTGCGCGCGGTATTGGCCTCGTTGATCTGACGGATATTGGTGGTGCCCGAGGTGGAGACGACGGTCTTACCCTTGAGATCCTCGATCGTGTCGAGTTTGGCAGACTTCTTCGCGACGTAGCGGGTCGCGGTGAGGAAGTGGGTGTTCGTAAAGGAGACCTGCTTCTGGCGATCGACGTTGTTCGTGGTCGAACCGCATTCGAGATCGACGGTGCCGTTGGCGATCAGCGGGATGCGTGTGGCGGACGTGACGGGATTGAGCTTCACCTCGAGCTTCGTCAGCTTCAGGTTGGTCTTCACCGCTTCGGCGATCTTCTTACAGATCTCGAACGCGTATCCGACCGGCTTCTGATCACCGTCGAGGTAGGAGAACGGAACGGAGGCGTCACGATAGCCGATCGTAATTTCACCGGTCTCTTTGATCTTTTTGAGAGTGCCGGTCAGTTCCTGGGCATTGGCGCCGGCTGCGCCGAGCGTGAAGCTCATTGCCGATGCAAGGACGACCGTCGCCTTCAGAGCGACGGACCTGTGATGACCAAAATGCATGTGAAGGCTAACTCCCGAAGGGGTTTCCGCCGACCGAATGATCGGCTCTCGAGGCTCAACGTAGCAGCGGTCGCGCCCATCGCAATCGGTGAATAAGGGACCACCGGAGATGTCAACCGCTCAGGAAGACTATAGCAATCACCGTGCCGTGCGGGCGGGCTAGATCGCTTTTAGCGAGACAATGCCCTGCGTTTGAAATCACCGGATCCAGAAGGAAGAGGCCGATTATCGAGGTGCGGCAATCATGAAAAAGGCCCGGCTTTTCAGCCGGGCCCATTCTGAACCGTTTCCTTGCATCCCCCAGGGTCGGCGCACGAAGCGCCAACCCCAAGACCGCAGAGCCTTAGAAGTCGCGCTGGACGCGCATACGCACCTGGTAGGTGTCGTCGGCGGTCACGGTGCGAACGGCGCCGGAGGCGATGTTCGCAGCGTTGACGGTGCCGCTCGACTGGGTGCGATCCACGACACGGCCGTTCTGAACTCCGACCTTGGTGTAGAAGCCCTCGACACCGATATCGAGGTCCTTCACCGGCGACCAGATCAGGCTTGCGCCGGCGACGATCTGGTAGGTGTCACGGAGAACCGGGCTGACGTCGAAGGAGACTGTGCCGGGAGTGCCGGTGAACTGAGTCGTCGCACCGTTGGTCTGGAACGCCGCCGCATTGGCGGCGCGAGCGCCACGGGCGAAGGAGAGCTCGCCGTAGCTGCCGAACACGGCCGAACGCCACTCAGGTGACCAGTAGTGCAGGAACGAGCCAACCACCGTGAAGCTGGTGGAGGTTTCGATCTTGCCGGTCAGAGGGTTCAGCGTGGCGTCGGACATGAAGGGATCGAAGGCAGCGCCGTTGATGGTGCTGGCAATCGAGGTGTAGCTGCCGTTGTAGGACGAGTAGCCCGTGTAGAGGGTTGAGCCCTCGCCATAAGCACCCTGCAGGTACAGCGTATCGCCCGGAGCGATGAACGGGGTGTTGATCTTCACGCCACCCTGGACAGCCCAGCCGTACTCGCTCGAGGGATGTCCGGTCACAGCAGTCCCACCAAGACCGGGAACCGAAGCTATACCGAAGGTAGATCCAACGGGATTTTGGACGTTGATTTCCTTGACGGCAGCTGAGATCTGGGCCGAACCCCAGGCAGCATCGTAGCGCAGAACGCCAACGAAGTCGGGCATCCGGTTACGCTGCGACACGTCGAAGTTCTGGAACGTGTTTGTTGCGCCGAGTCCGACGAGAACCGGAGACGGAGCGCCGGTCACGCCAGTCGCCCCGAAGGTCTGCGAGTAGACGGTGTTGCGACGGAAGGTCGGGTCTTCGAGCGAGACCGTGGCGGAGAAGCCTTCGCCGAACTTGGCCGAATAGGCGAGCAGGTTGGTCGACTGAACGTCGGAGTTCAGGGTCGCACCGGCGAATTCGAAGTCGTGAGCGTAGAAGTCGAAGAACGAGGAGGCGCGACCAGCGGTGAGGCCGGCGAACTGAATGAACGCCTTATCGGTGTTCACGAACTGCTGAGCGCGGCCAGCCTGATCCTGACCGGTTGCAGCGAAGGCGGAGCCGATGCGCTCTTGGGTGCCGGAGCGGAGGCCGCCGGTGCCGCCGGTGCGCGAGGCGAACTGGATACGGGTGAAGGCGCGCAGGGTGCCGTAGGCCGTCTGGGTGCGGGCATCGACGTTGATGCGAGCGAGACCGATATAGCCGGTCGTGTCACCATTGCCCGAGCCGGAACGGCTGTCCGTCGGCTGGTAGCCGATGTCGAGGCGGGCACGGCCCGAGAGACGGATGCAGGTATCCGTTCCGGGGATGTAGAAGAAGCCGGCGCCGTAGGCGGAGCAGACGCGGACGTATTCGATCGGCACGGCCTTCTTCACGGGAAGATCGGCGGCATGCGCTCCAACGACCGACGCAAAACCTGCGGCGGTACCGAGGAGTGAGCTCTTCAAGAGCTTCATTGATATCTCCAAAAGCTTCGAGACCCGAGGGATAGGCAACTTCAACACGGTGTGGACCGATGTTCGTTTGCCTTTATTTGTTAGCCAGGGAAGCGTTTCATCGCTCCGTTCCGGCTGTGCCCCGGGGTTTCCCCAGTGCGTTTTCACTCTGTGCGAGCGGGTCCCGCCGGGCAACTCGGAATCGTGAATGCCACGGCGGTTGTGAACCGCTGTGGCGGCGTTGCAACGTTTGTCAGGCGGCAAAGCATGTCATCGCTGAGGTCGCATGCTGTGCAGAGGTTGGCCCCGGAGAAGAAAAGCAATGCATCGCGCTGCGCTAATGGCATTACTTGTTCACGCAAGCGCACCCTTTGCTTAGTTTTTGTGCTCTGCACCGTCACTGAACCGTCATGAAGAGAGCTAGGGCCCCGTTCCAGCGACTGCACCGGAACGACGGGGCAGTCGGGACGCGTTAGCCGTCAGGCCCCCTGATTGGTCCGTCTCACGCGCGAAGGACGTGTCATGGCCTCGAGCTCCAAGAGATGCTCGAGTTGATTCTCTGTCAGCAATCCCTCCTCCAACACGATCTCGGCGACGGGGCGATTCTCGGCCAAGGCGCGTTGGGCGACTCTGGAGCACGCCTCGTACCCCAAGGCAGGCACAAGGGCGGTAACGAGGCCGATCGAACCATGGACGAGGGAGCGGCAGCGTTCGCGATCCGCCTCGATCCCTTCGATGCACCGTTTCGTAAGGGTATCGACCGCGGCGGTGAGCATGCGCAGGGAGCTGAGAACGCAATACCCGATCGTCGGCTCGAAGGCGTTGAGCTGAAGCTGGCCTCCCTCTGCGCAGAGGGTCACGGTGAGGTCGTGGCCAATCACCAGGAAGGCGACCTGGTTGACCACCTCAGGAATCACCGGGTTGACCTTACCCGGCATGATCGATGAACCGGCCTGGACGGCCGGCAGCCGGATCTCGCCGAACCCAGTGCGCGGGCCGCTGGAAAGCAGGCGCAGATCGTTGCAGATTTTAGAGAGCTTGACCGCCACGCGTTTCAGCACGCCGGAGAACAGAACGAACGCTCCGAGATCGGATGTCGCCTCGATCAGGTTCGATGCAAGGACCATGGGGTGCCCGGAAATGCGTGATAGCTCTTCCACCGCCAGGGACGCGTAACGAGGATCGGCATTGATTCCGGTGCCGATGGCTGTGGCACCGAGATTGACCTCGCGGAACAGCCCGACGATCTCGTTCAGTCGGGCCACGTCCTCTTTCATGGTGGCGTGGAACCCATCGAATTCTTGGCCGAGGGTCATCGGTACCGCATCCATGAGTTGGGTGCGGCCCATCTTGAGGACATCGGCGAACTCAACGGCCTTGCCCTTGAAAGCGTAGGCGAGGTCGTCGAGCGCCTTAATGAGCGGCTGGGTGGCGAAAATGACCGCAAGTCTCAGCGCCGTCGGATAGGCGTCGTTGGTCGATTGCGCCATGTTGACGTCGTCATTGGGGTGGAGCGCCTCATAATGCCCTAGCGGGTGCCCCATCAGTTCCAGGGCGACATTAGCGATCACCTCGTTGGCATTCATGTTGGTCGACGTGCCAGCGCCGCCCTGAATCGCATCCACCACGAAGGATTCGGCAAAGCGCGGCTCAGTGGCGACGAGAATACAGGCGCGGTCGATGGCGTCGGCCTTGTCGGCGGTCAGGTAGCCGAGTCGCCGGTTGGCGCGCGCAGCGGCCTGCTTCACAAGAGCGAGGCTTCTTACGAATTCAGGAAAGTGCCCCACCGGAACACCCGTGATGGGGAAGTTCGCGACCGCGCGCTTGGTATGGATCCCCCAATAGGCGTCGGCGGGTACTTCGCCATAACCGAGAAGGTCGTGCTCCGTGCGCGTCCGTGCGCCCTCCATCTCGACGGTTCGCACGGTTGCGACAGCGATGTTCTCGGTCGGTATCTCGGTGACCGTCTGCGTGTCCGTCGCCATCGATCTTCTCCCTCGCCCTGCGCTCGCAGCGGCTCTGCGGAAGGCCACACGCGGCGGCACGACCGTCAAGCGCTTTGGAGGTCCAATCCTGACATCGGCTCAGTCCTGAAGCCGCATGAATAGCCGCCGACCTCAGGTTATCGACTCATTCCGCGTCGCTGCAGACGCCGATGCAGCGATGATCGGATGAGGTGCGAGACGGCTACTCGGAGCGCGTAGAAACAATCGTCGAGCTACAAAAGCTTGCGCCGGTGGAAGGTGACGATGACCGCCGCTTCGTTGGTCGCAAGGACGGTAGCGAGCGGCGTCTTCGACCCCGTCGCCGCGTCCTCCGAGAAGAAACGCTCTTGCCACTTCACGACGTCTTGGAGGTCAATCCATGCTTTGCAGCAAGATATTCAAGTGAAGCTTTCGATCGCTCTAGCGCTACTATGAATGCCTGAATCGTCGTGGCGTAGCCGTGAAGATCCTGTCCAATGACGCCTCCCGGTATGCGGCGGCCTTAACTAACCCCATGCCGCCACACCGCAGGACTGCGCATCCAAGAGTATCCTCTTTTGGCGGGTCAGTTCCTTCGTAGGCCTGACGCGACCCTTGCTGCCCTACGGATTGCTTCAGGCTGCGGCTCGCCGGCCGGCACGACCCAACTGCCGCCGACGCAGAGGACTTGGCCGACGGCCAACCAGTCCGGTGCCGTAGCTTCGGTGATTCCACCCGTCGGGCAAAAACAGACCTTTCCGAACGGGCCGGTAAGGGCCTTCAGCGCCTTGACGCCCCCGGCGGCCTCGGCAGGAAAGAACTTGAACCGGTCGAGCCCGTGATCGAGGCCGCGCATGATGTCGGCGGCATTGGCGATCCCTGGCAGGAAGGGAATGCCGCGGTCTAGCGCGGCTTTCGTCAGCGGATCGGTGAGACCGGGGCTGACGATGAACTGCGCGCCCGCCTCCATCGCCGCATCGAGATCCCGCTCGTTGAGTACAGTGCCTGCGCCGACCACAGCACCCTCGACCTGTGCCATGATGCGGATCACCTCGAGGGCAGCGGGGGTCCGCAGGGTGACCTCCAGCGCCGTCAGGCCGCCATCGACGAGGGCCCTGGCGATCGGCTCAGCATGGGCGGCCTCTTCGATCACGAGGACGGGAATCACGGGAACGGAGCGCATAAGCGCGTCGATGGTCGTCATTGAGAACCGTCCTTGGCGAAGGGTGGAGTGTTCGGTCGGTCGTAAAAGCGTCATGCGGAGAGCCAATGCGCCCTCCCCGGACCGGACAGCTTTGGCTAGAGTCCTGCGGCGCTGAGCATCGCGGAAGCGCCCTGCTCGGCGCCATCCGCTCCATGGCGCATAAAGGCAAAAAGCTCCCGCCCGGTACCGAAAGGCGGCGGAGGCGCTGTCGCATCTCCCCGCGTCTCCCATTCGGACGGATCGACGAGCGCTTGAAGCGTACCATCCTCGGCGCTCAGGCGAACGATGTCACCGTCGCGAAGCTTTCCCAGTGGGCCGCCTCCGAGGGCCTCCGGGCTCAGATGGATCGCGGCCGGCACCTTGCCAGACGCACCGGACATGCGCCCGTCGGTCACGAGGGCGACGCGAAAACCACGATCCTGAAGGACACCGAGTTGCGGCGTCAGCTTGTGGAGTTCGGGCATTCCGTTGGCTTTCGGTCCCTGGAACCGCACTACCACCACGACGTCCCGCTCCAGTTCACCCGCCTTGAAGGCAGCCATGACGTCGTCCTGATCGTCGAACACCCGAGCCGGAGCCTCCACCGTCCAGCGCGAGGGATCGACGGCGCTGGTCTTGAAGGTGGCCCGGCCGAGATTGCCCTTCACCAGCCGCATCCCGCCATCCGGCTGGAAGGCGTTGGCGGGGCCGCGCAGGATGCTCTCGTCATGCGAAGCCGCCGGCGCGTCCTCGAACACGAGTTCGTCCTCGATCAGCTTCGGGTCGCGGGCATGGTCGCGCAGGCGCCCGCCGGCCACGGTGAGGATGTCGTCGTGCAGCAGGCCCGCATCGATGAGGCTGGCGATGACGTAGGACATGCCTCCAGCGGCGTGGAAGTGGTTCACGTCCCCGGAGCCGTTGGGATAGACCTTTGCCACCTGCGGAATGACGGCCGAGAGCCGGTCGAAATCCTCCCAGTCGACGATGATCCCGGCGGCCCTGGCGATGGCCGGCAGGTGGATAGCGTGGTTGGTGGAGCCGCCGGTGGCCAACAGGCCGATGATCGCGTTGACAATGGCTTTCTCGTCGACGCAGCGCCCGAGGGGCCGGTAATCGTTGCCGGAAGCACCGATCTCCGTGAGCCGGTGGACGGCCGCGCGGGTCACCGCCTGGCGCAGCTTCGTACCGGGATTGATGAAAGAGGCGCCGGGCATGTGCAGGCCCATCACGTCCATCATCATCTGGTTGGAATTGGCGGTGCCGTAGAAGGTGCAGGTTCCCGCCCCATGATAAGAGGCGGATTCCGATTCCAGAAGCTCGTCGCGGCCGACCTTGCCTTCGGCATAGAGCTGGCGGATGCGCTGCTTCTCCTTGTTGGCGAGGCCCGAGGGCATCGGCCCGGCCGGGATCAGGATCTGCGGCAGGTGCCCGAAGCGCAGGGCGCCGATGAGCAGCCCCGGCACGATCTTGTCGCAGATGCCGAGTAGGGCTGCCCCGTCGAACATGCCGTGACTGAGGCCGACCGCCGTGGAAAGCGCGATGGTGTCGCGTGAGAACAGCGACAATTCCATGCCGCGCTGCCCCTGGGTGACGCCGTCGCACATGGCGGGGACCCCGCCTGCAATTTGCGCCGTTGCCCCGACCTCGCGGGCGAACAACTTCATCTGCTCAGGGTAGCGGCCATAGGGCTGATGCGCAGAGAGCATGTCGTTATAGGCGGTGACGATGCCGATATTCATGCCCCGGCCGGCCTTGATCGCCGGCTTGTCCTCGCCGGAGGCCGCGAAGCCATGGGCGAGGTTGCCGCAATTGAGCATCGGCCGGTGCACGCCGCCGTCGCGTTCGCGGGAGATTAGGTCGAGATAGGCGCGTCGGCTCGCCTTGGAGCGCGTCACCACGCGCTCGGTGACGGCTGCGACTTCCGGGTGAAGCTCGGTCATGGCAGATCCTTCCCTCGCTGATGCGAAGCCACCTGCTGTCAGGAACGTAGAGGGCTCGTCTCGCAGGCGATAGATCGGTCGCCGCGCGGTACGATCAATGACCGGATCGGCTCAGCACGTTTCAGGCCATCGCGGTTCGAAGCGGGTGATGGTGCGGACGGCGGGACTCGAACCCGCACAGCCTTTCAGCCGCAAGATTTTAAGTCTCGTGCGTCTACCGGTTTCGCCACGTCCGCATTGCGAGATCAGCGGTAACGAGGCGAGGCTCCGAGATCAAGGCGCCCAGCCGTAGAGCCAGTCGTAGCGGCGGCCCATTCCGGTGGGACCGAGCCGGCGCATCACAGTATTACGGGCAAAACCGAGGAGCGCCCCGGCATGATAGGTCCGGCCGTTGCCGCGTGCCGCCGCTTGCACACGCTTAGTACGAGGCACGCGTCGTTTCGCGTAGGCCACCATCGATCCCGCTACGTCATCGGCTCGCAGCGTCACGGCGAGGACGGCTGCGTCCTCAATGGCGAGCGCTGCGCCCTGAGCCAGGAACGGTAGGACGGGATGGGCCGCATCGCCTAGCAGGGCCACCCGCCCCCGCGCCATCGGTCGCGCCGTCGGCCGGTCGACGAGCGACCAGACCAACCAGGAATCAGGTGCGGTCAGAAGCTCGGCAAGAACAGGGGTCGCGTCCGGAAACTGCGCTCGCAGGACCGCAGTCTCGCCGAGCTGGCCCCAACCCTCGCTGCCGATGCGTTCGGGCACGACCGCCACGATGTTGATGCTCCGTCCACCCTGGATCGGGTAATGCACGACGTGCCGTCGACGCCCGAGCCAAAGACCGGTCTCGTCGCCCTGTAGTTCCGGCGGGGCGGAATCGATCGGTATCGTCGCCCGCCAGGCAGCCTCGCCGCAGGACCGCAAGGGCTTTCCGTCGAAATGGCCTCGCAGCGTGGATCGCACACCGTCGGCGCCAACCACGAGATCGACCGCCAGCGTGTCGGTTTTCGAACCCTGCCCGCTTTCTAGTGTCAGTTCGACGGAGGAGGCCGACTCGGCCAGCCCTCGCACATCCCGCCCCATAAGCAACCGGATTCCCGGCCGGCTACGGACGGCATCGAGAAGGAGCGTCTGCAGATCGGCCCGGTGGATGACATAATAGGGGGCGCCATGGCGACTGCGCAGATCGGCACCGAGTTCGACACCGCCGATCTCGCGGCCCGTCCCGAGGGCACGCACCACGACCCTTGGCGGTTCGCTCGCCGCCCTGCGAAGGGCCGCACCGAGGCCCAGCCCAATGAGAACGCGGCTCGCATTCGGAGAGAGCTGCAGGCCGGCCCCGACCTCGCTGAACCCCGTCCTCCGCTCGACGAGCGTCACTTCATGCCCGGCGGCATCGAGAGCGAGAGCGGCAGTCAGGCCTCCAATGCCCGCGCCGACGATAGCTACAGAAAGGCCAGTCCTGACTGAAGGGATTCGAACGCCATGAGAATCGTCGGACACCTGCGGGTCTCGTCGCTACGAAACGCTACGCGATCAGGCCGCCTTCGCCCCGTGGTCATCCCAGACGGCGGCGGCTGGATCGGCAGTCCCAGCTTTGAGGGTCGCGCGGTAGCGGTAAAGCGTCGAGCAGTACTGGCAGATGATCTCGTCATCGCTCCCCATATCGAGGAACACGTGCGGATGATCGAAGGGCGGCTTGGCGCCAATGCACATGAACTCCTTCGAGCCCACTTCGATGAGGGCGACTCCGAGGTCGTTGTGGAAATGCGGCACCGCCTTGTCAGCCATCGCCCGATCCTGCCTCCGGCCCGCCGAGGTGACCCCCGACCGGGCAACATTGCTCCGTCGCAGGCATTCTCTAGCCCCTCGGCGGCGTGAAGCCTAGCGCCGCCGATTCCCCAGGCCCAGCAAAAAGCCGACGGCGGATTGCCTTCACCGAACACGAAACCGGAAAAGCCGTCGCTGCCGGCAAAAGCGCCTATCGTCGAGGGTTGGCCTCCAGCGCATGCCGCCGTAGATAGATGGTTCTCATCGCTGCTTTTACGAAACCACACTTGTCATGACCCAGAACGAACAGGCCGTTGTCGAAGGCGGACGCCGCGCGCCTCGGCCGCCGATTCACGGTCCCGAAGGGTTCGAGGGCATGCGCAAGGCCGGTCGCCTGACGGCGGAAGCCCTCGACGTGCTGATGGAAGCCACGGCGCCGGGTGTGACCACGGAGGCGCTCGACCGCCTGGCCTACGAATTCGCCATGGATAACGGCGCTTACCCGGCCTCGCTACTCTATCGAGGCTACCCGAAATCGATCTGCACATCGATCAACCACGTCGTCTGTCATGGGATCCCCAACGACAAACCCTTGCGCGAGGGCGATATCGTCAATCTCGACATCTGTTTGATCGTCGACGGATGGCACGGGGATAGCAGCCGCATGGCCTATGTCGGCGAGGTGCCGCGTAAGGCGGCACGCCTGTGCGAGATCACCCACGAATGCCTCATGCGTGGCATTGCGGCGATCAAACCGGGAGGCTCGACTACGGATATCGGCCGCGCGATCCAGGCCTATGCCGAAGCGGAGCGTTGCTCGGTGGTGCGAGATTTCTGCGGGCACGGTCTGGGTCGCACCTATCATGATGCCCCGACCATCCTGCATTATGTCGAGCCGAGCTACGACGTAGCCTTCCAGCCCGGACAATTCTTCACGGTCGAACCGATGATCAATCTCGGTAGGCCGGCGGTGAAGGTTCTCTCGGACGGCTGGACAGCCGTAACCCGAGATCGATCGCTCTCGGCTCAGTTCGAGCACACCGTAGCCGTGACCGAAACCGGGGTCGAAGTGTTCACCTTCTCACCCAAAGGCCTGCATCAGCCAATCAATCCATCTGCCTGAAAGCGATTGATCCGGAGGCAACACGATGACGCGCCTCCCCGTCGCATCGGCGAACGAGACCACAGGATCGCTGGAACCGCATTATCTCGGACATCGCGACCGGTTGAGGGCCCGATTCGCCCAAGCCGGCGCCGATGCTCTGCCCGACTATGAGCTGCTCGAACTCGTTCTCTTTCGAGCGATCCCGCGGCGGGACGTAAAGCCCCTGGCAAAGGCTTTGATTCGACGGTTCGGCAGTTTCGCGGAAGTCGTGAGCGCAGAGCCGAACCGCCTCGCGGAGGTGGACGGCGTCAGCCAGGGCGTGATCGCCGATATCAAGCTGATCGAGGCGGCCGGCCATCGCCTCGCTCGGGGTGCCATCGCCGCGCGCCCCTTGCTGTCCTCCTGGGCTGCACTCCTCGAGTATTGCCGCGCGACCATGGCCTTTTCGGCGCGCGAGCAGTTCCGCGTGCTGTTCCTGGACAAACGCAACCACCTCATCGCCGACGAAGTTCAAGGTCGGGGCACCGTCGACCATACTCCGGTCTATCCACGTGAAGTCGCCCGCCGCGCCCTCGAACTCTCGGCCACCGCCATCATCCTTGCCCACAATCACCCATCCGGTGATCCGACACCGTCGGCGGCGGATATCAAGATGACGCGCGAGATTGTTGGAATCCTCGATCCACTGGGAATTATCGTCCACGACCATGTCATTCTCGGACGCGATGGACACGCGAGTCTGAAAGGGTTGAAGCTGATCTGAACGTGCTACTCTGACGTTAGGATTAGGCGGATCGTTTGGCGGACGGCGATCGGGAGACAACGTCGGCCTGATGTGACGTGCACATCGACCCGGTGGCGCGCCTCTTGCGACGATGCCGAGATAAAAGGGGAGGCGCGAATGGCGCTCGCTGCGTTCGACGAGATGAATGGGATACCCGGCGCCGCAATGGGCGATTCCGCGGTACGAGAAGCCTATGACAGTCTGAAATCCTGGCTCGACACGACTCCGCCCGAGCATTTCAATACGCGTCGTAGCCAAGCCGAAATGTTGTTTCGGCGGATCGGCATCACCTTCGCCGTTTACGGTGCAAACGAATCCACTGAGCGACTGATCCCTTTCGACATCATCCCACGGGTTATCACCAAGCCAGAATGGAGTTTCCTGGAGCGCGGGCTGAAACAGCGCGTCACCGCGATCAATGCCTTCCTCAGCGACATCTATGGCGCCCAGGAATGCATCAAAGCCGGGATCATTCCAGCCGATCTGGTCTATCGCAACCCGCACTACCGGATGGAGATGCGGGCCTTCAAAGTCCCGCACGATCTCTATGTGCACATCGCCGGTATCGATATCGTCCGTACGGGCGAGAACGACTTCTTCGTGCTTGAGGACAATGCCCGCACGCCGTCCGGCGTCTCCTACATGCTGGAGAACCGGGAAGTGATGCTGCGGCTCTTCCCCGAATTGTTTTCGCGCCATCGCGTGGCACCGGTGGAGAATTATCCGGATTCCCTGCTCGCGACCCTACGCAGCCTGGCCCCGCAGACGGCGACCCGAGATCCCTCCGTCGTATTGCTCACCCCCGGTCGCTACAATTCGGCTTTCTACGAACACTCGTTCCTGGCCGACAAGCTTGGCGTCGATCTGGTGGAGGCATCTGACCTCTTCACCAAGGACGACGTGGTCTATATGCGCACCACGGAAGGCCCGCGCCGAGTCGACGTTATCTACCGCCGCCTGGACGACGATTTTCTCGACCCCCTGGTGTTCCGTCCAGATTCGGTGCTCGGCGTGCCCGGCCTGATGAACGCCTACGAGCGCGGCACCGTGACCCTCGCCAACGCGGTCGGTACCGGTATCGCGGACGACAAGGCGGTCTACAGCTACATGCCGGAGATCGTGAAATTCTTCACTGGCGAGGAGCCGATCCTTCACAACGTGCCGACATATCGGTGCCGCGAAAAGGAAGCCTTCTCCTACGTGATGGATAACCTGGCGGACCTCGTCGTGAAAGAAGTCAACGGGTCGGGGGGCTACGGCATGCTGGTCGGTCCGCATGCGACAAAGCGGGAAATCGAAGATTTCGGGCGCAAGCTCCGCCACTCACCGGATGGGTTCATCGCCCAGCCGACCCTTGCTCTCTCAACGTGCCCAACATTCGTTGCATCCGGCGTCGCACCGCGCCACGTCGATCTGCGACCGTTCGTGTTATGCGGCTCCGACGAAATCAGGATCGTTCCCGGCGGTCTGACACGTGTTGCCCTTAAGGAAGGGTCGCTCGTCGTCAATTCGAGCCAGGGCGGTGGCACCAAAGACACTTGGGTACTCGACGCCTGACATCACGTTCGAACTCACCTCGCGCGAGAGGTGGATCGTTTTCTCGTCTATCGCCTTAACGGAAGCCCATGCTGTCCCGGACCGCCGACAATCTTTACTGGCTCTCGCGCTACGCCGAGCGGGCCGAATTCGTGGCTCGCATCCTCGATGCGGCTCATCGGCTCGCGGCCCTACCGTCGAGCTACGGCGGTGGCGAGACCAACGAATGGGCGTCGGCACTGGCTTCGGCGGGAGACCCGGAAGTGTTCAAGACGCTTTATGACAGCGTCAACGAAGCGACCGTGTGCAACTTCCTGGCTTTCTCACCCCACAACCCTTCTTCGATCCGCTCCTGCATCGAGACGGCGCGAGAAAACGCGAGGTCCGTGCGTACTGCACTGACCACGGAAATGTGGGACGCGATCAACGGCGCCTGGCTCGAACTGCGCAACTACGAAGGTCGTGACCTCACTCGCGATGAGTTCAGCCGTTTCCTCGAATGGGTGAAAGGTGTGTCCCTCGCGTTCGACGGCTCAGCCTATCGTACGATGCTACGGAACGACGCCTATTGGTTCACAAGACTCGGCACCGCCATTGAGCGGGCGGATAATACCGCCCGTATCCTTGATGTGAAATACCGTATTCTTCTGCCGGCCACTGAGAAAGTCGGTGGAAGCCTTGATTATTTCCAATGGACTACGATCCTTCGTGAGGTTTCGGCTTTTAACGCTTATCATTGGGTTTACCGTGAAAGCGTCAAACCGCTTCTGGTCGCCGACCTGCTCATTCTGAACCGGCAGATGCCGCGCTCCCTGACAAATTGCTACGGCATGCTGGTGGAGCATCTCGATCTCATCGCCGACGCCTATGGCAGGCGTGGGGCTAGTCAGCGGTTGGCGAGCAACACTCTCGCACGCCTTGAAAGCGAGAATATCGACCGGGTCTTCCGGTCGGGGCTACACGAGTTTGTCACCGCTTTCATCGTCGAGAACAATCGCCTCGGCGCGGCCGTCATCGAACAATATCTGGTGTAGGGTTCCGTCGAATCCTGAGCTCTGCAAGAGACGTCCATGCGCATCCGCGTTTTCCATGAGACCAACTACACTTACGAGCAGCCCGCTCGCGGCCTGATCCAACTCTTGCGTCTTCGTCCGCGTGACCATGACGGGCAATACGTCCGTCGCTGGCGGATCGAGCCGTCTGTGGATGGGCGGGTCAGCGAGCGCGAGGACGGCTTCGGTAATGTCACGCACTGGTTCACGGCGGACGAGCCTGCGGATGCCCTGACCATCCGGGTGACCGGCGAAGTCGACACCAACGAGATGCACGGGATCGTCCGCGGCACGGTGGAACGCCTTCCAGACGTTTTCTACCTGCGCGATTCCGATTTGGCGGTGGCCAATACCGAGCTTCAGGCGTTTGCCAAAAGCGTGGTCGACGAAGGGGATTCCTCAGTGCTCCCCTGCCTCCACCGTCTCCTTGCCGCTGTCTTCGACACGGTCGCGTTCGAGCCGGGTCCGGCCAGCGCCAGCACCACCGCTGCGCAATCCTTCGCCGCCGGAAAGGGCGTCTGCCAGGATCTCGCCCATATTTTCATCGCGGCCGCGCGACATCTCGAGATTCCTGCTCGCTACGTCTCGGGCTATTTCTTCCACGCCGAAGGCGGGGAGGACCAGGGAGCGGGGCATGCTTGGGCGGAAGCCCTGGTGCCCGGCCTTGGATGGGTAGGTTTCGACCCTGCAAATGGTATCGCTACGACCGAGGCGCATATCCGTGTCGCCATCGGGCTGGATTATTTGGGTGCGGCCCCGATCAGAGGCAGTCGGATGGGTGGCGGGACTGAAACGCTCGAAGTAAAGCTTCGCGTCGAACAGGTCCAAGCCGCCGTCCAGGTTTAATCTGTCGCATCGTGAGGCATGGCTCGAGATTCTCGGGCCATCGGGGGTATCGGTATCATGACCTATTGCGTCGGGCTCCTCGTCGAGGAAGGACTCGTGATGGTTGCCGATACCCGCACGAATGCGGGACTCGACGACATCTCGACCTATCGCAAGCTGCATCATTTCAACGTGCCGGGCGAACGGGTGATGATGCTGGCCTCGGCAGGCAATCTATCTGTGACGCAGTCGGTTCTCAGCATGTTGGCCGAGGGCGTCTCTGGCGATGACGGCGAACCTACACTGAAGATCACCGAAACCACGACGATGTTTCAGGCGGCCCAGCTCATCGGCAAGGCGATCCGCCGTGTGCGTGCCATCGAGAAGGCCGGGTTCGAGGCAGCGAACCTGCGATTCTCCATCTCGCTGCTGTTCGGCGGTCAGATCGGCAATGAGCCGATGCGCCTGTTTCTCATCTACTCGGCCGGAAACTTCATTGAGTGCAGCACCGACGCACCGTTCCTTCAGATTGGTGAGCATAAATACGGCAAGCCCATCCTCGATCGGGCCGTGAAGTTCGAGACGGACCTCTATGACGCCCTGAAGGTGGGCCTCGTTTCCATGGATTCGACGATGCGTTCGAATCTGGGTGTGGGTTTGCCGATCGATATCGCCGTGTGCCGACGCGATGCCCTCGACCTCGAGGTGAGCCATCGGATCGAGGCAGGAGAGTCATATTTCCACGATCTCCGGGAGCGGTGGTCGGCCGCTCTGCGCGCAGCGCACCGGGCTATCCCACGTCCTCCCTACGGGCCTGCCCCGCGCTAGCCCGGAGCCTCCCAGGCTTCGCGATAGGCACGTACCGCCCCCTCCGGATCCTTGGTCCTCATGACCCCGCCCATGATCGCAATTCCGGCAAAGCCGGCATTGCGGCAGGCTGGGGTATTCAGCGGGCTGATTCCTCCCAGGGCAAGGACAGGTATCTCACGCTTACGATCAGATTGGATCGCAGCTGGCCCGAGTGCGGGCCCGTATCCCGGCTTGCTTTGCGTCGCGAAAATTGGGCTAAGGGTCGCGTAGTCCACGCCCAGCTCGGCGGCCCTGTCGATCTCGGCTGGAGAATGGGCCGAGATGCCAACCAGGCATACGGATGGAAGTTGTTGCTTTGCCGAAAGGATATCCTCTCGCTTGGCGCCACCACCGAGATGGACACCGTCTGCTCCGATCGCACAGGCGAGCGCCACGTCTCCCCCCACAATGAAAGCGGCACCCATCCTACGCACCGGAATGATCAGGTCTTCGGCAAGGGATTGGCGAGAGGCCGCGTCGAGATCGCGGTCCCTGAACCAGATCCAGCGGACACCGCCGGCGAGGGCCGCCTCGACCCTTTCAACCAACGGGATGTCACTCCCCGTCCGGTCCGTTACGACGAGTAGACCTGATGGTTTCGGCATCACGAGCCCACGAGACCGAGCTGCGGGCTCGACGGATCGGCGCGGCCTCGCTTAGGGATTCGGCCAGCAAGATGGGCGAGGCGACCGGCCTCGACCGCATGACGCATGGCGCGAGCCATGCGAACCGGATCGTCCGCTTTGGCCACAGCGGTATTGAGAAGACAGCCCGCCGCGCCGAGTTCCATGGCGACCACAGCATCGGAAGCGGTGCCGATTCCGGCATCGACAATGACCGGCACACTGGCCCGCCGACAGATCAGTTCGAGATTAGCGGGGTTGGCGACCCCCATACCAGACCCGATCAGGGAGCCCATCGGCATCACCGCCGCGCAGCCGATATCAGCAAGCCGCTGACATACGACGGGGTCGTCATTGCAATAGGGCAGAACGACGAACCCATCATCGACGAGATGGCGACAAGCGGCCAGCAATTCGGACACGTCCGGGTAGAGCGTTTCCCGGTCACCGATGACTTCGACCTTTATCCAGTTCGTATCGAGGGCTTCACGGGCGAGATCGGCGGTCATAATCGCATCGCGAGCAGTCTCGCAGCCGGCAGTATTGGGCAGGAAACGATAGCCCTTCAGGCGCCGCACGGTATCCGAACCATGGCCTTGCAGCGAGACGCGGCGAATCGAGGCGGTGACGACCTCTGCACCGGATGCTTCGACCGCATCGACCATGATGCTCTGCGTTGGATAACCCGCAGTGCCGATGAAAAGGCGGGAGCTCAAGGCCACGCCAGCGATGACCAATGCATCGTCCGCAGCAGTTTCGATCGTACGTCCGTTCATGATGATTGTCCTCCGGCTATCCGCCCTGCATGGCACGCACGATCTCGACCTTGTCGCCTTCCGTGATGGCGGTCGTCTCCCAATCCCGCCGGCGAACGACCGTGCCGTTCACCGCGATGGCAATGCCCTGCGGGCTCTCAATTCCGGTCTGCTCCGCCTCGAGCCGGAAGAGCGCCGACACATCTCCGGCCTCGATCTCGCGAGGCTGTCCGTTGATGCTGATCTTCATGCGAAGGCCCTCCTCTCGCGCTGCACAGATCGGTGGAATCGAGCGAGACCGAAACTGCTTGCGATATCGGGTAACGCGCCGGTGGTAACGAGCTCGGCCACGCAATCGGCCGTGGCCGGAGCGAGGAGATATCCGTTGCGGTGATGCCCGGTGGCGACCACGAGGCCAGGAGCCAGAGTATCGATGATCGGCGCATCGTCATCGGAGGTTGGCCGAAAACCACTCCAGACCGCCTCGACCTCCATCTCCTCAATGCCGGGTAGAACCCGACGCGCTCCCTCTAACAACGCATAAAGACCACCGGCGGTGACGCCGGGGACGAAGCCGCAATCCTCGACCGTGGCGCCTATGATGAGATGGCCATCTGCCTTCGGGGCCATATGGACCTGCTCGGTCCAGACCATGTGCGAGAGATTGCCCGTCCGTGTTGTAGTCTTCAGCGCCAGAGATTGACCCCGCAACGGTCTCACCGGCAAAGCAAGTTCATCGGGAAGAAGGCTGGCGTCGCCGCTCCAGGCACCGGTTGCAAGGATCAGGGTCGCCGCCGAGATATGCCCGCGAGACGTGGCAGCACCGCAGACCCGGTCGCCTACCCAATCGAGCGCCTCCACTGCGCATTGCTCGACGATTGTGACACCGGCAGCCTGATTGGCGCGGGTGAGCCCGGCCATCACGAGACGTGGATCGACCTGATGGTCGTCAGGGCAGAACAGACCAGCCGTCACGGAGGGGCGTAGGGTAGGCTCCAGAGCACGAACCTCCGACCCCGGCAACCAGCGGGCGGAAAGTCCAGACCGGATCTGCAGGTCGTGCCGAAATCGAAGGCGGTCGACCTCATCGCGACCGATGGCTACGACGAGAGTCCCCTCCTCCCGGTAGTCGATGCTGATACCCGAGGCGGCCTGGAGTTCGTCGCGAAAGCCCGGCCAGCGTGCCAAGCTTTCAAGCGCCAGAGGCAGTAGAGGATCCGAACCCGGCTCATGCTCCGCAGCCGGTGCCAGCATCCCCGTTGCGGCGAGGCTCGCGCCGACGCCGACGGTGTCGCGCTCGATGACCGTGACGCTTAGCCCGGCTTGAGCCAGACGCCACGCACAAGAGAGACCGATCAATCCTGCGCCCACAACGACGACATCGCTTCGGGTTGGCAAAGCGTTGCTATCAATGACGATACCCGTCGCTCTACGGGAACCGATGGTCGGATTAGCTGAGACGTCCAAAAGGAACCTCCGCGATGCTTCGCAAAGATTGGTGTCCTTCAGCTCCGATCCGAAGCGTGCCGAGCTCCCTTCGAGAGAAACCCGCGGTCCAATCCCTACGCCGGTATGAGCCGGTTCAGGTTCAAAGGATTTCCGCGCCGCCCGGGCTCATGGCCCAAGCTCATCGGTTTCTCAGCCCCTTGACGGGGATCTCCCTGGAACGCCCATGATGTGGGTAACGATCGCGCCTCGGTCAATCCCCAGGGGCGCCTTGCAATAGCGACTTGGATTATGGTCGCCGTGTTCCGTGAGGAATGCCCCACCCCGGATGGCCGTCCGGAGTGGGGCGGTCGGCCGTCGGATCGT